>DASUCO010000031.1:0-5406 GCA_036275955.1 Acidimicrobiales bacterium
ACCGAACACGGGGTCCTACTCGGAGGCTTCGGCGGACTCGCCCTCGCCGCCCTCGGCGGCCGGCGCGTCCTCGCCCTCGGCACCCTCGGCGGCCTCGCCCTCGGCACCCTCTTCGCCCTCGGCCTCCTCGCCCTCGCCGGGTTCGGGCAGCTCGACCTGGACGATCATCACGGAGACGACGGTCTCGTCCGGGTCGACGTCGGTGTCGACGCCGGCCGGCAGCGTCAGGTCGCCGACGCGGATGGTGGAGCCGACCTCGAGGCCGGAGATGTCCACCGGGATCTCGTTCGGGATGTTGCCGGGCTTGGAGTTGATCGTCAGCGAGTGCATCTGCTGCTCGATCGTGGCGCCGTCGGTCTTCTCGATGGTCTCGTTCTCGCCGGTGAGGACCACCGGGACGTCCATGGAGATGACCTCGTCGCGGCTGACGACCTGGAAGTCGACGTGGAGCACGTCGTGCCGGATCGGGTGGCGCTGCATGTCGCGCACGACGGTCAGGTGCTTGTCGCTCCCGACCTCGAGGTTGATCAGCGCGTTGGAGCCGGCCTCGGTGGTCAGGGCCGCCCGCAGCTCTCGCCAGTCGACCGACACCGGCACCGGCGTGATGCCATGGCCGTAGACGACGGCCGGGACCTGCCCGAACGTGCGGAGGCGGCCGGACGCGCGCGACCCGGGCTCTCGACCCGGTGCTGCCTTGAGGGTGACTTCAGACATGGCGCGCTCCTGCTCCAAACCGCTACGTGGGACCGAGCAAGGCTAGCGGGATCGGGCCCGGAGGCCCCAAGCGGGCCGCTCAGTTGTAGTTCTCGCCCCCGAAGAGGTCACCGACGCTGGAGTCCTCGAAGATGGCGTCGATCGCCTGGGCGAAGATCTTCGCCACCGAGAGCACCTCGAGCTTGTCGATCTGCTTCTCCGAGGGGATCGGCAGCGTGTTGGTGACGATCACCTTCGAGAACTCGCTGTTCTTGAGGCGGTCGACGGCCGGGTCCGACAGCACCGGGTGGGTGACGCAGCACCAGATGTCGGTGGCGCCCTCCTCCTTGAGGATGTCGGCGGCGGCGCAGATGGTGCCGCCCGAGTCGATCATGTCGTCGATCACGACGCAGGCCCGGCCCGCGACCTCGCCGATCACGGCGCGGGCCTCGACCTCGCCGTGCTTGTCCTTCGGCCGGCGCTTGTGGATGAACGCCAGGTCGGCGCCCAGGTGCTGGCTGAACCGCTCGGCCACCTTGATGCGGCCGGCGTCCGGCGAGACGATGACGAGGTCCTCCGGCGCGTGCTCGCGCAGGTACTCGACCAGGACGGGCATCGCCGTGAGGTGATCGACGGGCTTGTCGAAGAAGCCCTGGATCTGGCCGGCGTGCAGGTCGATCGACACCATGCGGTCGGCGCCGGCCACGGTGAGGCAGTCGGCGAGGAGCTTGGCGGTGATCGGCTCGCGGTTGCGGGCCTTCCGGTCCTGACGGCCGTAGGCGTAGTACGGGCACACCGCGGTGATGCGCTTGGCCGAGCCGCGCTTGGCGGCGTCGATCATGATCAGCTGCTCCCAGATCGACTCGTTCACCGGGTCGGAGTGGGTCTGGATGATGAAGACGTCCGCACCGCGGATGAGCTCGTCGAAGCGGCAGTACAGCTCGCCGTTGCGGAAGGTCTGGATGTTCGGCTCGCCGAGCGTCTCACCCAGCTCGGTGGCGATCTCCTGGGCCAGGTCGAGGTGCGCCCGACCCGAGAACAGCACCATCCGCTTGGTCGTCGGCCGCTCCATCACGACGAAGTGTAGAAGGCCCCCGTGTCCGTCCCGGGTGCAATCGACGTGCCGGGCGCGAGGAACGCGAACGGTCCGACGCGGCAGCCGTCGCCGATGTCCGATTGCTCGCCGACGGTCTGGTCGATGCGGCAGTCGGCGCCCACGGTGCAGTCGACCAGGCGCGTGCCGGGACCGACCTCGGTCCGCTCGCCGATCGTGGTCGATCCCTGGAGGATGACGCCGGGGAAGAGGGTGACGTCGGCCGCGATGCGGACTGCAGTGTCGAGGTAGGTCTGGTCGGGGTCGACCATCGTCACCCCCGCGGCCATCCACCGCTCGTTGGTGCGGCGCCGCAGCTCCGCTTCGGCCTCGGCCAGCTGGGCCCGGTCGTTCACGCCGAGTGCCTCGGCCAGGTCGCCGACCTCCATGCCGCCGACGGTGTGGCCGGCCTGGGCCAGGACCTCGATGACGTCGGTCAGGTAGTACTCGCCCTGCACGTTGTCGGGGGTGACGCGGCGCAGCGCCGGTGCAAGCAGGCTGCGCTTGAAGCAGTAGATGGCGAGGTTGATCTCGTCGATGGCCTGCTGCTCGGCATCGGCGTCGCGCTGCTCGACGATGCGGCGCACGTCTCCGTGCTTGTCGCGCACGATGCGGCCGTAGCCGGCGGGCTCGGCGACCCGGGCGGTGAGGACGGTGCAGGCGGCGTCGGTGGCGCGGTGCTGCTCGACCAGCGACTCGAGCGTGGTCGCTCGCAGCAGCGGGTGGTCGCCGGGGAGGACGAGCAGGTCGCCCTCGTCGTCGTCATCGTCGGGGAAGGCGGTGAGGGCGACCATCACGGCATCACCGGTGCCCCGCTGGACCTCCTGCTCGACGAACTCGATGGGCAGGTCGGGCGGTCCGACGTCGACGACCTTCTTCGTGATGCGCTCGGCGCCGTGGCCGACGACCACGACGGCCCGGTCGGCGCCCATCTCGGCGACGGCGTCCAGGATGTGGAGGAGCATCGCCCGCCCGCACAGCAGGTGCAGCGGCTTGGGGCGCGCCGAGCGCATGCGCTTGCCCTCGCCGGCGGCGAGGACGACAGAGGCGAGGGGACGGGTCACCGGATGAGTCCTACCACTGGCTCGGGGGGGAGGGCTCGAACCTCCAACAACCGGCTCCAAAGGCCGGTGTTCTGCCAATTGAACTACCCCCGAAGGGTCGCCCAAGTATGCGTACCAATTGAACTGCCTCGCCGTCTTCCGCCAGTGGCAGTTGCTGCACCGGACCTCGCACTTCTCGATCTCGGCTTCGATCTTCTCCCAGCTGAACTTGCCCCCGACGAGTGAGCCGATGTTGTCCACCTTCTCGCCGCACACGTGATCGAACTGCAGGACGACCGGGTCGCTCTCGCCGCAGTCGACGCAAGGATGAGAGGCGAAGTACTCGCGGAGACGGCGCTGGTTCCGGGCTCGAATGCGCCTGTTCGTGCGACTCGCCTTCTCCTTGTAGTAGTCGGCGTTGTCGCGATAGTGCTGCTTCAGGTATTCGCTGTTGCAGGACCGGCACCGTCCTTGCAGGCCGGTGCTGCCCGCGCCGCGCCGGTTGAACTCCGACTCGTCCTTCTCCACGCCGCAGCGGCCGCAACGCTTCGCCACGTTCGCACCATACGAACGGGTTGTGACAGTGATCGGAGGCTTGTGTGCATGCAGTGGTGACGACGACGGCGGGCAGCGAGGAGGAGGCGGCTCGGATCGCCGATGCGCTGCTCGAGCGGCGACTGGCGGCGTGCGTGCAGGCGCTGCCCATCACGAGTCGGTACGAGTGGAAGGGCAAGGTGGCCCTTGAGCGGGAGGTCCTGCTGCTCGTGAAGACGCGGGAGGACCGCTTCGAGGAGGTGCGTGCCGCGATCACGGAGCTGCACTCGTACGAGGTGCCCGAGATCCTGCTGCTGCCGGTCACCGCCGGAGCCCCGCCGTACCTCGCCTGGCTCGACGAGGCCGTGGCGCCCTAGGCGATCTGGCGGACGTCGGCGATGTCGTCGACGGGGACGAAGAGGTCGTCGCCCCGGTCGTCGTGGAGCCACACGGTGGCGGCGCCCCGTCTGGCGCTGGAGACGAGCTCGCAGTCCAGCCGACTGCCGTCCTCGAGGCGCACCGAGACGTGGTGGCCTTCGAGCTGTCGTAGTGATCGGAGGATCTGCGGCGACATGGACCCACCTCCATCTCCTGGCTTCAGGGAGTTGTACGGGAGGTGAACGCCGAGGTGGTGGATGGTCGGTCTGCCCGGGTTGGTCGGATCAGCCCGCTCCGGTAACGTCGTCAGCCGTCATGGGATCGCTCATCAAGAAGCGCCGCAAGCGCATGCGCAAGAAGAAGCACAAGAAGATGCTGAAGCGCACGCGCTTCCAGCGTCGTGCCAAGAAGTAGGAACCCCTCGGGCCCCCGCTAGCGGGGGCTCGTTCGCGTCACGACCCGGTCCGCGCCCGGGAACGCTCCCTCGACGAACCAGGTCCCGCCGCTGCCGGCCAGCACCGGCACCTGCCCGGTGGCGTCGGCCAGGCGATCCCGCCACTCGGCCAGCCGGGGCTCGACCACCAGCGCAGCCGGCTCGAGGTCGTTCGGACCGACGGCCCGGGGACCGCCGAGGTCGTCCCACGCCCGGTAGACGGCCGGCGTCGAGACGTGCAGCGGCGGCGTGAGCAGCGTGAAGGTCCGCTCGACGAACGGCAGCGGCTCGAGCACCTCGCCGATCCCGGTCACGCGTGCGCGCCCGCCGACGAGACAGAACGGCACGTCGGCCCCGAGCGCCACCGCGACATCCAGGTCGTCGCACCCGGCCCAGCGCAGCGCGGCGGCGGCGTCAGCCGAGCCGCCGCCCAGCCCAGCGCCGGCCGGGATGCGCTTGGTGACCGTGACGTGGGCGGTACGGCCGACGGCGCGCAGCGCCCGCGCCACGAGGTTGTCCTCGCCGGCGTCGACGGCGATGCCCTCGATCGTGAGCCCGTCGCCGTCGCGGAACACGAGCTCGTCGGCCAGGTCGAGCGTCACCATCTCGGCGTCGATCAGGTGGTAGCCGTCGTCGCGCACGCCGGTGACGCGCAGCGACAACGTCAGCTTGGCCGGCGCGCGCACGCCGTCAGCCTGCCCCATGCCGCGACGTCCAGCTCCTCGGCGCGCGCCTCGGGGCGGATGCCGGCGCACGCGAACGTCGCGTCGTCGACCAGCCCCGACAGCGCCCGGCGCAGCATCTTGCGGCGCTGGCCGAAGCCGGCGCGCACGAGCGCGAAGTCGACCTCGGCCGCCGGCTCGGCTCGCCGCACGATCGACACCAGCGCCGACTCGACCTTGGGCTGGGGGATGAACACCGTCGGCGGCACCCGGCCCACGACCTTGGCCTCGGCCCAGTAGGCCACCTTCACCGACACCGCGCCGTACTGCTCGTCGCCGACGCCCGCGGCGAGCCGCTCGCCCACCTCGCGCTGCACCATCACCAGCATCCGGTCGATCTGGGGGACGCCGTCGAGCAGGTCGGCCACCAGCGGCGTGGCGATGTTGTACGGCAGGTTGGCCACCAGGACGGCGTGGTCCTCGCCGAGGTGCGCCGACCAGTCGAAGGTCATGGCGTCGGCCTCGATGACCGTCACGCCGTGGGGCTCGACCGTCTCCCGCAGCAGCGGC
>DASUCO010000032.1:0-10391 GCA_036275955.1 Acidimicrobiales bacterium
CTGCGCGTGGGGCGTCAACAACAGCGGCTGGTGGGGCGAGGGCGAGGTCAAGTTCTTCATCGACGGCGACGACGAGTTCCCCACCATCTGCGGCACCGGCACCGAGGACTACTTCTGCGGGTCGTACAACTTCGACGTCGACGGGCAGTACACGGAGTTCTCCACGCCGTACGCCGGCATGCCCCAGGTGCTGCGCCCCGACGGCACGTATCGCAGCCAGCAGCGCTTCAGCCTCTACCGCTGGCACCTGACCGACCCCATCCGCTTCCGCAGCGACCTCAAGGTCACGATGCAGGCGCTGGGCTGGCGGCGCGGACCTCGCTACCTGCAGCTGCAGGACGACATCTCGACGACCGCGTTCTGGTACCAGACGCTGCCGCTGGCGCCCTATCCCCCGCTGCCCGACCGGGACGCGCGCGAGATCATCTAGCGGTTACGGCGCGAGGCGAGCGGTGGCGACCTTGTGCCCGAAGCCGGCGATGGTGCCGATGACCGCCGCCACCACGGCCAGCGTGATGGCCTGACCGACCGGCCGGCCCGTCCTGCCACCGTCGCTCGAGCTGTTGGCGGCGCTGAGCGCCACCGTGTCGGTGAGAGCACCCTCGACCGCGATCGTGGTGGTGGTGGCCGGCGCGACCGTGGTCGCCGGCGCCTTGACCGCCGGTGGCTTCGGCGCCGCGAACGACGACGAGCTGCCCGTGCTCGGCGCCCGGTACGCCGTCGTCGCCGTCGACGCGAACGGGCTGGGACCCGTGGGGTTGCCGGACGACGAACCCGACGACGACGGTGCCGCCGTGGCCTGGAGGGCCGGCTTGTCGAACTGCAGGTCCCACACCCCCGTGGCACCGGTGGCGGGCACGATGGCCACACCAACCGAGCCGGCGCGGTCGCCGACGAGGTCGGTGATGTCGACCGTCCACGTCACGCCGTCCGCCGACGTCACCGCCGCCTGCGTGCTGCTGCACGTGGTGGCCGGTGCCTCCTCGATCGGACCGCCCTGCACCGAGCCGAAGCCGCCGGAGATGATGCACGCCACCAGCTGCGCGGCGGTGGGCGCCGCGCCTCCGGTCTGGGCGAAGGAGATCTTCGCCGAGGACACGCCGTCCTCCAGGTCGACCTCGATGGCGGCCACCGACACCGGGCCGTCGGGCGCGTTGCCCACGGTGATGCCGCCGTCCGGCGCCGAGGCCGCAGGCGAGCGCGTCCACCAGCCGACCGGTCCGCGCTTGGCCGCCGACGCCGTCGGCACGCTGAGGAGCAGCACGACGGCGACTGCGGCGACGACGAGCACCCGGCGCATCACTTCGACTCACCCCCCCGCCCAGCCGAAGCCACCAGCTGCTTGCGGCGGCGGGGCGTCGCCGGCTTCTTCGTGGACGTCAGGTCGATGCTGTCGCCTGACCGGTTGATGACGGCGGCCGACTCGCCCAGGTAGGACTCGACGACCCGCGGGTGGTTGATCACGTCCGTGGGACTCCCTTCGGCGATCACGGCGCCGAGCTCCAGCGCCACCAGCCGGTCCGAGATGGACTGGATGAGCGGCATGTCGTGCTCGATCACGAGCAGGGCGGCGCCCGTCTGCTCCCTGATGTTCATGAGCACCGGCCCGAGGGCTTCGGTCTCGCGCTGGGCGATGCCGGACGAGGGCTCGTCGAGCAGCAGCACGCTTGGCCCGTGAGCCAGCGAGCAGGCGATGTCGACGACGCGCCGGGTGCCGGTCGACAGCTCGCCCACGAACTTGTTGGCGAACGCCCCCAGGTTCATGAGGTGGATGAGGTCGTCGACCTTCGCCGCCACCTCCTTCTCCGAGACGCGAGTCGCCGGCGACATCAGCGCGGCCGCGATGGGGTCGCGAGTCTTGATGTGGCGCTCGAAGGCGATGGCGAGGTTCTCGGTGACGGTGAGCGCCGGGAACAGGCGGGCGTCCTGGAACGACCGTCCCAGGCCCCGCATCGCTCGCAGATCGGGCGAGAGCTCGGTGATGTCCTCCCCCTCGAACCGCACGCGGCCGGTGCTCGGGGTGAGGAAGCCGGAGACCAGATCCATGATCGTCGTCTTGCCGGCGCCGTTCGGACCGATGAGACCGAGGATCTCGCCTTCGGCGAGCTGGATGCTGACGTCGTTGACGGCGCGGATGCCGCCGAAGGCGACGCTCAGCCCGGTCGTCTCGAGGATGGTCTGCGGCTCGCCTCGCACGAAGCGGCGGGAGCCGACGACGCTGGACTCGGCGGCCTTCGCCGCCGCCGCCGCCTTGCCCTTGGCCTTGCCCTTGGCCGCGTCCTGTCCGGCGGCCGCACCCTGCAGGAAGACGGCGCGGAGGATCTCGGGCTGGTCCAGCAGACCGGCGGTGGGACCGTCGAAGCGCACCTCGCCCTTCTCCATGAAGACGGCCCGCTTGGCGACGGTGATGGCCACGTTCACCGACTGCTCGACGAGGATGATCGTCGTCCCCTGGGCGTGGATGGCCTTCACGATCTCGAGCAGCTGCTCGACGATGACGGGTGCGAGGCCCAGCGAGAGCTCGTCGATCATGAGGAGCTTGGGCCTGGCGATGAACGCCTGGCCGAGGGTGAGCATCTGCTGCTCGCCGCCGGACATGTTCCCCGCCTTCTCGTTCCAGCGCTCGCGCAGGATCGGGAAGTACTCGAGGACCTTGGCCGTCGCCTCCTCGATGTGCTCCTTGTCCTTGTTGAACAGCCAGCCGGCGAGCTCGAGGTTCTCCTGCACCGTCAGCGTCGGGAACACGCCCTTGCCGCCGGGCACCATCACGATGCCGGCGGCAACGGTCTCGTTGGCCGGCTTGACGGTGATGTCCTTGCCGTCGAACACGATCGCCCCACCGCTCGGTTCGACGAGTCCGGAGATGGCCGACAGCAGCGTCGACTTGCCGGCGCCGTTCGTGCCGAGCAGGGCGACGATCTCACCGTCGTCGACGTGGAAGTCCACGTTGAACAGCACCTGGGTCTGGCCGTAGGCGACGTCCAGACCGCGGCACACCAGCAGCTTGGGGTCGCCCTCGAGGCGGCTGCGCCGGATCTCGGCCTGTGCCAGCGCCGCGGTCTGCACACGTCGGATGTCGTCCCGCACGAACGCGCCACCCGACGCCATGAGGAAGGCGCCGACGGCCAACACGGGCGCCATCAGCGCGATGCCGCCGCGGATGCCGATCGCGTCGGAGATGCCACCGACGGCGCCGAGCAGCACCAGACCCGGCATGAACCAGAGGGCGCCGATGCCGAACACCATCGTGCGGATGCGGGGCGGAGCGACGACCGACATCGTCGAGTAGATGCCCGCAGTCAGCGGACCGAAGGAGCCGGCGACCAGCGCATGCCCGACGACCGCGACGGCCAGGTTGGGCGACACCGCCATGATCACGAGACCGCCGGCCACACCGAGGCCACCCGCGGCGACCAGCTTGAGGATCAGCCCCGGGTCCTTCAGGAAGCTCCGGGTGACGAGGCGGATGCCGTACAGCGAGCCGACGATCTGGGCCGGCTCGACGGCTGCGGCCAGGAACCCGCGCTGCGCCTCGTTGAGGCTGTAGATCTCGTCGTAGAAGACCGAGAACAGGGTGGCGATCCCGAACAGCGCGGCGGCAAACCACGGCAGCGAGATGAAGATGCGCTTGAGCGACTTGACCGAGTGGGCCACCTTCCACGACTCGGCGAAGCTCGGCGGGTCGTCCTCGAGCAGTGCTGCCTCGTCGTCACCGCCAGCGGCCTCGCGCTCCCACCGGCCGCGCACCGGCTCGCGCAGCAGGCGCATGGCGAGGACCACGAAGATGATCGTCGGGATGGTGAAGACGATGAACGGGGTGCGCCACCCGAACGAGTAGGCGAGCAGGCCGCCGATGACCGGTCCGGCGATCACGCCGACGTTGTTGGCGATCCGGTACCAGTAGAACGCCTTCACTCGCGTGTTCGGGTCGTAGTAGTCCGACAGCAGCGAGCTGTGCATCGGGTCGTTCACGGCCTTGCCCAGACCAGAGCCCGCGCGGGCGATGGCCAGCACGACGAGCCCGGGCGCCAGGCCGGTCAGCAACGTGAACACCGCCCACACCGACGCGCCGATGACCGAGAAGCGCACCCGGGAGAGCCGGTCGCCGTAGAAGCCGACCAGCACCTGACCGGCGAGGGCGACGAAACCGGCGATGGCGATGACCGTGGTGACGGCACCGAGGCCGACGTCGAAGTGGTCCTTGATCTCGGGGATGAGGACGGCGAAGACGGCGCGGTCGAGCTCGTCCACCGCGTTCAGTCCGAAGAGGACGGCGAGGGGGACGAGGCTGGCCCCGCCCAGCATCCCGTCGATCTTGAAGCGCCGCGTGCCCTCGCTCATGCCCGCACCTCCTCGGTCTCCATGGCGTGCTCCAGCACGTCCACCTCGTCCGGTGGCCTCTCCTCGGTGACCCGGGCGTCGGCGACGAGGCTCGGCACGTGGATGTTCTTGCGCTTGGCCTGGCGCCGCAGCAGGCCGTCGCGGGCGTCGTAGATGATCCCGCCCAGGCCGCCGGGGAAGACCATCAGCACCAGGAGCAGACCGAAGCCGGTGGTGGCCAGCTTGATGGCCGGGGTGGTGACGAAGAAGTCGATCGTTGTGAACACCGCCGTACTGGCGAGCACACCGGCGGGCGAGCCGAGACCGCCGACGACGGCCAGGCTGAACAGGCGGAAGTTGTTCTCCGGCGCCAGCTGGCTCCCGAGCATGTTGTGCTGGTGGACCAGGAGCAGCGCGCCCATCAGCGCGGCGAGGAAGCCGGAGATGGCGAACGCGGTCAGCTTGGCCCGGATGAGGTTCACGCCGTACGCCTGCACGGCGCGCTCGTTCTCGCGCACGGCGAGCAGCACGCGCCCCGTCCGGCTGTTGCGCAGCGAGCGCAGTGACGCCAGCACCAGCGCGAGGACGATGAGGCACAGGTAGTAGAACGTGTACTCCGACTCGAGGTCGAACTTCCCGAACAGCGTCGGCCGGTCGATGCGCCCCTGCGGGACGTACGCGAAGAACTCCTTGTTCAGGAAGTACTTGCCGGCCGCCAGCGAGAACGACAACGTGGCCACTGCGAGGAAGAGGCCCTTGATGCGCAGCGCCGGGATCCCGACCGCGATCGAGACGAACGCGCCGACCAGCGCACCGCACAACACGGCGATGAAGAAGTTCCAGCCGCCTTGGAGCATCGCTCCGCTCACGGCCGCACCGAAGCCGGCGAAGGCCCACTGACCCAGCGAGATCTGGCCCGCCCACCCGGTGAGCACCACCAACGAGAGGGCCAGGATGCCGGTCAGCACGCCGAACGCCATGAGGTTCACGCGTCCGGGACCGAGCATCGTCGGCACGATCACGAGCGTGCCGGCGACGGCGACCTTGATCGCCAGCAGCGAGCCGCGGACGATCTGCACGTCGCGGAGCTCCGGCGGGATCGGGCGCACCTCCTTGATCGACGCCCACGTGGCCTGCCCGCGCTCGACGGCGCGGGACACGATCCCCCGGCTCTGCACGACGAGGGCGATCATGACCAGGGCGAAGATGACGGGGTCGATCGCAGCCGTGCGGCCCGTCTCCCAGAGCACCGCCTGCTCGATCATGCCGATCCCGATGGCGGCGACGAACGTCACCGTGAGGTTCTCCATGCGACCGATGACCGCGGCGGCGAGCGCTCGCAGCATGAGCGTGGGGCCGAGCGTCTCACCGATCGGAATGCCGACGATCGGCGCGCGGAGCACGGCGGCGAGCGCCGAGAGGAGCGCCGCGATCACCCACACGTACGTGCCGATGCGCTTCACCGGGATGCCCAGCAGCAGCGCCCGATCCGACGACTCCGCCGAGGCCCGCACCGCCTTGCCGGTGCGGGTGCGCTTGAAGAAGATGCTCAGTCCGACGGCCAGCGCGGGGACGGTGAGGATCACCAGCAGGTGCGAGCCGCGGAACACCAGCGGCGCCCACACGAAGCTGAAGTCGAACGGCGTCGGGAAGTTCTGCGGCGAGGTGTTGTAGCCGAACCACGACGGGATGATCAGCTGCAGGCCAGCCAGGATCTGGGCGATGCCGATCGTCGCCACCGTGAGAATCAGGCGCGGCGCCTTGGCGAACCGGCGGATGAAGAGGAACTCGACCAGCGCGCCCAGCGCGACGCCGGCGCAGAGTCCGACGACGAGTGCTGGCCAGAACGGCCACTTCGGACCGACGATGAGCGACACCGACAGCACACCGGCGACCGCACCGAGGTCGCCCTGCGCGAAGTTGATGATCCGGTTGGCGCGGTACGTCAGCACGATGCCGATGGCGATCAGCGCGGACAGCGAGCCGAGCACGGCACCGAGGAACAGGATCGAGTTCGGCGCCGGGAAGATGAACTTGGTGAAGATCAGGAAGCCGAGTGCGCCGGCCGCGACCTTCTGACCGAACTTGACGTGCGGGTTGCGCAGCCATGCATCGATCTGTGAGACACGACGGGGCGGGTCGCCGTCAGTGCGCTCGTCTTCGGGCTCGTGGTCGACGTCGATCACCAGCGTGTCGTCGTCGAGTTCGAGCGCAGGGCGCTCGAGCGTTGCTGCCATTGATCCCCCCCGGGACGCGGACGTGAGCGGCTTCTGCGCTCGCACACCCACCTCCTGCCACAAAGGTGACGAAGGTCTCAGGTTTTTGCAGGAGGTCGCAGGGACGACCGAGAAGCCCTGCCCGGAGCGCGTCCGGGGATGCGGCGCGCCGTCTTCGACTCTCCGGGGGGCAGAGACGATGAACCTGACCATGAAGGAGCTGCTGGATCGGTACGGTCCGACGCTCGCCGTCGTCGTCGTGCTGGCCGCGCTCGTGCTGCTGATGCCGGGCAACTCGTCCGGTGGTGACGGAGCCCAAGACGTGTCGACGGCCGGTCCGGTCGCTGGCGCCGGCTCCGGCGACTCGGTCGCCGGCGGCAGCGGTGCGGTGACGGGCGCCGGCGGCAGCACGGGCGGCGGCGCGACCGCCGGAGGCGGTGCGGGCGCGGCGGGCGCACCACTCAAGGCCCAGACCGAGTTCGCCAAGGCCGCGGAAGGCACGGCGACTGCATGGGGCCCGGAGCACGGGCCCGGCAACTACCCCGCCCCGGGACCTGACACGCAGTGTCGCGAGGACGGGGCCATGCCGGACTTCTCGCTGTACTCGCCGCGGTGCTTGCCGAAGTTCTCTGGCGACAACGGCGGCGCGACGTCGATGGGTGTCGAGGGCGACCAGGTCCTGCTGGTTCGGTACCGACCGCAGGAGGACCCCGCCACGCGAGCCACGTTGCAGGCCATCGGTGGCGCCGACGACCCGGCGGACATGGAACGCGCCGCCGCCGCGTTCGTCCGCTACTACAACACGCACTACGAGACCTACGGTCGCGAGGTCAAGCTCGTCACCTTCGACGGGACGGGGGACCCGACGAGCGACGAGGTCGCCCGCGCCGACGCCGTGACGATCGCGACGCAGCTGAAGCCGTTCATCGTCGTCCACATGACGAGCGCGTCGGGCAAGGCGTTCTCCGGGGAGCTCGCAGCGCGGGGCGTCATCTGCGTGTGCACGACCTCGAACAGCCGGGTCTACTACCAGGAGAACGCGCCGTTCATCTACACCATCCTTCCGACGCTCGAGGAGTACTACGAGAACATCGCCGAGTACTGGGCCAAGCGCCTGAAGGGCACGCCGGCGAAGTGGGCCGGCACCAACGTCCGCGTCAGCAACGACGAGCGCAAGTTCGGCCTCATCTACCTCGAAGGTGCCGGCGACGTCATCGACCCAGATGGCAAGCGCGGCCGTGAGCACTTCGAGGGGCTGCTGTCAGCGCAGGGCATGAAGCTGGAGCGGGCCGTCGGGTACACCTTCGACATCCAGCAGCAGCAGCAGCAGTCGACGAACATCATCGGCCAGATGATCGCCGCCGGTGTCAACGTGATCACCTGCGTGTGCGATCCGCTGTACCCGATCTTCCTCACGTCGGAGGCGACGCGGCAGGGCTACTACCCGGAGTGGTTCATCTCCGGCACGGCGCTGACCGATACGACGTTCTTCGGCCGCACCTACGACCAGGCGCAGTGGGAGCATGCCTACGGCATCAGCCCGCTGTGGGTGTTCTCCGAGGCCAAGGAGAACTCGTCGGGCTACCGCACGTACCACCACGTCGAGGACGGGTTCGAGGGCAACGGCATCAACGTCTGGCAGTCCCCGTTCCAGCTGTCGTTCGCCGGCATCCACTACGCCGGGCCCAAGCTGACACCGCAGACGTGGAGTCAGGGCCTGTTCGCGGCCCCCGCCCTCGGCGGCCGGGTCAACGCGCCACTGGTGAAGTTCACCGAGAAGGACCCGGGCGCCATCAAGGACTTCGTCGAGGTCTGGTGGAACGTCAACGGCTCGGGCAACGACGAGCTGACGAAGCCGGGCAAGGGCATCCTCCAGAAGTCGAACAACGGCGCCCGGTACACGCTCGGCGCGTGGGTCAGTGGCCTTCCGTTCGCATTCGGCGACGACCCCGCCCCGGTCTTCGTATCGACCGAGCCGGAGACGTTCGACCACGACGCCGACGGCCACGACCACGCCAACGACCCACCCTGCCGCTCCTGCGGCTGACCTGACCGACGCTTCGCTTCTCGGGACCGGAGCGGACCACATCTGGTCCGCTCCGGTCCCGAGAACGCGTCAGGACTTGGCGGTGACGGTGCCGTTCGGGTCGGTGGTGACGGTGAGGGTGCGGGTGATGACGGCCAGCTCGTCGATCGACAGGGTGCCGTAGACCCGAAGGAAGCGGCCGTGGTCGAAGCCGGCGCGGACCTCGTTCTGGTGCAGGCCGAGCACGACCTCGCCCTGACCGACGGCGCCGAGATCGACGGTGACGTCGTCCGGACCGACCTCGACGATCGTCGAGTTGTCGCTGGTGCCGCCGTTGGCGACGACGAGCATCCCGCCGTCGTCGTCCTCGTAGACGTCGAGGATGAGCGCCACCTTCGATGGCTCCGGCTGGTTGACGTCCAGCGGCGCCCGTGGTGGCGAGTAGCCGAACCGCCCACGGTGGCGGAAGCCGGCGGGCGGTGCGGCCAACGTGTAGAAGGCCACATCCGGTGGGACGCTGTCAGCGGTCAGCTCGGCGAACGAGCCGCCCTCGGGCCCGTCCGCCGGCTCCCCCAGCGGCACGAACAGGTCATCCTCGAGGGTCGGCGAGTCGTCGACCTCCACGACGGTGCGCCGGCGGAACGGCTCGCCGTCGATCACCCACTCCTCCTGCAGCAGCAGGCCGTCATCGGCGATGCACAGGTCGGCCCAGGTCTCGGCCTCGGTGTCTGGCGGGGTCAGCGTCGCCACGTCCACGGGCCCGCCGGCGCGGAACACCTGGCAGCGTCGCCGCAGGATGGTGCGCTCCTCGCGGCGCCACTCGAGCACGCCGGCGTCGATGGCGACGTCGATGTCGAGGTCGATGCGCACGTCACCGGGCGCCACGGACGGCTCGGTTCGGAGCACGACGGGCGCCTCGTCCTCGCGTCCCGTCTGGAGGATCCCGAAGTCGCTGACCTGGACGAAGGTCGGATCGGCGTCCTTGGCACCGGAGGGCACCGTCTCGACGCGGCTGGCATACGGCGCACGCACCCAGCGTCGCTCCACGTCGACGACGGCGCCGCCGCCCGCCGTGAAGCCCTCCACCCGGTACGTCACCGCGTAGTCGCCGTGTTCGGGATCGATCGGCTCCGGGTCGCCCTCCACCGGCGTCCCCTCGATCGTCGTCGGCGTCACGACCGCGGTCCCGGCCGGCGTCTCCTCAGCGGCGTCGTCGCCACCGTCGCCACCGCGGCCGAACAGCGCCAGCAGACCGAGGCCGATGAACACGACGGCCAGCACGACCAGCGGCCAGCGCGAGGGTCCCGTCCGGCGCGCCATGCCGCAGTCTGTCGTACGGTCACCGCGATGCGCGTGCTCGTCACCGGGGGGAACCGCTACATCGGCCTGCACCTGGTGTTCGAGCTCGCCCGCCGCGGCCATGACGTCACCATCGCGAACAGCCACGAGGCGGCGATGCCGGACGGCGCTCGCCGCATCCACGTCGACCGCACCCAGCCGGGCGCACTGCTGGAGGCGCTGGGCCCCCACCGCGACGAGTTCGACGTCGTGTTCGACAACACGGCGTACGCGATCCCCGACCTCGAGCCGATGATCGAGCTCTTCGCCGGGCGGGTCCAGCACTTCGTCTTCACCAGCTCGGTGGCCGTGTACAAGCGCAGCTTCATCCAGCCGGTGCTGGAGACGCACCCGACGCACGCCATGGACGACCACGACCCGCGCAAGGCGTACGGCGTGGGCAAGGTGCAGTGCGAGCAGCACCTGCTGTCGTCGGGTCTCCCGGTCACCGCGCTGCGGGTGACGCACACGATCGGACCGAAGAGCCCGCT
>DASUCO010000033.1:0-8024 GCA_036275955.1 Acidimicrobiales bacterium
GGGCGCGCCCATCGTCACGCTCGTCCTCGTGGTGATCCTGCAGCACGCCCAGAACCGCAACGCCCGTGCGATGCACGTCAAGCTCAACGAGCTGCTCACCGCTCTCGATGCGCCGGATGACGACGTGATGGACGCCGAGGACAAGGCGGACGACGAGCTCAAGGAGCTCGACCAGCGGTACCACCGCGACCTCGAGCAGCGACGAGCCGCGTCACCGGGACAGCATCCGTAGCCTCGACGTCGTGCAGGCGTTCGACCTCAACATCGAGCGGGTGCTCGAGCACTGGCCGGTCTCGCACGCCATTCGCGAGCTCTTGGCCAACGCGCTGGACGAGCACCACCTCACCGGCTCGGCCGAGCCCGAGGTGCGCCGCCTCGAGGACGGCCGGTGGGAGATCCGGGACCACGGGCGCGGGTTGCGCTACGAGCACCTGACGCAGAAGGAGAACCCGGAGAAGCTGGGCCACCCGTCGGTCATCGGGCAGTTCGGCATCGGCTTGAAGGACGCGCTCGCCGTGTTCGACCGCCACGACATCGACGTCATCCTGCGGTCCCGCCACGGCGACATCACGACCGCCCGCAGGCCCAAGGCCGACTTCCCGGACGTCGTCACGCTGCACGGCCTCGTCGCGCCACCGACCGATCCCGACATGGACGGGACGAGCGTCGTGCTCGGCGTCTCCGACGCCGACATCGACGCGGCGCGCTCGTTCTTCCTCCGCTACACCGGTGACGCCGTGCTCGAGTCGACGCGCTACGGCAGCGTCCTGGCCAAGGTGGAGGAGGACGCGCCGGGACGCATCTACGTCAAGGGCCTGCTGGTCGCCGAGGAGCCGGACTTCCTCTTCTCGTACGACATCACCGACCTCAACGCCACGCTGCGGCGCGCGCTCAACCGCGAGCGCTCCAACGTCGGGCGCAGCGCGTACAGCGATCGCGTCAAGGACATCCTCCGCTCGTGCACGTCGGCCGAGGTGGCCCAGCCGCTCACCGCCGACCTGGGTCGCTTCGCGTCAGGCGAGATGCACGACGAGCTCGGTTGGAAGGACGTCGCCGTGCACGCGTGCCGTGTGCTGCAGTCGACGGCCGACGTCGTGTTCGTCACGCCCCGCCAGATCGGGCACGCCGCCGTCGCCTACGCGCGCGACGACGGCTACCGACCGGTGATCGTGCCGGAGGACATCGCCCGCGCCCTGCGCAAGGTGACCGACCTCGACGGCCGTCCCATGTTCGACCTGCGGGCGTTCCAGGAGGAGTGGAACGAGAGCTTCACGTTCTCCTTCGTCGAGCCGGACGAGCTCACCGACGACGAGCGCGCCGTGTACGCGCTCCTCGAGCCCCTCCTGGCCGTGTCCGACATCGACCTGGCCGAGCACGGGGTCGAGGAGATCCGCATCTCGGAGACGATGCGGCTGGGCGAGGGCGACGCGCAGGTGGTCGGTGTCTGGGATGCCGGGATCGGGCAGATCGTGATCCGACGCGACCAGCTGGAGACGGCGGCGGCGTTCTGCGGGACGCTGTTGCACGAGCTGGAGCACGCCATCTCCGGCGCCGGCGACTGCACGTTCGCGTTCGAGGAGGCGCTCACCGGACGGCTGGGCATCCTGGCCGACCGTTCGCTCAACCAGGTCGGTGCGCTGCCGATGACAGGGCCGTGCAGGGCGAGCAGCGCTGGCGTCGCCGGCCGCTCGCGGCCTTCCTGATCATCGCCGTCGTCCGCCTCCTTCCCGTCGTCGCCTCGTTCGCGTCGGGCGTCGTGCTCGGCAACATCACCGGGCGTCCGATCGGCCTCGTGCCGAGCGCGCTGTGGCTGGCCGGGCTGCTCCTCGTCTCGACCATCGTCCTCGTCGTGGCCGACCGCCTCGCGAGCCGCGCCCTGCCGCTCGCGAGCCTCCTGAAGCTGTCGATGCTGGTGCCCGACAAGACGCCTTCACGGTTCACGATCGCGCTGAAGTCACACAACACGACCCACCTCCTGAAGTCGTCACCGAAGGAGCCGGGGGAGTCGGCGGCGATGGTCCTGGCGCTGATCTCCCAGCTGAACGCTCACGACCGGCGCACCCGCGGCCACTCCGAACGAGTGCGGGCGTACACCGACGTCGTGGCCGACGAGCTGCGGCTGAGCGAGCGCGACCGGGACATGCTCCGCTGGGCCGGGCTCCTGCACGACATCGGCAAGCTGCGCGTGTCGAAGACCACCCTCAACAAGCCGGGCAAGCCCAACGACCGCGAGTGGGAGGAGCTGAAGCGCCACCCGTCCGAGGGGGCCAAGATCGTGGCCCCGCTGAAGCCGTGGCTCGGCCACTGGGCGTCCGCGGTGGTGCAGCACCACGAGCGCTGGGACGGCAAGGGCTATCCCGGTGGCCTGGCCGGACTCCAGATCTCCCTCGGGGGGCGGATCGTCGCCGTGGCCGACGCCTTCGAGACGATGACCGCCGTGCGTGCCTACAAGCAGGCGATGAGCCTGGCCGACGCCCGCGAGGAGCTCGTCCGCTGCGCCGGCACCCACTTCGACCCGGTGATCGTGCGGGCGTTCATGCGGGTGTCGCTGGGCCGGCTGCGGGTCCTGATGGGGCCCCTGGCGTGGCTGGCCGAGCAGCCGTTCCTGGCCGGCGTGGGCCAGGCCGGCGTGCGCGTGGCCGCCGCCGGAGCCAAGGCCGGGGTCGGTGTGGCCGCCGCCGGCGCCGCGGCTGGCGCCGCCTTCAGCGGCGGCCTGCCCGAGGTCGTCGAGCACCGGCCGATCACCGCCACCACGTCGGTCCCGGCCCCCGATGACGTCGAGGGTCGCGGCCTGATCGACGTGTTCATCCGCCAGCGGCTGGCCACCACGTCCAGCTCGTCCTCCAGCAGCTCGTCCACGTCCTCGACGTCCTCCACGTCGTCGACGACCACGGTGGTGCCCTGACCACCACTTGTGGTCGCCAGCGCCCGCGCGGGCGTAGGCTGGGCCCGTGCAGGCGATCGACGCGATCGGCTCGGCGACGTCGGGCATCAGCGCGTCGCTGGAGGACCTGGCCGCCGCCGCGCACAACCTGGCCAACCTGCGGACGGCCAAGCCGACCGACGGCCCCGCCTTCCAGGGCGAGCAGGTCGTCCACGTCGACGACCCCGAGGGCGGCGTCAGCACGCTGGTGGCGCCGCGCGGCACCGAGGAGGGCGTGGTCCTGTCGGAGCCGACCCACCCGGACGCCGATCCGGCGGGCCTCGTGCGCTACCCCAACATCGACATCGCCGCCGAGATGGTCAGCGTGGTGGTGGCGCAGCGAGCGATCGAGGCGAACGTGGCGACGATCCACCGTGCCGTGGACACCTACCGCGACCTGCTGGCCATGACATCGAGCGACCGCGCCCAGATGGCGGCCGCCAGCGCGTCGTCCTAGGCGAGCGCGCCGCCGCCGTCCTCGCCCTCGAGCAGGACCGCGTCCTCGATCCCGTCGGTCGTCGACTCCTGCGGTGACGGCTTCGGCTGGTACGACATGATCAGCGCGTTCAGGCCGTTGATGGCGACGACGGCGAAGACCATGGCGATCGCGACGCGGATGGCGAGCGTGTCGATCGGGATGGCGCCGTCCATCCACGTGCGCACGGCCGGGAAGGACAGCACCGCGCCCACCAGGATCGAGAGCTGCAGGCGCGCGTACGGGTCGATGCCGCGGTTCTGGCGGCGGTCGATGCCTGAGCGACGGTCGACGCCGGCCCGCCGCTCGTTGCCGACGGCGTCGAGCTCGACGCGCGAGCGCCGGTCGCCCGTCCGCCGGTCGGTGCCGGAGCGCCGTTCCTTCGACTTCTTCACTGGATCGTCCTCGCCCGCAGCTTGGTCTGCTCGGCGAACACGTGCCGGCGCAGCTCGTCGGCCTGCGTCTGCGTCAGGTCGAGGAAGCTGGCGGCGATCGTGCGGGGCTGGTCGGGCTCGACCTGCACGCGCACGACGCGAGCGCGCATGTCGTGCTCGACCTTCTCGAACTTGAGGATGACCGAGATGAGATCGCCGACGCCGATCACGGTCTCGGCATCGCCGAGCGTGGCCCGCATCCCGCCCTCGCTCAGGTCGACGAGCGTCGCCGGGTACGCCTGCCGGTCGCGGATGATCGTCACGGTCGTGTCCGCGTGCACGCGCACCGCGGTGCGGCGCTGGTCCGTGCGCGCCGGGCCGGCCGGCTTCACCTGCCACTGCGGCAGCTCGCGCGTCAGCACGTTGCCCATGTCGCACGGAAGCTGGTGGGGCCCGTTGGCGTCCTCCCACAGCACGAGGATCCGCTCTTCCTTCTCGGGCATCTGACCTTCGACGAGGTTGAGCGGGCCGGCGACGACGAGATCGCTCTCGAGGACGTCCTCGACGACGGAGGGCATGCTCACGCCCCATCGGACCAGCCGGAGGCTCACGCGCTGGCGCAGCTCGGGTCGGATCTGGTCTTCGTCGGCCACGACGACAGCGTGCCTGCTACGCGGCGAGACGTGCGGTCAGCAGATCGGCCCAGGCGTCGACCGACGCGCTGGCGCCGTCGAGCAGTCCGATCGGGATGCCGAGCCGGAGGGCAGTGGCCGGGCTGACGGTCTTGTCGAGACCGGTGAGCGCCAGCACGTCCAGCCCGCCGAGGCCGATGGCCCACGACGCGATGTCCTCGGACTTGCGAGCGGCGGGGACGACGCCCCACACCATGTCGGGCTCGAGGTCGTCGAGCAGCTGCCGGGTCCAGTCCGCCGTCAGACCAGGCGTGGACGGCACCGCCACGATCGTGCGGTTGGGCCGCGAGCGGCGGCCCTTCTCGTCGGCCATCGGTGCGCCGCCGTCGATGAGCGTGAAGCCCTGGCGGTCGGCGACCTTGACGATGGCGCCATTGAGCGCCGGCTCGTCGGCCAGCTGGTCGGCCAGGTTGATGGCGGCGCGGCGCTCGCCGACGACGGCGACGATGGCGTTGTTGCGGAGGGGGAGCGCGGGCGGCTTGGGCAGGCGCAGCGCGGTGCGGATCGCATCGCGGACATCTGCGCGCGAGAACGCGCCCTCGATGTCGGGGACGTAGGCCGCCGGGACGCCAAGCTCCAGCAGGCCCATGCCGATCGTCCGCTCGAACTCGCTGGGCGTGCGACGCACGCGGATGAGTGACGGCGCGGCGGGGATGACCGGGAGCGTCTCGGGCTCCTCGATGATGGCCGGGTGCACGGCGACCTCCTTCTGCTCCTCAGCGATGTCCGCCGGGGGTGTGGGGTGGTCGAGCACGGGTGCCGGCTCGGTGTCGTGGTGCGCGGGTTCGGGGACGACCTCGACGTAGTCGTCGACGTCGAGGGTGTCGATGTCCGCCACGTTGATCGGCTCGAAGCCGAGCGTGGTCACGTCGATGTCCTCGACGATCTGCTCGTCGGCGGTCGGCATCTCTGCCGCGAGGCGAGCCAGCACGTCGTGGAACGACTGCGTCTCGGTCGAGGGCATGGGCTCGGGGGCGCGCTCGGTGGGGAGGAGGATCACCGGCTGGAACCCGACGGTCGGTGCCGGACCTGTGGCCACGGGCGCCGCCAGGTGGAGCGGGGCGGGCGCGGCGACGGCTGCCGGGCGCGGCATCGGCGCCGCCTCGGGTGCGATCGGCGCCGGCTGGGCGATGCGTGCTGGACGGACCATCGGGCGCGGCGGCTCGGTCACCGCCTCGCGGGCCTCGGCCTCGCTCATGAGGTCGGCCAGCTCGAGGATCGACGACGGCGGCGCCATCGACAGCTCGGGCTCGGGCTCCGGCGCCGGCTGCGGGCGCGCCGGGCGCGGCCGCTTGGCCGGCGGGTCGGGGACCTCGACGGTGAGCACGAAGCGCTCCTTGCTGAAGAACCCGCCGAGCCCGCCGTCGCGGACCTTCTTGGCCTCCAGCACGCGGGCGTTGGGCCCGGCTTCGGACTTGACTCGAGCAAGAACGGCCTCGAGCCCGTCACCTTCAAACGTCTGCAGTCTGGGCAAGGGCGATCACCCCCATCGTCTCGACCTGGAGCTGGCCGGACAGCTCGCTGTAGGACAGGACCGGCAGCCGCGGCGTGGCGGCTCGGGTCAGGCGGCGGATGACCGGCCTGAGTGGAGCGGAGCAGAGCAGGACCACGCTGGCCCCGGCGCGCTCGGCGTCGTCGACCTTCTGCGCCACCTCGAGCGCGAGACGCTCGGACTGCGAGGGGTCGATGGCGAGGAACGTGCCGTGGTCGCCGACCCGCAGTGCCTCGAGGAGGCTCTGCTCGATCAGCGGCTCGAACGTGATGGCGGTCAGGCGTCCGTCGACGGCGTGTGCCGCGGAGATGGCCGGACCGAGCGCGCCGCGCACGGCCTCGACGAGCGCCTCCGGGTCCTTCGTGGCGCGCGCACGCTCCGACAGCACGTCGAGGATGCGCACCAGGTCGCGGATGGCGACGCCCTCGTCGAGCAGCAGCTGCAGCACGCGCTGGATCTCGGCCAGCGACAGGTTGGGGAGCAGCTCCTCGATGACGGCGGGATCGGTGGTCTTCACCATGTCCACCAGCGCCTTGACGTCCTGGCGACCGAGCAGGCGACCGGCCTGCTGGCGCACGATCTCGGCCAGGTGGGTGGTGATCACGGAGGAGCGGTCGACGACGGTGGCGCCCTGCAGCTCGGCCTGGTGGCGCAGCTCGACGGGGACCCACTTCGCAGCGAGACCGAACACCGGCTCGCGAGTGGGCGTGCCGGGCAGCGAGGCCAGGTCGTCGCTGATGGCGAGGACGGTGCCTGGCGGCGACTCGCCGCGGCCCATCTCCACGCCGTGCACTCGGATGGAGTACGTGTGCGGCGGGAGGTCGAGGTTGTCGCGGGTGCGCACGAGCGGGATCACCATCCCGAGCTCGAGCGCCAGCTTGCGGCGCAGGGCGCGCACCCGATCGAGGAGGTCGCCCCCGCGCTCGGCGTCGACGAGATCGACGAGGTCGTAGGAGATCTCGAGCTCGAGGGGCTCGACGCGCATCTCGTTGCGCAGCACCTCGGTCGGGTCCTGCTGCGCGGGACCCGCTCCCAGCTCGATCGCCTGCGTGGCGGCCTCGAGCTCGGCCGCCGCCTGGAGCTCCTCCTCCTTGGGGAGGCGCCCGGCGATGAGCAGCACGGCGCCGCCGATGAGCAGGAACGGCAGCTTCGGGATGCCGGGCACGATGGCCAGCAGGCAGACGACGACGCCGCCCAGCTGCAGCGCCGGGCGCTGCTTGGCGAACTGGGCCACGACGTCGGAGCCCATGCTCCCCTCGGTGGCAGCGCGGGTGACGATGAGGCCGGTGGCGATCGAGATCAGGAGGGCGGGGATCTGTGAGACCAGACCGTCGCCGACGCTGAGGAGGCTGTAGGTGCTGATGGCCTCGTCGAGCGAGAGGCCCCGCTGCATCACGCCGATGACGAACCCGCCGAACAGGTTGATCAGCGTGATGATGATGGCGGCGATGGCGTCGCCCTTGACGAACTTCGACGCGCCGTCCATGGCGCCGTAGAAGTCGGCCTCGGCCGAGATCTCGGCGCGCCGGGCGCGGGCGGTGTCCTCGTCGATCAAGCCGGCGTTCAGGTCGGCGTCGATCGCCATCTGCTTGCCGGGCATGGCGTCGAGCGTGAACCGGGCGCCGACCTCGGCCACGCGCCCGGCGCCGTTGGTGATGACGATGAACTGGATGACGATGAGGATCAGGAAGATGACGAGGCCGACGACGACCGAGCCGCCGACCACGAAGTGGCCGAAGGCGTCGATGACCTTGCCGGCGTTGCCGTCGAGCAGGACGAGGCGGGTGGCGCTGATGTTCAGCGCCAGTCGGAAGAGCGTGGCGACCAGCAGCAGGGACGGGAAGATGGCGAAGTCGAGCGCCTTCCGCACGTTCATGCTGACCAGGAGGATCAGCACGGCGCCGCTGATGTTCACGACGAGCAGGAGGTCGAGCAGGAAGGTCGGCAGCGGCACGACCATCATGCACACGACACCCACGACTGCTGCCGGGATCGCGACTTGTCCGATGCGGTTGGTCGGCACGAGACCTTTCGGTGTGTGTGCGGTGACCATCCGTGGCCCGGCTGC
>DASUCO010000034.1:0-6542 GCA_036275955.1 Acidimicrobiales bacterium
GGCACCGGGTCCAACGCGGGCCCGATCGTCGAGGCGGTGGGTGCCATCGACGACGCGAGCGAGGCGCTGACCCGCAACCCCAACGAGACCCTCCTCCTGCAGTCGCTCCTGCTCAAGCTCCCGTCCGTCTGACCGTTCTCGGCACCGCAACGCCCCACATCTGGTCGGTTCCGGTACCGAGAACGCGATCGGGAGCCGGGAACGGGTCGGGTAACCTGACTCGCCCCGCCCGGGTAGCTCAGACGGCAGAGCAGCTCACTCGTAATGAGCAGGTCAGGAGTTCGATTCTCCTCTCGGGCTCCACTTCGGACCTTCGCAGCCGCGGGGGTACGGTCGGTCCGTGGCCGACAAGGAGCGCTTCGCCGAGCTGGCGATGGAGCACATGGACTCGCTGTACGCGGGTGCGCTCCGCATGACGCGCAACCCGGCCGACGCTGAGGACCTCGTGCAGGAGACCTACCTCAAGGCCTATCGCGGCTTCGCGGGCTTCGAGGAGGGCACCAACCTCAAGGCCTGGCTGTTCCGCATCCTGACGAACACCTACATCAACCGGTACCGGCAGCAGAAGCGCCGGCCCGACGAGACCGACCTGGCGGACGTCGAGGACTTCTACCTGTACCGGCGGCTGGGCGGGATCGACGAGGCGCGGATCAGCAAGAGCGCCGAGGACACGCTGCTCGAGCTGTTCACCGACGACGAGGTCAAGGTCGCCCTCGAGTCCCTCCCGGAGACGTTCCGGATGGCGGTCCTGCTGGCCGACGTCGAGGGCTTCGCCTACAAGGAGATCGCCGAGATCCTGGACATCCCCATCGGTACCGTGATGTCCCGGCTGCATCGAGGAAGAAAGGCGCTGCAGAAGGCGTTGTACGAGTTCGCCGTCGAGCGCGGCCTGGTCGAACGCCCGGCCGACGACGTCGTTTCCACCGAGGAGCCCGCGACCCGTGGATGATCCCGAACACGAGCACGGCACCTGCCAGGAGGCGCTCGAGGAGCTCTACACGTTCCTCGACGGGGAGCTCACGGTCGAGAAGCGCGAGCACATCCGGGTCCACCTCGACGACTGCAACCCGTGCCTCGAGCACTACGACTTCGAGGCCGAGCTGCGCATCGTGATCTCGAAGAAGTGCAGGGAAGCCGTGCCCCAGGAGCTGAAGGACAAGATCCTCCGCGCCCTCGAAGAGGCCTGAGCGAACCCGCTCGGTTCCGGTACCCGGCCGCCGACTCCCTAGGATCGGCGCATGGTTCTCGCGGGGCAGGTCTGGCACTACTGGATCGGGGTTCCGCTCGCCGCGGGCTCGATCCTGGCGGTTGTCGCAACCGTCGTCGGGTACTTCAGGAAGATGAACGCGCTCAAGTACCCGCGCCGCTGATGGAGCCCGTCGCCTGGGACCTCGCCGAGCGTGTCGCCGTGCGGGTCGCCGGGCGTGAGCCCTTCGCCGACTCCTACCACCACGACTCGCTGGGTCCCGACTTCGCCGAGCTGACGGCGGAGGCCGAGGAGATCGTCGCCGCCGAGACCGGCCTGCGATCGCTGGCCGGTCCGGCCCGGGCCCGGGTCACCGATCGCGCCGGGTGGGTGCACGCCAACGTCAACGCGTTCCGGCGCATGCTGCTGCCGCTGACCGAGAAGCTCGGCGAGCGGCTCGAGGACGACGCCATCGCGTCCAAGGTCACGCGCTCGGTCGCCGGCCTCGAGGTCGGCACGCTGCTGGGCTGGATGTCCACCCGAGTGCTGGGCCAGTACGACCTCCTGATCGTGGAGGAGGAGGGCGACGCCGACCAGGACTTCGTGTACTACGTCGGCCCCAACGTCCTCGCCCTCGAGAAGCGCTACGGCTTCCCGCCCCGCGAGTTCAGACTGTGGCTGGCGATCCACGAGGTCACCCACCGGGCGCAGTTCACCGGTGTGCCGTGGCTGCGCGGCCACTTCCTCGGCCTCGTCGAGCAGAGCCTGGGCAGCGTCGATCCCGATCCCAAGCGCCTGGTCGAGGCGCTGCGCCGCGCCATCGTCGAGGTGCGCGCCGGCCGCAACCCGCTGGAGGAGGCCGGCATGGTCGGGCTCTTCGCCACCGACGACCAGCTGGCCGTCCTGCAGCAGATCGGCGGGATGATGAGCCTCCTCGAGGGCCACGGCGACATCACGATGGACCGCGCGGCAAAGGATCGGATCCCGTCGGCGCCGCGCTTCAGCCGCGTCCTCAAGCAGCGCCGAGCCAAGGCGACCCCGGGGGCCAAGCTGCTCCAGCAGGTCATCGGGCTCGAGGCCAAGCTCAAGCAGTACGCCCAGGGTGAGGCGTTCATCGAAGCGGTGGAGTCGGCCGGTGGCCGGCCGCTCCTCGACACGGCGTGGCAGGGGCCCGACCGGCTGCCGAGCCTGGCCGAGATCCGCGAGCCGCAGCGCTGGATCGAGCGCGTCGCAACGCCGGCCGCGTAGGTCACCTAGCCTCTCGCAACGTGTTCAGGCCTGCCCCGGAAGGGTGAGAGTGGCAACGATCCTCGTCGTCGACGACGAACCCGACATCCGGCAGCTGGTCCAGCTCAACCTCGAGCTGGACGGCCATCGCGTCCTCACCGCCGGCAACGGCCAGGAGGCGCTGACCGTCCTCGAGGGTGAGATCCCCGACGTCATGCTGCTCGACCTGAACATGCCCGAGCTCGACGGCTGGGCCGTGCTGCAGCGCATCAAGGACGCGGGCGACACCGACGTGAGCCAGATCCCGGTGCTCATGCTCACCGCGTACGACACGCCCGACAGCCGCGTGCGCGGTGGCATCGAGGGCGCGCTGCGCTACCTGACCAAGCCGTTCTCGCCGACCGCACTGCGGGACGAGATCCGTGAGGCGCTCGAGGGCGACCCCGAGCCGGTCAAGCGGCGCAAGGCGCAGCAGGCAGCCCTCGAGCAGCTGGCCCGCATGGAGAAGGGCGCCGACCCGGCGGGTGGCTCGCCGTTCGTCACCCGGCCCCACATCACGCGGCTCGAGCACCGCCCCTCGCCGTCGCCCGAGCCCAAGCAGCTCACCGACGCCCGCGGGAAGCTGCAGGAGCTGACCGACAAGCAGCGCGACCTGCTGGAGCGGCTGTCGACGGCCTCGTCGGTCAGCGACGCCGCCACCGAGCTGGGCGTGAGCCGGTCGAACGTCTACGCCAGCCTGCGCCGCATCAGCCGCAAGCTGGGCGTGGCCTCGGTGCCCGACCTGCTCGTGCTCGTGCGCGACGGGTCCCTCCTCGGCGACGCGTAGATCCGCCGTGCTCGACCGCTGCACGTTCCCGGCGGCCGGCACCGAGGTGGTGGCGGCCGTCTCCGGCGGCGCCGACTCGCTGGCCATGCTGGCGCTGGCCGTCGAGGCCGACCTGCGGGTGACGGCGGTGCACGTCGATCACGGGCTGCGCCCGGGCTCGGCGGCCGAGGCCGACGTCGTGCGTGACGTCGCGGCGTCGCTCGGCGCCGGGTTCCGGTCCGAGCGGGTCGACGTCGGCAGCGGACCCAACCTCGAGGCGCGGGCGCGCGCCGCGCGGCGCGCCGTGCTCCCGGCCGGCGCCATGACCGGGCACACGGCCGACGACCAGGCCGAGACCCTGCTGCTGAACCTGGCGCGCGGCACCGGACTCGACGGCCTCGTGGGCATGCGCCCGGGACCGACCAAGCCGATCCTCGCCCTGCGCCGCGCCGAGACCCGCTCGCTGTGCGCGGCCCGCGGGCTCGTCCCCGTCGAGGACCCGAGCAACGTCGACCGCGTCCACCGACGCAACCGCATGCGCCTCGAGGTCCTGCCGCTGCTCGACGACGTCGCCGGACGTGACGTCCGTGCCCTGCTGGCGCGCACGGCGTCGCTGCTGGCCGATGACGCCGCGCTGCTCGACGCACTGGCAGCCGAGGTCGACGCCACCGATGCCACGGCACTTGCGGCGGCACCCGCCGCCCTGGCTCGCCGCGCCGTGCGCCACTGGCTGACCGTCGACGGCTATCCGCCGGACGCCGCTGCCGTCGAGCGGGTGCTCGCCGTGGCTCGGGGTGAGATCAGGGCCACCGAGGTGGCCGAGGGCCTGCGCGTGCAGCGGACCGCCGGCCGCCTCGTACTCTCTCGTTCGTGACC
This sequence comes from Acidimicrobiales bacterium, assembly GCA_036275955.1. Taxonomy (GTDB): domain Bacteria; phylum Actinomycetota; class Acidimicrobiia; order Acidimicrobiales; family CADCSY01; genus DATLFP01. Next base: position 4,095 of record DASUCO010000034.1, read on the forward strand.
CGCCGCGTTCCGCCGCCGCACGACGAGAACCCCGACTTCGGGGAGCTGATCGTCAGCGAGGACGAGCTGCAGAACCGCATCGCTGAGCTCGGCAAGCAGCTGACCGCCGACTACGCGGGACGCCCGCCGCTGCTCGTCGGCGTGCTCAAGGGCGCCTTCGTGTTCATGTCCGACCTCGCTCGGGCCATGGACGTGCCGGTCGAGTTCGACTTCATGGCGGTGTCGTCCTACGGCAGCGCCACCAAGACGAGCGGCGTGGTCCGCATCGTGAAGGACCTCGACCTCGACCTCACCGGCCGCCACGTGATCATCGTGGAGGACATCGTCGACAGCGGCCTCACCCTGGCCTACCTCCGCCGCAACCTGCTGTCCCGGGGCCCGGCCAGCCTCGAGGTCTGCGCCCTGCTCGTGCGCGAGGGCAACGACAAGGTGGACCTCGACCTCAAGTACGTCGGCTTCCGCATCCCACCGGCGTTCGTCGTCGGCTACGGGCTCGACGTCGCCGAGCGGTACCGGAACCTGCCGTTCGTGTGCGTCTACAACGAGGGCGCCTGACGAGGAAAACGGGCGGCCCGATAGCCTGAGGGCTCCTTCTCTCCCGCCCGAGGTCTCCGTGCCCAAGCTGTTCAGAAGCGTCGCGTTCTGGATCGTCATCGCCCTCGTCCTGCTGTTCGGCGCCTCCCAGCTCTTCGGCGGGGGTGAGGGTCGGGAGAAGCTGCGCTACGACGAGTTCGCCGACCAGGTGCGGGCCGAGCGTGTCTCCGAGGTCGAGATCAAGGACGACAGCTCGAAGATCCAGGGCGAGCTGACCGACGGCACCAGGTTCGAGACGACCTACGTCACCGAGGCCGGCGACCGCGTCACCCAGCTGCTCGACGAGGCCGGCGTGCCGTACCAGGTCGACGAGGGCGGCAGCTCGCTGTGGCTCTCGCTGCTGTTCAACCTGGCGCCGGTCATCGTGCTCGTCGTCATCTTCCTGTTCCTCATCAACTCGATGCAGGGTGGCGGCAGCCGCGTCATGCAGTTCGGCAAGTCGAAGGCGAAGCAGGTCAGCAAGGACCAGCCCAAGGTGACCTTCGACGACGTCGCCGGGTGCGACGAGGCGGTCGAGGAGCTGCAGGAGATCAAGGAGTTCCTCGAGTCCCCGGCAAAGTTCCAGGCGATCGGCGCCCGCATCCCCAAGGGCGTGCTGCTCTTCGGGCCGCCCGGCACCGGCAAGACGCTCCTCGCTCGCGCCGTGGCCGGCGAGGCCGGCGTGCCGTTCTTCTCGATCTCGGGCTCGGACTTCGTCGAGATGTTCGTCGGCGTCGGCGCGTCGCGCGTGCGTGACCTGTTCGAGCAGGCCAAGGCCAACAGCCCGTCGATCATCTTCGTGGACGAGATCGACGCCGTCGGCCGCCATCGCGGTGCCGGCATGGGCGGCGGTCACGACGAGCGGGAGCAGACGCTCAACCAGCTGCTCGTCGAGATGGACGGATTCGACGTGAAGTCAGGCGTGATCCTCATCGCCGCGACGAACCGTCCCGACATCCTCGACCCCGCGCTGCTTCGCCCCGGGCGCTTCGACCGGCAGATCGTCGTCGACCGGCCCGATCTCGAGGGCCGCAAGAAGATCCTCGCCGTGCACGCAAAGGGCAAGCCGCTGGCGAAGGAGATCGACCTCGACGTCCTGGCGCGCCGCACGCCTGGCTTCACCGGCGCTGACCTGTCGAACCTCATGAACGAGGCGGCGCTGCTCACCGCTCGTCGCGGTGGCAAGACGATCTCCATGCACGCCATGGAGGACGCCATCGACCGCGTGATCGCCGGGCCGGAGCGCAAGAGCCGCGTGATGTCCGAGCAGGACAAGGCCGTGATCGCCTACCACGAGGCGGGGCACGCGCTCGTGGGGCACGTGCTGCCCAACACGGACCCGATCCACAAGGTGTCGATCGTGGCCCGCGGTCGCGCCCTGGGCTGGACGCTGGCGCTGCCGATCGAGGACCGGCACATGCAGACGCGCTCGCAGCTCACCGATGAGCTCGCCATGCTGCTCGGCGGGCGCACGGCCGAGGAGCTGGTGTTCGGCGACCCGACGACCGGTGCGCAGAACGACATCGAGCGAGCGTCGCAGATCGCCCGTGCCATGGTCACCGAGTTCGGCATGACCGATGCCATCGGCCCCCAGCAGCTGGGCAACCGCTCGGGTGAGCCGTTCATGGGTCGCGACTGGGGCTCGTCGCCGAACTACTCCGACGAGATCGCCGCACTGATCGACGACGAGGTCGGCGCCCTCATCGACCAGGCCCACGACCAGGCCGAGCAGATCCTCACCAAGCACCGGCGCGTGCTCGACGAGCTGGCCGACGCGCTGATCGAACACGAGACGCTCGACACCCCCGAGCTGCTCGAGATCCTCGACCGCGCCGGCGTGAAGACGCGGCCGACGGTGACGCCGCGCCGGGCGCC
>DASUCO010000035.1:0-3665 GCA_036275955.1 Acidimicrobiales bacterium
ATTCGGGCATGGGTGTCGTGATCCGCTCGACGGGGAACACCTTCCTCAGCGCACGACACCCCCGACCGAAGGAGCGACCGTGTACATCGGTCTTGGCACCCTGATCCTCATCATCATCCTGCTGATCCTCATCTTCTAGGAGCAGCACCGATGAAAGTCCGGTTGTGATGCCGGCGGCTGCAACGCCGCCGGCTCCTGCCGTTTTCGGGGCAGGTACCGTGACCGCATGGCCAGCCTCACGTTCGAGGGCGAGACGCACGGCGAGATCGTCCAGAAGATCCGGCGCTACCTGCAGTCGGTCGAGCGCGGCGAGGAGATCACGAAGCTCACGCCCGCCGAGGCCGTCGAGCGCGGCGCCGAGCTGACCAAGGACACATTGCAGGTGATCGCGGCGGCGGCGCCGGCGAGCGTCGCCAGCAACGAGGTCTACAAGGCCCTCACCGGCATGGGCTACAAGGCCACGGAGCAGACGAAGGAGGCGGTCATCAACGCCCTCGACTCGATCGAGGAGATGACCGGCGGCAGCGTGCTCAAGCGAGGCCAGGACGCAAGCCGGGCGATCGTCTACGAGATGAACGCCACCATCGCCCGCCAGATCCTCAAGGCGCTGAAGAGCCGGGCCACCGGCAGCTGAGGTGCCTGGGTCCCCCGTACCCCCGCCGCTAGACTCAACCACTTGACGGGGCGCGGAGAGACCAGACGTGGCTGAGGTCGAGATCGGGATCGGCAAGTCCGGTCGCCGGGCGTACGGGTTCGACGACATCGCGATCGTCCCCAGCCGCCGCACGCGGGACCCGGAGGACGTCGACATCTCCTGGGAGATCGACGCCTTCCGCTTCGAGCTGCCGCTGATGGCTGCCGCCATGGACGGCGTCGTGAGCCCGGCCACGGCCATCGAGATCGGCCGGCTCGGCGGGGTGGGCGTGCTCAACCTCGAGGGTCTGTGGACCCGGTACGAGGACCCCGAGCCGCTGTTCGAGGAGATCGCGAAGCTCGACGCCGACAAGGCGACGCTGCGCATGCAGGAGATCTACGCCGAGCCGGTCAAGCCCGAGCTGATCACCGCCCGCATCCGGCAGATCAAGGAGTCGGGCGTCACCACGTCCGCGTCGGTGACGCCGCAGCGCACCGAGCAGTTCACCAAGGCGATCCTCGAGGCCGAGCTCGACCTGCTCGTCATCCAGGGCACCGTCGTCTCCGCCGAGCACGTCTCGAAGACCGTCGAGCCGCTCAACCTCAAGCGCTTCGTGCGGGAGCTGCCGATCCCGGTGATCGTCGGCGGCTGCGCGTCGTACCAGGCGGCGCTGCACCTCATGCGCACCGGTGCCTCGGGCGTGCTCGTCGGTGTCGGTCCCGGGAACGCGTGCACGACGCGCGGCGTGCTCGGCATCGGCGTGCCCCAGGCCACCGCCATCGCCGACGCCAAGGGTGCCCGCATGCGCCACCTGGACGAGACCGGCGTGTACTGCCACGTCATCGCCGACGGCGGCATGAGCACGGGAGGGGACATCGCCAAGGCCATCGCCTGCGGCGCCGACGCGGTGATGGTCGGCTCGCCGCTGGCAGCCGCCCACGAGGCGCCCGGTCGGGGCTACCACTGGGGCATGGCCACCTTCCACCCGACGCTGCCGCGTGGTGCACGCGTGCAGACGAAGCTGCGGGGCACGCTCGAGGAGATCCTCGTCGGTCCCGCCCACGAGAACGACGGTCGCATGAACCTCTTCGGCGCGCTGCGGACCTCGATGGCCACGACGGGCTACGAGACGCTCAAGGAGTTCCAGAAGGCCGAGGTGATGGTGGCGCCGGCGCTGCAGACCGAGGGCAAGGCCGCGCAGCGCTCGCAGGGGATCGGGATGGGAGCGTGAGCGCGTGACCGCATGGGACGACAAGTTCGGCCGCGAGGGGCTGACGTTCGACGACGTGCTGCTGGTGCCGGCGGCGTCGGAGGTGCTGCCGGCCGAGGCGTCCACCGCCACCCGGCTGACGCGCTCGATCACGCTCGCCATCCCGCTGGTGTCGGCGGCCATGGACACCGTCACCGAGTCGCGGCTGGCGATCGCCATGGCCCGCCAGGGCGGCATCGGCGTCGTGCACCGCAACCTGTCCGTGGAGGACCAGGCGGCCGAGGTCGATCGCGTCAAGCGGTCGGAGGCGGGGATGATCAGCGAGCCGGTCACCGTCTCGCCGAGCGCAACCATCGCCGAGGCGATGTCGCTCATGGATCACTTCCACATCTCGGGCGTGCCGGTCACCGACGACACCGGGCACCTGGTCGGCATCATCACCAACCGCGATCTCCGCTTCGTGACCGAGCACGAGCGCCCGGTGACCGAGGCGATGACGTCCGAGGGCCTGATCACCGCCCCGGAGGGCACCACGCTCGAGCAGGCGCAGGCCATCCTCGGTCGCCACCGCATCGAGAAGCTGCCGATCGTCGACGCCGACGGCGTGCTGTCCGGCCTCATCACGGTCAAGGACATCCAGAAGAAGATCGCCTATCCGTTCGCGACGAAGGACGACCGCGGCCGGCTGCGGGTCGCGGCCGCCGTCGGCGCGTCGCCGGACGTCATGGATCGCGTGGCCGCGCTGGTCGAGCGCGGCGTCGACGTGCTCGTCGTCGACACCGCCCACGGTCATGCCCGCTCCGTCCTCGAGACCGTTGCCAAGGTGAAGGCCAACTACGACGTCGAGGTCATCGCCGGCAACGTCGCCACTGCCGAGGCCACGGCCGCGCTGATCGAGGCGGGTGCGGACGCGGTGAAGGTCGGCATCGGGCCCGGGTCGATCTGCACCACCCGTGTCGTCGCCGGCATCGGCGTGCCCCAGATCACCGCCATCTTCGACTGCGCCCAGGTGGCGCGCGCCAAGGGCGTGCCGGTCGTCGCCGACGGCGGCGTGCAGTTCTCCGGCGACGTGGCCAAGGCGCTGGCCGCCGGCGCCGACACCGTCATGCTCGGCAACGCGCTGGCTGGCGTCGACGAGTCGCCGGGCGAGATCGTCGTGCAGCAGGGGGAGCGGTTCAAGGAGTACCGGGGCATGGGCTCGATGGGCGCCATGCAGGGCCGGTCGTTCTCGAAGGACCGCTACTTCCAGGGCAGCGTCGACAGCGGCAAGGTCGTACCCGAGGGCATCGAGGGCCGCGTCCCGTACAAGGGCCCGCTGGCCAACGTGCTGCACCAGCTCGTCGGCGGCCTGCGCCAGGCGATGGGGTACTGCGGCGCCCACACCGTGGCCGACCTGCAGGACCACGCCACGTTCATCCGCATCTCGCCCGCCAGCCTCCGTGAGAGCCACCCGCACGACGTGGTCATCACGAAGGAAGCGCCCAACTATCCGCGGTCCTGACGTGACTTCGCGGAACAGCTGCGAGCGAGCGAGCGCCAGCGAGCGAGCGGTTCACAGCGGCCTGCGTGGCCGGGGAACGCAATGAGCGACTATGACACCGTCCTCGTCGTCGACTTCGGGGCGCAGTACGCGCAGCTGATCGCCCGGCGCGTCCGCGAGGCGCACGTCTACAGCGAGATCGTCCCGAACACGATCACGGCCGACGAGATCCGCGCCCGCAAGCCGGTGGGCGTGATCTTCAGCGGCGGCCCGGCATCGGTGCACGTCGAGGGCGCCCCCACGATCGACACCGCCATCTACGACACCGGCGTCCCGGTGCT
>DASUCO010000036.1:0-3063 GCA_036275955.1 Acidimicrobiales bacterium
GGCCACAGCGCGTCGTCGCTCACCAGCCACGCCCGGCCGTCGAGCTCGACCATGGCACCGGTGACCACGTCGCTGCGGCCCACCTCGGGCAGCACGCTCCCCCGTCCCGACAGGCGTTGCCCGTGGAGCGTGGTGTCGATGTCGGCCAGTGGCGCCTCGCCCCACGCCTGGCGGAAGCGCTCGTGGTCGGCCCGCCGGCACAGCGCACACGGCCGGTGACCGGCGGCGAACGCGGTCGCCTCGTCGAGGAAGAACAGCGCCGTCCACCGTCGGTTCTCCCACATCGGCGCTCGCCAGCCCTTGAACTCGAGGGCGCAGGCGATCCACGCCTTCGACGTCCAACGACGCTTGATCACGCGCTCGGTGCCGTCGTGCAGGATCCCGCGATTGCCCATGAGCGCGCCCCGCCCGGGGAGGTCCTCGATCGTCCCGAACGGCGTCACGCGGTTCTGCGCCACGTGGCGACGTTAGGTTCCGTGCGTGACGCGGAGCCGGGCACTTCTCCTAGCGGTTCTGCTCGTCGCCGCATGCGCCGGCGGTGACGACGACACCGGCTCGACGTCGGATCCGGCGCCTCCGCCGCTGCGCATGAACGAGCTGCAGGTGCTCGGCAGCCACAACAGCTACCACGCCGGCCTGCCGCCCGAGCTGCTGGCGCTCGTCACTCAGTTCGACCGGAAGACCGGTGAGGGCCTCGACTACGTGCACCCGCCGCTCACCGAGCAGCTCGGGGAGCAGGGCGCCCGCCAGCTCGAGCTCGACGTCTACCCCGACCCCGAGGGCGGCCTCTACGCCGAGCGGCGCGGCCTGTCGCTGATCGGCCAGCCGACGGCGTCGGGCATCGCCGCCCTCGAGGAGCCCGGCTTCAAGGTCCTGCACGCGGCCGACATCGACTTCGAGTCGACGTGCCTCACGCTCGTGGCGTGCCTGGAGGAGGTCGACGCGTGGTCGGTCGACCATCCCACGCACCTGCCCGTGCTGGTGCTGCTCGAGGCGAAGTTCACGCCCACGGCCGATCCGGCCGGACTGGGCTTCGTCGACCCGCCTGACTTCGATGCGGCCACCTTCGCGGCCCTCGACGAGGAGATCCGCTCCGTCTTCGACGACGACCGCCTGATCGTGCCGGCCGACGTGACCGCCGAGGGTTGGCCGCTGCTCGACGACGCGCGCGGACGGATCCTGTTCGCGCTCGACAACGACGCGCTCGCGCCCGTGTACAGGGGCGACCTCCTCTTCACCGCCGGCAACCACTTCGCCAAGCTGAACGACCCGCTCGGCGACGCCGCTCGCATCCGCGACGCGCTGGAGCAGGGCCTGCTGGTGCGCACGCGTGCCGACGCGGACACCGTCCAAGCTCGCACCAACGACACCACGATGCGCGACGCGGCGCTGGCCAGCGGTGCGCAGTTCGTGAGCACCGACTACCTCGTGCCCGACGCGCGCTTCGGCGACTACTCGGTGACGCTGCCCGGTGGCGCGCTGGCGCGCTGCAACCCGGTGACCGCGCCGCCGACGTGCGAGGACGATCAGCTCAAGGAGTAGAGGGCGATGGCGGCAGCCGTCGCCACGTTCACCGAGTCGACGCCGCGGGCCATGGGGATCCGCACGCGGACGTCGGCTGCCTCCAGGGCGGCGGCCGACAGGCCCTCGCCCTCGGTCCCCACCAGCAGCGCGAACCGCTCGGGTCGCTCCACGTCGGCCAGCGCGGTCGCGCCGGGATCCGGCGTCAGCGCCAGGAGCGTGATGCCTCGTTCGCGGAGTCCGTTGGGCCAGTCGTGCATGCGCACGAACGGCACGTGCAGCACGGTGCCGATCGACACCCGGACCGAGCGCCGCAGCAGCGGGTCGCAGCAGGTCGGGTCGAGCACCACCGCATCGGCGCCCAGCGCGGCCGCGTTGCGGAACAGCGACCCGATGTTGGCCGAGTCCGACACCGCCTCCACGGCCAGCACGCGCGACGCGGTCGCGAGCAGCGCGTCGACGTCCGGCTCCGGTGGTCGCTCGGCGATGGCCAGCACGCCGCGGTGCACGTCGAACCCGGTGATCTGCTCGAACACCTCGCGGGTGGCGACGTGCACGGGGATGTCGAGGTGGTCGACCTCGCCGGTGCGGGTCGGCAGCACCAGCGCCGAGCGCAGGCGGATGCCGGCGTCGAGCGCCTGGCGCAGCGTCGTCACGCCCTCGACGACGAAGGTGTCCTGGTCGGCGGGCCGTCCCCGCAGCGACCGGTAGGGATCGAGGCGCGGGTCGTCGGGATCGGTGACGTCCGCGGGCACGACCGCAGTCTCGCAGGCGCCTCCTGAACGCTCGATCAGTAGGGTGCGTCCATGGCCACCGTGACCACGACCCCCAACCTCCTGGACGAGCGGTTCTACGCCGACCTCGACGGCATGCACGCCGCGTTCACCTGGCTGCGGGCCAACGATCCCGTGTACCGCGACCCCGAGACGGGGTTCATCGGCGTCACCAAGCACCGCGACCTGCTCGACGTCGAGCGTCGGGCCAAGGTCTTCGTGAGCAGCCAGGGGTACCGGTCGTTCTGGTCGCCGATGGAGGACAACATGATCGCCCAGGACGATCCTGGGCACGCCGAGCAGCGCGCGCTGGTGGCGCGCCGGCTCACGCCCCAGGGCGCCGCCGGCGACGAGCCGTTCCTGCGGAAGGTGACGACCGAGCTGCTCGACGCGGTGGCCGACGACGGCCAGATGGAGGTCATCGACGCCCTCGCCGCCCAGCTGCCGTGCCGCCTCACCGCCGAGCTGCTCGGGTTCCGCCAGGACCAGTGGCGCGACCTGAAGTCGTGGTCAGAGCGCATGATGCGCATCGACACCATCCCGAAGTCGCCCGAGGTCATGCAGGGCGTGATGGAGGCGATCACCGAGTTCCAGGCGTACCTGAACGAGGCGGTGCCGCGCTTCCGGAAGGAGCCGAACCAGTCGTTCATCTCCACGTGGGCCAACGCGCAGGTCAAGGGCTGCCCGATGGAGGACCACACGATCATGAACGAGACCGGCCTGTTCATCTCGGGCGGCGCCGAGACGACGCGCACGGTCATCGCCCGCG
>DASUCO010000037.1:0-6145 GCA_036275955.1 Acidimicrobiales bacterium
ACCGATCGCGCGTCCGACGCCGCCGGGCCCCACCCGATGCGAGTGCGCAACGGCGAGCACGTCGAGGCCCGACTGCGGCAGACCTCGCTGTACGACCCCGCACTGGATCTCTCGGTCCGCACCGACGACGGCGCCGTCGCCGGCTACGCGCTGTTCTGGTTCGACCCGGTCACCAGCGTCGGCCAGCTGGAGCCGATGCGGGTCGAGGACGAGCACCAGCGCCGGGGCCTGGCTCACGCCCTGCTGACGGAGGGCCTCGAGCGGCTCGTCCAGCGGGGCGCGACCCGGCTCAAGGTCGGCTTCGACGGGGAGGCCGGGCGCAACCTCTACCTCGGCGCCGGCTTCATCCTCAGCTCGACCGACACCACGTACATGCGGTAGCCCCGACGCGCGTCGCGCCCGTCGTGCAACGCTCGCGGCATGACGCGCTTGAAGCAGGACAAGGTCGAGCAGCTCCTCGCCCGGGCGAGGCGTGAGGTCGACGAGGGGCTGGTGCCGAGCACGCAGGTGGCGCTAGCCATCGACGGCGAGGTCGAGGTGTTCGAGACGTTCGGGGACCAGACCAACGAGACCCGCTACGTCATCTTCTCCTCGACCAAGGCGTTCGTCGCCGGCGCCGTCTGGGTGCTCATCGGGGAGGGGAAGGTCGACGTCGGCAAGCGGGTCATCGACTACATCCCCGAGTTCGGCACGAACGGCAAGGAGGACATCACCGTCGAGCAGGTGATGCTCCACACCGCCGGCTTCCCCCACGCGCCGATGCCGTTCGACCAGGGGGCGACGAGCGAGGGGCGCACCGCAGCGTTCGCCAAGTGGAAGCTGAACTGGGAGCCGGGCTCGACGTACGAGTACCACGCCACGTCGGCGCACTGGGTGCTGGCCGAGATCATCGAGCGCACGACGGGCGAGGACTACCGCGACGTCGTCGAGCAGCGCGTCACGCGCCCGGCGGGCATCGGGCGCCGCGTCCTCGGGCTCCCGCCGGACCAGCAGGATGGCATCGCCCCGCTCGTCAACGTCGGAGAGCCGCCGTCGGTCGAGGAGCTCAAGGCGACGCTCGGCATCGAGTCGCTCCCCGTCACCGAGGTCACGCCCGAGGCGCTCGTGTCGTTCAACACGCCGTTCGCGCGCGAGGTCGGCGTGCCCGGCGGCGGCGGCGTCATGACCGCGGCCGACATCGCCACCTACTACCAGGCGCTGCTGCTCAACCCCGGCGGCATGTTCGACGGCGACGTGCTGCGCGACGCCACCGGCAACGTGCGCAACAACCTTCCCGACCGGTGGTTCAAGGTGCCGGCCAGCCGCGCCCTCGGCGTCGTCGTCGCCGGTGACGACGGGCGCGCCAGCCTGCGCGGGTTCGGCAAGACCGGCTCGCCGAGGATCTTCGGCCACGGTGGCGCCGGCGGTCAGATCGCCTGGGCCGACCCCGACACCGGCCTGTCGTTCGGCTACACGGTCAACGGCCTCGACCAGCACACGCTGCGCCAGGCCCGGCGGGGCGTCGCGCTCTCGAGCATCGCCGCAGAGTGCGCTTGACGCTTGCCCCGTAGCGTGGCGTGCATGTCCCGCGCTGCGCTCGTCGTCGTCGCGCTCGCGCTGGTGCTGGGCAACCCGTCACCCGCGCACGCGCAGGCCGGAGGCGAGCGCATCGAGGCGTTCGCGTTCGACGTTGTCATCGCCGACGACGGCACGCTGCGGGTCACCGAGACCATCCAGTACGACTTCGGCTCCGCCGAGCGCCACGGCATCTTCCGCGACATCCCGACGCGGCTGACCTACGACGACCGGTACGACCGCGTCTACCGGCTGCGGGACGTGGTGGTGTCGTCGGAGACGGCGCCGGACGGCCTGGCGCAGGAGGGCGGCTCGGGTGGCACCACCCGGCTGCGCATCGGTGATGCCGACAAGGTCGTGACCGGCCGGCACACGTACCGCATCACGTACACGCTGGACGGCGCGCTCAACGCGTTCGACGACCACGTCGAGCTGTACTGGAACGCCATCGGCAGCAGCTGGGAGGTGCCGATCGACGACGTCACCGTCTCGGTGACGGCACCGGTCGACGTCGTGCAGACCGCGTGCTTCGCCGGCGCCGAAGGCTCCAGCCTTCCCTGCGACGAGCGCACGGCCGAGGGGCGCCGAGCCGGCTTCACGCACGCCCACCTCGAGCCGTTTCAGGCGCTCTCGTTCGTGGTCAGCATCCCGCCGGGCAGCGTCACCGCCACCGGACCGATCCTGGAGGAGCGCTGGTCGGCCCAGCGCGCGTTCGCCGTGACGCCGGCCACCGTCGGCACGTCACTGACGCTGCTGGTGCTGGTGCTCGCGGGCGTCGGCGCGCTGGTCTGGCGCGTCGGTCGCGACCGCCGCGTGGTCGGCTCGGCCATCGACGTCGCCTTCGCCGATGCCACCGCCGGGGGGCACGAGCGGGTGCCGCTCCTCGGAGGGAACGAGACCCCCGTGGAGTACGAGCCGCCCGACAAGCTCCGACCGGGACAGATCGGCACGCTCGTCGACGAGCGCGCCAACCCGCTCGACGTGACGGCCACCATCGTCGACCTCGCCGTGCGCGGCTACCTGCGCATCGAGGAGATCCCGAAGGACGGCTGGTTCGGCAAGCCCGACTGGCGCCTCGTGCGGCTCGAGAAGCGCGACGACGAGCTCCTCGACTACGAGCGCATGCTGCTCGACGGCCTGTTCGAGACCGGCGACGAGGTCGAGCTGAGCGATCTCAAGAACCGCTTCGCGGCGCGACTGAAGAAGGTGCAGGCCGCGCTCTACGAGGACGCCGTGCACCGCAAGTGGTTCACCGGGAGCCCCGAGGCCACCCGCACCCACTGGATCCTCATCGGCCTGGCCGTGCTCATCGCGGGCGTGGCGCTGACCGTCGTGACTGCGATGTTCACGCGGCTGGGCATCGTGCCGCTGCCCATCGTCGTAGGCGGCATCCTGCTGCTCGCGCTGTCCGGCCGCATGCCGCACCGCACGCCGGCCGGCACCGGCGTCCTCGTGCGCACGCTCGGCTTCAAGCGCTTCATCGACGAGTCGGAGAAGGACCGCGCCCGCTTCGCCGAGCAGCAGCACCTCTTCACCGAGTACCTCCCGTACGCCATCGTGTTCGGTGCCACCGAGCGCTGGGCGCGCGCGTTCGCCGGGCTCGATGGCGAGCTGCCCGACCAGTCGTCGTGGTACGTGAGCAACAACGCCTTCACGTTCATGACGTTCAACAGCGCCATGGACGGGTTCGCCACCACGTCGGCCGGCACCATCGCGTCGACGCCCTCGGGCTCGGGGACCAGCGGCTTCGGCGGCGGCGGGTTCTCGGGCGGAGGCGGCGGAGGCGGCGGCGGGGGTTCGTGGTGAGACGCGCCCTGCTCGTCGCCGGCGTGCTGGCGGCGAGCCTGGTCGTGCCCGGCGCGCGCGCCGACGTGCCCGTCCAGCGGCTGTCCGGCACCGACCGCTACACGACGGCGGAGGCCGTCGCGACCGCGCTGCACCCCGACGGTGCGACGCAAGCCGTGCTCGCCACCGGCACCGCGTTCCCCGACGCGCTGACGGCGGGCGTCGCCGCGGCCGCGCTCGACGCGCCCCTGCTGCTCGCCTCCCCCGAGCGGCTGCCGCTGAGCGCGCTCGACGATCTCGGCGTCGTCGAAGTCGTGCTCGTCGGCGGGACGGCGGTCTTCCCGGCGTCCGCCGAGCAGGCGCTGGTGGATGCCGGGCTCGACGTGGTGCGCGTCGCCGGCGACGACCGGTACGAGACCGCCGCCGCCGTGGCCGAGCTGACCACTGCCGAGCACGTCGTGCGCGCGCCGGGCACGTCGTTCCCCACGGCGCTGGTCGCCGCCGCGCACGCCGCCCGCGTGGGTGCCCACCTGCTGCTGACGCCCGACCTGGCCGACGACGAGGTCACGGTGGACGGTGAGCTCGTGCAGGGCCCGCCCGGCCAGCTCAACCTGTCCCTGCTCCGACGCGACCCGCCGAGTGGCGAGGACGCCGTCGTGACCACCATCAGCACGTTCCCCGACGCACTGTCGGCCACGGCGGTCGCCGGCGCGCTCGACGTGCCCGTGCTCTTCACGCAGCGGCACTCCGCCACCCAGCCGGCGATCGACGCGCTCGACCGGTACGGCGCCGACGGGCTCGTCGTCGTCGGCGGCACCGCAGCCGTGTCCGACGTCGTGCTCCAGCAGCTGGTCGGCTTCGTGCCCCTGCCGCCGGTCGTCGGCCCCGATGCCGAGGCCGCGATCGCATACGACCTGTTCGTGCGCATCAACGACGAGCGCGCCGCGCGGTGGGCGCCGCCACTCGAGTACGACGCCTCGCTCGCCGCCGATGCCGCCGCCTGGGCCCGGGAGATGAGCCGCAGCGGCTACCGGCACGCGACCCTCGGCGGCAACCTCGGGGAGAACATCCACGAGCGCATCGGGCGCTGCGAAGACGGCGTCTGCACGTATCCGACGTCCGGCCTGCTGCACCGGGACTGGATGGCGTCGGCCGACAACCGGGACAACGTGGTCGAGCCCGGCTACGCCATCGGCGGCGTCGGCGTCTACTGCGCGCCGGACGGGACGCTGTGGGCCGTCGAGCGGTTCGGCATCGGCTACGGCGGGCTGTCGGCCGGCGGGTCGCCGGCGACGCCGGTGGCGCGCACCGACCTCGGCGGGTTCGACTGCACCGGCGCCCATTCCTGACGCCTCCGTCACACCCACGCCGTACCCTGCGGCCGTGCCCCCCGGCGATCCGCTCATCTACGCCCGCGGGCTGACCAAGTCGTTCGACGGCTTCACCGCCGTCGACGGCATCGATCTCGACGTGCGCTCGGGTGAGGCGTTCGGCTTCCTCGGTCCCAACGGCGCCGGCAAGTCGTCGACCATGCGGATGATCGGCGCCGTGTCACCGGTGTCCTCCGGAGAGCTGCGCATCCTCGGGCTCGACCCGGCGAAGGACGGCTCCAAGATCCGCGCCCGCCTCGGGGTGGTGCCGCAGGAGGACAACCTCGACGTCGAGCTGACCGTGCGGCAGAACCTGCTGACGTACGCCCGCTACTTCGGGATCGACCGGCGGACCGCCCGGAGCCGGGCCGACGAGCTGCTCGACTTCGTGCAGCTGAGCGAGCGGGCGAACGACCGCGTCGACCCGCTGTCCGGCGGCATGAAGCGGCGGCTCACGATCGCCCGGGCCCTGGTGAACGAGCCGGACGTGCTGCTGCTCGACGAGCCGACCACCGGGCTCGATCCCCAGGCCCGTCACGTGGTGTGGGAGCGGCTGTACCGGCTCAAGCAGCGCGGCGTGACGCTCGTGCTCACCACCCACTACATGGACGAGGCCGAGCAGCTGTGCGACCGGCTCGTCGTGATGGACAAGGGCAAGATCGTCGCCGAGGGCTCGCCGCGCCAGCTGATCGAGCAGTGGTCGACGCGCGAGGTGGTCGAGCTGCGGTTCACGGTCGACGACGACACGGCGAGGCTCGCCGAGAAGCTCGACGGCGTCGGTTCGCGCGTGGAGGCGCTCCCCGACCGCGTGCTCGTCTACGCCGACGACGGTGATGCGGTGGCCGAGGAGGTGCACCGGCTGGGGTTCGCGGCGGAGAGCACGCTCGTGCGGCGGTCGTCGCTGGAGGACGTGTTCCTCCGACTCACCGGTCGGACGCTGGTCGAGTGAGCACCGCCGTCGCCGCGTCAGCGGTGTACTTCAAGCGATTCAAGGCCGCCGGGCAGAGCACGCTCATCGTGCACGTGCTGAACCCCCTGTTCGTCCTCGGTGCGATGGGGCTGGGGCTGGGCACTCTGATCGACGACAACCAGACCGCGTCGCTCGGCGGTGTCGACTACCTGTCGTTCCTGGCCCCGGGTCTGCTCGCCGCCTTCGCCATGCAGTCGGCGGCCGGCAGCTCGCTGTGGCCGGTGCTCGGCGGCGTGAAGTGGGAGGGCACCTACGTGGCCCAGAGCGCGTCGCCGCTGCGGCCGGCCGACGTGCTGCTCGGCCAGCTGACGTTCACCGGCGCCAACGTGGCGTTCGGCGCGGCGATGACGTTCGTGGCCATGGTCGTCTACGGCGCCGTCGAGTCGTGGTGGGGCATCCTCGGCGTGCCCGCCGCCGTGCTCACCGGCATGACCTACGCGGCGATGCTGACGGCCTTCTCGGTCTC
>DASUCO010000038.1:0-12170 GCA_036275955.1 Acidimicrobiales bacterium
ACCATCGGCCGGCTGATCGTGTTCCGCATCGCCGGCCACGCCTTCCGGGACGAGCTGCTCGACCTCGTCGACTGGATCGGCCGCAACCAGAAGTGGCTGATCATCGCCAGCTTCGTCGTCGTGGCGCTGCAGTCGGCCCGCTCGCGCCAGCGGGGCATGCTCGAGACCCCGGCCGAGATCGAGCGCGAGATCGAAGAGGCCGAGGACGAGCTCGAAGGCCGCGACTGACGCGTTCTGGCCTGCATCCGACGCGCTCTGGCGCGGTGGATGCAGGCCAAAAACTCGCTCAGCCGTACTTGTACTGGGGGTCGCGCTTCTCGAGGAAGGCCGACATGGCCTCGCGCATGTCGTCGGTCTGGCTGGCCAGGATCTGGTTGCGGTTCTCGATGTCGATGCCGGCCTGCAGGCTGGGGATCTCGAGGTTGGACCACATCACCACTTTGGTGAACCACACCCCGATCGGGCTGTTGCGCTTGATCAGGCGCGCCGTCTCCAGCGCCCGGTCGACGACGGTGCCGTCAGGCACGACCTCGAGCACCAGCCCCATGCGCTCGGCCTCGTGGGCGTCGACGATGCGACCGGTGAGCAGCATCTCGAACGCCTTGGACGCGCCGACGAGTCTGGGCAGCATCCACGACACGCCGATGTCGCAGCCGGACAGACCGATGCGCACGAAGGCCACGTTGAACTTGGCCGACTCGGCTGCGACCCGCACGTCCGACGCCAGCGCG
This sequence comes from Acidimicrobiales bacterium, assembly GCA_036275955.1. Classification (GTDB taxonomy): domain Bacteria; phylum Actinomycetota; class Acidimicrobiia; order Acidimicrobiales; family CADCSY01; genus DATLFP01. The sequence continues at coordinate 732 of DASUCO010000038.1, forward strand.
AGCGCGAACCCGCCGCCTGCGGCCGGACCGTTCACCGCGGCGATGACCGGCTGGCGCAGGCCCCGCAGCTTGGGCACCAGCGCGGCGATGTGCTGCTGGGTGGTCATGCCCGCCGCCACCCGGCCGACGTCACCGACGTGGGGCGGGTCGCCGAAGCCGCGCAGGTCGAGGCCGGCGCAGAAGCCGCGGCCCTCGCCGGTGAGGATGACGACGCGACAGTCACGGTCGCGCCCGATGGCGTCGAGGGTGTCGTGCAGGTCGCCGATCAGCTCGCTGTTCATCGAGTTCAGGCTGGACGGGCGGTCGAGGGTGACCAGGTCGATGCCGTCTTCGATCGTCTCTCTGCGCACGGTTGCCATGGCCGCAACCTAGGTTGCGATCCATGACAGGAGTGGCGGTGGTGACCGGCGCCAGCAGCGGGATCGGGGCGGCGACCGCTCGCCGGCTGGCGGCCGAGGGCTTCGACGTCGTGGTCGGCGCCCGCCGGCAGGACCGCCTGCGCGCCGTGGCCGACGAGATCGGCGCCCGGGCACTCCCGCTCGACGTCACCGAGCCCGAGTCGGTGGCCGCGTTCTGCGCCGAGGTGCCCGAGTGCCGCGTGCTCGTCAACAACGCGGGCGGCGCGCTGGGCCGGGACGCGGTGGCCGACGCCGACGAGGAGGAGTGGCGCTGGATGTACGACGCCAACGTGCTCGGCGTCATGCGGATGACCAAGGCGCTGCTCCCTGCGCTCGACGCGAGCGGCGACGGCCACGTCGTGATGGTCGGGTCCATCGCCGGCCACGAGCCCTACGTCGGCGGCGCCGGCTACAACGCGGCCAAGTTCGCACTTCGGGCGATGACGAAGGTGCTCCGGCTCGAGCTGCTGGGCCACCCGATCCGGATCACGTCGGTGGATCCCGGCATGGTCGAGACCGACTTCAGCCTGGTGCGGTTCCACGGCGACGAGGAGAAGGCGGCTGCGGTGTACGCCGGCGTCGACGCGCTCACGGCCGAGGACATCGCCGACTGCATCGCGTTCGCGGTGACACGGCCGAGCCACGTGAACATCGACTCGATGGTGGTCATGCCTCGTGACCAGGCATCGGCTGCAAACGTGTACCGCCATGGCTGACCGCTACGAGGGCGTGCGCGACCTCGACGACCTGTTCGACCGCCACTGGCGCGGGGTCATGGAGGACCACCCGGAGACGGCGACGTACGTCGGCTGGCACGAGTTCCACGACCGCTGGACGGACCTGTCGGCCGAGGCGATCGATCGGCGCCGGCGCGAGGCACCCGCGCCGCTCGACGCGCTGGCCCGCGTCGACCACACCACCGATCCGCTCAGCGCCGACCTGTTCGAGGCGCTCGTGCGGGACGACGTCGCCGCGTCGGCGTTCCCGGCTGAGCTGCTGCCCCTCGACCAGCTCGAGGGGCCGCAGAACGACATCCCGTTCCTGCTCTCGGCCATGGCCGTCGAGACCGACGAGCAGCAGGCCGACTACCTGAGCCGACTGCGCGGCATCCCCACGGTCCTCGAGCAGACCCGCGACCTCATGGCGCGCGGCCTGGCCGCCGGGTACTCGGTGCCCGCCATCTGCCTGCGCGACGTCCCCGAGCAGTTCGACGCCCACTTCCCCGTCGACCTCGCCGACTGCCCCGAGCTCGTGCCGCTCACCGGCGCGCCGGCCGCGGTGCGAGACGAGGCAGAGGCGATCGTGCGCGAGCACGTGCAGCCAGCGCTGCGGGCGCTGCAGCAGTACGTCGTCGACACCTACATCCCCGGCTGCCGGGACACGATCGCGTTCACCGCGCTGCCGGACGGGCACGAGTGGTATGCCGAGCGCGTCCGCAACCACACCACCACGGATCTGACGCCGCAGGAGATCCACGACATCGGCCAGTCCGAGGTCACGCGCATCACCACGGGCATGCGCGCCGTCATGGAGGAGACCGGCTTCGCCGGGACGCCGGCCGAGTGGGCGACGTTCCTGCAGACCGACCCGCGCTTCTACTTCGACACGCCCGAGGCGCTGCTCGACTTCTACCGGGACATCAACGATCGCGTGCAGCCGGCCATCCCGTCGATGTTCCGCCTGACGCCCAAGACGCCGCTCGAGATCGTCCCGGTCCCGCCGGAACAGGCGCCCTCGGCGCCGGCCGCGTTCTACCTCCAGGGGTCGAGCCTGCTGAACCGGCCCGGCCGGTTCTTCGCCAACACCTACGACCTTCCATCGCGGCCGTCGTGGCAGATGGAGGCGACGTGCCTGCACGAGGCCGTCCCCGGGCACCACTTCCAGCTCTCGCTGGCCCAGGAGATGGATGGCATGCCCGAGTTCCGCAAGAACCCGCTCGGGTGCACGGCCTACATCGAGGGCTGGGGTCTCTACTGCGAGAGCCTGGGGCCCGAGCTCGGCATGTACACCGACCCGTACCAGCGCTACGGGATGCTCGAGGCCGAGCTGCTGCGCGCCATCCGGCTCGTGACCGACACCGGCATGCACGCACTCGGCTGGACGCGCGAGCAGGCGATCGCGTTCTTCGAGCAGCACAGCCCGATGCCGCACCACGACGTCGTGGTCGAGGTCGACCGCTACATCGTGCTGCCCGGCCAGGCGCTCGCCTACAAGGTCGGCCAGCTGAAGCTGCAGGAGCTGCGCAGCCGGTGCGCGCGGCACGACGTGCGCGACTTCCACGAGGAGGTGCTGCGCCACGGCGCCCTCCCGCTCGATGTGCTCGAGCGGCTGGTGACCGAGCGCTTCGCCGCGTGAGAACGGTGGTGTTCGACGTCGGCGGGGTGCTGGTGGATTGGGACCCGCGTCATCTGTACCGCAAGGTCTTCGACTCGGACGAGGAGATGGAGGGCTTCCTGGCCGAGGTGTGCACGTGGGAGTGGCACCACCGCCACGACGCCGGCGTGCCGTTCGCCGAGTCCATCCCCGCGCTCACCGCGGCGTTCCCGGAGCACGCCGACCTGATCGCCATGTGGGAGACGCGCTACGGCGAGATGATCCCCGGCGAGATCCCCGGGACCGCCGACGTCGTGCGCGACCTGCACGCCGCCGATCACCGCCTCCTCGTGCTGTCGAACATGCCGTCGGAGGTGTGGACGCCGCTGATCGAGCGCTTCGACTGGTTCAGCTTGTTCGATGGCTGGGTGGTCTCGGGCCACGAGAAGATCGTGAAGCCAGACCCGGCGATCTACCGGATCCTCATCGAGCGGTTCGACGTCGACCCGGCGGCGTCGGTGTTCATCGACGACCGCCAGGAGAACGTCGACGCCGCGGCTGCGCTCGGCTTCGAGGCCGTGCTCTTCACCGACGCCGAGTCGCTCCGACGCTCACTCGGCGTCTGACCAGGCAACCCACACGTCGCCGCCACCTGCTGCCAGCAGCCGCCCGTTCTCCCAGCCGTTCCACGGCGCCGCAAACGCACACTGCTCGTCGGCGTCGCCGAAGGTGACCGCCCGCGCCGACACCGTCCACGCCCCGCCGGTGAAGCACGCCACGGGGTGCTCCTCTCCGCACGGGCGCGACGACCAGCGACCGTCGGCGCCCTGCAGCGCGCAGCCTGGCGCGCTCGGCTCGCCCGGCGCCCAGCTCCACACGAGCGTCTCGAGACGGGCATCGTCCGGGTGCAGCTGGTCGAAGCCGACGAGGTTGACGCCGCAACCCACCATCGCCGCCATCTCCGCCTTGGTGATGCCGCCCTCGCTCGCGGCCATGGCCGAGAGCCACGTGCGGTCCTCGTAGCGGCGGGTGATCTCGTCGTCGTAGGCGTGGCGGGCGCGATCGGCTGCGCAGGAGTAGTCGTCGCCGGCGTCGTTGCCGGACTCGTCCCACTTCGGCCCGCGCTCGTGCACCCACGTGCCCCATGCACCCGGTCCGCAGTTGCCGACGATCAGGACCTGGGCCGTCTCGAGGATCTGCGCGCGCGAATCGTCGTACGGCATCGCCTTGCACGGCTTCTTCCGCGGTGTGCGGTACACGCGGTCTCCCAGGATCTGCTCGATGTTGCGCGCCGCCTCGTCGTGGGCGGCCGGGTCACCGTCGAGGTTGTTCTCCAGGTACAGCAGCACCAGCTCGCCGGGGTTGGCGTCGAGCCAGGTGCGCAGCTCCGCGAGGTAGAACGACAGCGGCTCCTCGTTCGTGCAGCCGGGGTGCACGATCGTGCCGCCCGCCTCCTGCGCGTGGCAGGCGACGACCCCCACCCGACCTTCGGTCATGCTCGGCGCGCGGTGGATGTCGATCTCGATGGCGCGCATGTCGAGCCGCAGCTGATCCGTCAGCGACAGCAGCTGGTTGTGGTCGAGGCGGCTCAGCGACGGCGTGTACGCCGCGGAGTTGAACGAGTTGTGCGTGTGCGGGAAGAGGGCGTCACGCAGCGGCGCATGCTCGTCGAGCTGGCGCTGGAGGCCGATCGCCCGGTGCACCCACGATGCCTCGTACTCGTCGACGTTGGCGGCCGACAGGTCGTACCCGTCGACGTTGCACTCGGCGGTGTCCGCGCCGAGCGCGGCACGGCACAGCTGGGACTGGGTCCCGTAGAACGCCTCGCGGCTGCGGGACGCCTGGTCGGCGCGGACCACCGGAGCGTGCGCGACGACAGCCGCGGCGACGATGAGGCCCAGGGCCCGAGCGGCCCTCTGAGCGGGAGACACGTGCATGGAGCACCGTTCGCCCTCGACGAGCCGTCTACCTCTCCTTGCGGCCCGCTTCCAGCAGACCGATCACCTCGGCGATGCGGGACGCCCGCTTCTCGGGACTCCGCGTCGTGGCGTCGATGTGCCGCAGGTACGCCTTTCGGTAGAACTGCGCCAGCCCGTCCCAGAAGGCGGCCGCCTCCTTCGATGCCGCCAGCGCGGCCTCGACGTCCGGTGCCAGCTGGCCACGCTGCGGGCCCTCCGGCTCGAGCACCACCACGACCCGGTCGCCCTCCGTGACACCACAGTCGCGGCGCCAGGCGGGACCCAGGACCAGGCCGAAGTCATCGCCAACCCTCTGGACCTCACCGCGGTAGCCCATGCCGTTCACGGTGCCGCACAGGTGCTTCACGCCGGGGTCCTTCGCCAGCGGGATGTACACGCGTCCCTTCGGGTCGCTCCTCACGACCGTCGTGAGCCGCATCCCTCAGATCCCCAGGTAGGCGTCCAGGCCGACCGTCAAGCCGGGATGGTCGGCGATGCGCTTGACCGCCAGCACCACGCCGGGCATGAACGACGTCCGGTCGGAGGTGTCGTGGCGGATCGTCAGCCACTGCCCGGTCGTGCCGAGGACGACCTCCTGGCTGGCCACCGCCCCCCGGACCCGCATCGAGTGGATGTGGATGCCGCCGGCGCCCACTGCGCCGCGCGCGGCAGCGATGTTCTCCTTCTGCGTCGGGTCGGCGCCCCACGTCGTCGACGCCGCTGCCATGCGATCGGCGGTGTGGATCGCCGTGCCCGATGGCGCGTCGATCTTGCCGTCGTGGTGCATCTCGAGGATCTCGGCGCTGTCGAAGTACGGCGCCGCCAGCTCGGCGAAGCGCACCATCATCACGGCACCGATGGCGAAGTTCGGGGCGATGAGCGCGTTGCTCGATGTGAACGCGGCGCGCAGCTCAGCATGGTCGTCCTCGGTCAGTCCCGACGTGCCGATGACCGCGTGGATCCCCTTCGACGCGCACCACCGGGCGTTGTCGCGTGCTGCCTCGGCCGCCGTGAAGTCCACGGCCACCTGGACGCCGGCGTCGACCATCGACTCGCGGTCGTCACCGACGTCGACGCGGCTGACCAGCTCGAGCTCGCCATCTTCCTCGACCGCGTCGCACACCGTCTGGCCCATGCGCCCCTTGGCGCCGAACACTCCCACCCGGATGGTCACCGGACGATCTTTACCGACCTCAGACCCCGAACAGCTCGCAAAGGGCGGTCGCGTCCGCCGCAGCGTCGTCGGCATCGGCGCCGTAGACCTCGACGGTGGCGCCCGGGACCACCGCCACCAGCACCGCGATGAAGCCGACGTCGGCGCAGCCGGCGCTGATCGCAGCGGCCTCCGGCGCCAGCGCGTCGGCCAGACCCGCGGGCAGTCCGACCGGGACGGTCTCCACGGCCGCGGGCACCGTCGTCGCCGGGACGGCCGGCGTCACCGTGGTCGCGACCGCGCCAGGCACGGTGACCGCGGGCGCGGGCGCCGACGTCGCCACGGTGGGCGCGGCGGTGGCGGGACGAGTCGTCGGCGCCGTGGTGGTGAGCGCGGCGAGCTCCAGCGCGAAGGACAGGAGCGGCCCGGTCGCGTCGGCGTTGCTGCACCCGGCCGCGATGGCGGCGAGGTCGGCCAGCCCCCGGCCCGACACCTCGACGCCGAGCACACCCTCGACGCGACCGCGTGCATCGTCCGCGACCGCGGTCACGACGTCCGCCGGACAGCTCGGCCCGGGCACGAGGGTCTCGGCGGCCGCGGCATCGGCGACGAGCTGGTCGGCGGTGCGCTGGCTCTGCAGCGCGGCGATCCCTGAGCCGAACGAGGCGGAACCGGTGCCGGCCGCGCCCCCGCTCTCGCCGTCCGGGGCGACGGTCGTCGTGGTCGGGATCACCGCCGGGGTGGCCGGCTCGTCGCTGGAGGAGCTGAGCGGGATCACGTTGTAGATCCCGATGCCGAGGACCAGCGCGACGGCGAGCACGCCGAACACGATCCGCTCGCTGATCCGCCGCTCTCCGTCCATGGAGTCAGTGTGGCGCAGCAGCTGACCGCACGGTCGTCACCCCGTGATCGTTCGCTCGACGTCCTTCTTCGTCACGGGACCGACGACGGCGACCGTGCGCGGGGCGTTGATGAGCACGCGCGCGAGCACCCGGCGGACGTCCTCCAGGGTGACCGCCCGGTACCGGGCGATGTGCTCGTCGACCGACAGCACCGCGTCGCGGTTGAGGAGCGAACGGCCGATGCCGCTCATGGTCCCAGCGACGCTCTCGGTCGACAGCTGCAAGGACCCCTCGACATAGCCACGGGCCAGGCCCAGCTCGGCCTCGGTCGGACCGTCGACGGCGAAGCGGGTCAGCTCCTCCTGGAGGAGCCCGAGGACCTCGTCGAGCCGCGTCGGCGCCGTGCCGGCGTAGACGCCCAGCTCCCCCGTGTCCGACAGCTCGGACGTGAACGAGTACACCGAGTACGCCAGCCCTCGTTCCTCTCGGATCGACTGGAACAGGCGGCTGGCCGTGCCGCCCCCGAGGACCTGGTCGGCCAGGTCGAGCGCGTAGCGGTCGTCGTCGTAGCGCGACAGGCCGCGGAGGCCGATGGCGATGTGGACCTGCTCGCTGCGGCGGCGCACCACCGCCAGCGGCTTGGCCGGCTTCTTGGGAGGGATGCGCACCGGACGCTCGCCGCCATCGACGTCGCCGAAGCACCGCGTCACGCACTCGACCACCTCGGCGTGGTCGACCTGACCCGCAGCCGACACGACGAGGTTGGCCGGTCGGTACCACTGGGCGTGGAAGCCGGCGATCTCCTCGCGGGTCATGGACTCGATCGACGAGCGCGTGCCGGCGACCTCGCGCCCGAGCGGGTGGTCGGGGAACAGCGACGCGCCGAGGAGTGTGAGCACGCGGTCCTCGTGGGCGTCCTCGTCCATCGAGATCTCCTCGAGGATCACCTGGCGCTCGGCTTCGATCTCCGAGAGGCGGAACGCGGGCGAGCGGACGACATCGCTCAGGATCTCGATCCCGAGCGTCCCGTGCCCGGCGGGCAGGCGCGTGTAGTACGCGGTGTCCTCCCGGCCGGTGTGGGCGTTCATCTCCCCGCCGACGGCCTCGATGGCTTCGGCGATCTCCGACGCCGAGCGCGACTCGGTCCCCTTGAACAGCAGGTGCTCGAGGAAGTGCGACGCGCCAGTGATGGCCGCCGGCTCGTCGCGCGCGCCGACGCCGACCCGGAACCCGGTCGCCACGGACCGGGCCCAGGGCAGCGTCTCGGTGACCACCCGGATCCCGTTCGGGAGCCGGGTGATCGCCAGGCCGTCTCTCAGCGGCCGCGGCCGCCGCGCGGGCGGCGGTTGCGATCGCGATCGCTGCTGCGGGTGTCGCCGGCCGGAGCCGACGACGCCGGCCCGAGGTCACCGAACTCCGACTTCAGCTCTGCCTCGAACTCGTCCTCGAACGAGATCGTCTTGGTGGCCCCGCCGCCGTCGGACTCGCCACGCGGCTCGCGCGGCCCGCGGTCCTCGCGGGGCGCACGCTCACGCCGCTCACGCGGCGCCGACTCCTGCCCCTCGGGTACGTCGAAGCCCTCGCCGATGGGACGGAGCGAGACCTTGCCGTTGGGGTCGATGTCCTCGACCACGACGTCGATCTCGTCACCGAGGCTGACGACGTCCTCGACCTTGTCGATGCGCTTGCCACCCCCGAGCTTGGAGATGTGCACCAGGCCGTCGCGGCCCGGGAGGATGTTCACGAACGCACCGAACTTGGTGATGTTGACGACCTTGCCCTTGTACGTCGTGCCCATCTCCACCGACGGCGGGTTCAGGATGAGGTCGATCATGCGACGGGCCTCGTCGACGGCGTCGCCGTCCTTCGAGCCGATCGTGACCGTGCCCTGCTGGCCGTCGTCGTCGACGTTGATGTCGGCGCCGGTGTCCTGCTGGATCTGGTTGATGACCTTGCCCTTCGGGCCGATCACCTCGCCGATCCGATCGAGCGGGATGTTGAAGCTGATGATCTTCGGCGCCGTGCCACGCACGCTCTCGCGCGGGGCGGGGATCGCCTGCTTCATCACCTCGAGGATCTGGAGGCGCGCCTCCTTGGCCTGGTCCAGCGCGGCGGCGAGAACGTCGGCCGGGAGGCCATCGATCTTCGTGTCGAGCTGGAGGGCGGTGACGACGTCCGCCGTGCCGGCGACCTTGAAGTCCATGTCGCCGAACGCATCCTCGGAACCGAGGATGTCGGTCAGCGCGATGTACGTGTCGTTGTCGTAGATGAGGCCCATGGCGATGCCGGCCACGTGCTCACGCAGCGGCACGCCGGCATCCATCAGCGACAGCGACGACGCGCACACCGAGCCCATCGACGTCGAGCCGTTCGAGCTCAGCACCTCGGAGACGAGGCGGATGGCGTAGGGCCAGTCGTCCTGGCTCGGCACCAGCGGCAGCACGGCGCGCTCGGCGAGCAGGCCATGACCGAGCTCCCGGCGCTTCGTGCCACCCATGCGGCCGGTCTCGCCGTTGGCGAAGGGCGGCATGTTGTAGTGGTGCATGTAGCGCTTGCGATCCTCGGGATCGAGCGTGTCCAGCAGCTGGTCCATGCGCGGCATGCCGAGCGTGGTGACGTTGAGCACCTGGGTCTCGCCGCGCTGGAACAGGCCGGAGCCATGCGCGGTCGGGATGATGCCGACCTCGGCGGAGACGGGGCGCAGGTCGCGCACGCCACGGCCGTCCATGCGGACGCCCTCCTCGACGACGCGCTTGCGGATGACCTTCTTGGTCAGCGAGCGGATGGCCTCGCTGACCTCCTTCTCGCGGCCGGCGAACTGCTCGCCGATGGCGGCCTTGATCTCGGCCTTCACCGCGTCGTTGGCGGTGTTGCGCTCGGTCTTGTCGGCGATGGTGTTCGCCTTCAGCACCTGGTCGCTGAACTTCGACACGGCCTCGAACACGTCGTCGCCGTAGTCGGTGGCGGACTCGAAGGAGATGGTCGGCTTGCTGCCGACCTTGGCCACGAGCTCGTTCTGGAGGTCGATCGACTCCTTGATCCAGACCTTGGCGGCGTCGAGGCCACCGGCCACGACGGCCTCGGTGACCTTCGGTGCGCCCTCGTCGTAGTAGCGGAACGCGTTCTCGGTGCCGGAGGCCTCGACCATCATGATCGCGATCTCACCGGCCTCGGTCTGGCGACCGGCGACGACGATCTCGAACGTCGAGTCGTTGCCCTCGTCGTAGGTCGGGTACGGGATCCACTCGCCGGTGCGGCTGTACGCGAGGCGCACGGCACCGACGGGACCCTCGAACGGGATGCCCGAGATCATCAGCGCCGCCGACGCGCCGTTGATGGCGACGACGTCGTACGGGTTGATCTGGTCGGCGCCGATGACGGTGCCGACCACCTGGGTCTCGTTGCGGTAGCCGGCGGCGAACGACGGGCGCAGCGGCCGGTCGATCAGGCGGCACGTGAGGATGGCGCTGTCCGGCGGTCGGGCCTCACGACGGAAGAACGAGCCGGGGATCTTGCCCGCGGCGTACGCCTTCTCCTCGATGTCGATCGTCAGCGGGAAGAAGTCGATGCCCTCACGGGTGGACTTCTCCGCGTTGGCGGTGATGAGGACGGTGGTGCCGCCGAGGCTGGCGACGACGGAGCCCTGCGACTGCGGGGCGAGCTTGCCCGTCTCGAAGGTGAGCACCTTGTCGGTGCCCGAGACGTTCTTGCTGACGGAGCTGGCTTCAGCCATGTCTCCTCTTTCTGTGAAGGGCGAGGCCCCTGGGCGTCCCAGGGCATGCCTTCATCTGGCGACCTCGCCGTTGTTGGGTGAAACAACGAACAGCCAGCCCGAAGGCTGGCTGCAGCGAGGTCGCTTAGCGGCGGAGGCCGAGCTTGGCGTTGATGGCGCGGTAGCGCTCGACGTCGACGTTGCGCAGGTACGCCTGGAGGCGCTTGCGCTGGCCGACGAGCTTCAGGAGGCCCCTGCGGCTGTGGTGGTCCTTCTTGTGCATCTTGAGATGCTCGTTGAGCTCGTTGATGCGCCCGGTCAGGAGCGCGATCTGCACCTCGGCCGAGCCGGTGTCGGTCTCGTGGAGGCGGTGCTCTTCGATTGTGGCGGTCTTCTCAGCCATGTCGTCCTTGGTGTGGCCCCGAATGGGCCTCGTCTTCGTTTGATTGGTCGTACAAGGCTACCGGCTGACACGCACGGGCAGCGAACGGGGCCCTACCGGGGGTGCGAGCGGGTCCAGCGGTACGTCGGACGGCGGCGGTGGGCGCCCGTCGGCTCGAACTCGAGGGGCGGGGTGAGCTCGTGGACCAGCGCGTTCGGCGCGTACAGGCAGCGCTCGATCTCCTCGATGGTCTCCTCGGTGCCGATGGGCGCCCCGGCGACGGCCAGCGCGAGGCGGATCACGTCGCCCAGGGAGCCCTCGAGCAGCTCGGCCACGATGGCCGGCATCGTCTCGGGGTCCCGCAGCAGCCAGCTGTGGCTGGCGCCGTGGACCATGATCAGCTCGCCCCGGGTGCGGCGGGCGGCGTCGACCGCCGTCTTGACCGGCACCGCGTAGTCGCGGTCGCCGTGCACCACGTAGACGGGGACGAGGTGGTCGGCCATCGACTCGAGCAGCCACCGGCTGGGCCCGGACCGCATGATCGAGATGCCGGCCCCGATCAGGCCCTGGGGGCGGGTGAGCGCGTGCATCGCCACCGGTGCCAGGAGCCGGCCGAGCTTCATGGCCTGACGAGGGTTGCGCAGGATCGGTGCGGTGGTGGCCGTGTCCGCGACGAGGAGC
>DASUCO010000039.1:0-15263 GCA_036275955.1 Acidimicrobiales bacterium
CGGGCCGGCACCCTGGGCCTGGTCGAGGCGGCCCAGCGCTTCGACGAGAGCCGCGGTGTGCCGTTCCCCCGCTTCGCCGCCCAGCGCATCCGCGGCGCCATCCTCGACGCCGTCCGCGCTGCCGACTGGGCGCCGCGCTCGGTGCGCACGATGGCCCGGACGCTGGAGACGACCAACCTCCGCCTGACCTCGAACCTGGGCCGGCCGCCCACGACCGAGGAGGTGGCGGCGGCCATGTCGACCACGCCCGAGCACCTGCTGCGACTCCAGGACCGCATCCATCGCTCGGTCGTGCTGGCACTCGACCACCGGGTGGTCGATGCCGAGGAGGAGGAGTCGACGCTCGGCGAGCTGCTCACCGACCTCGTCAGCCCCGAGCCGGGCGAGGCGCTGGAGCAGGTCGAGCTGCTGGGCTACCTGCGCGATGCGGTGCGTCTGCTGCCGGAGCGCCATCGCCTGGTCGTGATCGGATACTTCCTCGAGGGCCGCACGTCAGGCGAGCTGGCCCGGTTCCTGGGTGTCACCGAATCCCGGGTGTCGCAGCTGCGCTCGGAGGCGCTGGAGATGCTCCGCGAGGGGATCAGCGCGCAGTACGAGTCGAGCGCCGAGGCCCACGCGTCGTCCCGTGCCGATCGGCGCAAGGCCAGCTTCGCCGCCGCCGTGGCCGGCAGCCGCGACTGGCGGGCCCGCCTCAGCCCAGGAAGCTGACGAGCGAGGGCAGCCGCAGCGACTCGCTGGCGGCCAGCACCGACTCGTAGCCCGCCGCCGCGCAGGCGCGGTCGAGATCGTCGGCGTCGGCCCGCTTGCGCCGCGACCGGCGGAACGAGCCGGGTCGCTCGCCGCGCAGCTCGGCCAGCCGGTCGGTGGCGAGCAGCTGGGTGGACTCGATCATGGCGCCGACCTCGCCGGCCAGCCGGCCGAGGGCGGCGCGGTGGTCCTCGAGCATGGCGCCGTAGGGCTCGGGGGCGGCGTCGGCCATGGCGCGCAGCGTCGCCGTGGTCTCCCCGGCGACGATCCGGGCCCGGGCCGCCTCCAGCTCGCGCACGGCGTGGGCCGCGTCCTCGAGCTCGTCGGCGGCCATGGCCAGGAAGCGCTCGTCGTCGGACGCGAGGACGCCACGGGCGTGGTGGAGGCGGAACAGGAGTCGCTCGAGCGCCCGCTGCTCGCGGGCCAGCACGGCGACGATGTCATCCACGCCCTACTCATCGGCGCGCGCGGTCGCCGGGTGAGGGAATCCTTGACCGGTGCCATGTAATCCTGTAATCGTCGTTGCATGACCGAGATCGCCGGCTGGTTCCGGGGCCGCTGCCCCGACACGTGGTTCACCGAGCCGCCGGAGGTCACCGTCGACCGCGAGGAGGTCCTCGTCGTCGGGCGGGTGGACTGCCCGGACGCCGATGCCGCCCTGGGGCGGGCCAAGCGCTTCCGGGAGGAGACGCGGGAGCAGCGGATGCGCATCGCCGAGGAGGCCGAGGACCGCTTCGGGCGCAAGGTGTCCTGGGGCGTGCGCATCGGCGAGGAGCGCTACCTGTTCACCCACCTCGCCGTGCCGGTCATGACGCGCCTGCGGCAGAACGAGCGCGTCGTGCTCGACACGCTGATCGACGCCGGGGTCGCCCGCAGCCGCAGCGACGCGCTGGCGTGGTGCGTGCGCCTGGTCGAGAAGCACCAGGGGGACTGGATCAGCCAGCTGCGGGACGCGCTCGTCCACGTCGAAGAGGTGCGCAAGCAGTCGCCGCTGTAGCGCGCGATCCGTGTGGCACGGTTCCGTGCATGCGTCGCCCCCTCGGTGGTCTCCTCGTGCTCGCGCTCCTCGCCCTCGCCGCCTGCGGTGACGACGAGACCGCCGATCCCCGCTCGCGCCCGGTGCCGGTCGACGAGGACGCGGCCGAGCACGGCGACCTGCTCGACGCCGAGCCGGTGGGCGAGCGCACGTTCAAGGTCCGCTACGCGTCGGAGTCCGTGGCCGGCGAGCCCATCGAGGTGACGGGGGTCGTCGCGCTGCCAGCCGACGTGGCCGACGGAGCGCCGGTGCTCACCTGGGCCCACGGCACCACCGGCATCGCCGACGTCTGCGCGCCGTCGAACGACCCCGAGAGCGCCGTCGACTTCCTCCGGCCCTTCGTCGACAAGGGCTGGGTCGTGGTGGCCACCGACTACGAGGGCCTCGGCACCGAGGGCCGTCACCCGTACATCAACGGCACGAGCGAAGGTCGGGGCACGCTCGACATCGTGCGGGCCGCCGCCGGTGTGCCCGGCGGCGTGGAGCCGGGGCCCGTGCTGATCTGGGGTCACTCCCAGGGCGGCCACGCCGCGCTGTTCGCCGGGCAGCTGGCACCCGTGTGGACACCCGAGCTCGATGTCGTCGGTGTCGTCGCCGGCGCGCCGGCCACCGAGCTGCCGCTCATCGCCAAGGCCCTGCAGAACGGCCCGTTCCAGGGCTACCTGGCACTCGGCGCGGCCGGGCTCAACGCGGCCGAGCCCGAGCGTGCCGATCTGTCGATCGTGATGACGCAGCAGGCCATCGACCTGCTCGACGTGGTGGACACCGGCTGCGCCGGCGAGGTGCACGAGGTGTACACGAAGCTTCCGTACGAGGAGTTCGCCATCGCCGACCCGGGCGAGGTCGAGCCGTGGAGGTCGATCCTCATGGAGAACGACCCCGGCCACGCCAAGACCGACATCCCCATCTACCTGTACCAGGGCGAGGCCGACGAGCAGATCCCGGTCGCCGCGAGCGCGCTGCTCTTCGAGCGGCTGTGCTCGCTCGGCCAGGTCGTCGAGCGGCACACGTATCCCGACCAGAGCCACGCGGGCGTGATCTCGGTCGCGTGGCAGGGCTTCGAGGCGTGGATGGAAGCTCGCGTGGCGGGGATGCCGGTCACGACGGGGTGTCCTGGCGCCTGAGCCGCTGCGCGAACCTGTCGGCATGTCGACCCCGTGGACCGGTGATGCCTGCTCGCTCGTCGACGCGTTCCGGCGAGGCGACCTGTCGCCCGGCGAGGCGCTCGAGGACTGCCTGTCCGCCATCGACGCCAGCGAGCTGAACGCCTTCTCCTTCGTCGCCGCCGACGAGGCGCGTGCGGCGGCACGCGACGCGGACGTGTCGCTGCCCTTCGGCGGCGTGCCGATCGGCGTGAAGGAGCTGACGTCCGTGGCGGGCTGGCCCGACACCGAGGCGTGCGTGGCGTTCAAGGATCGCGTCGCCGACCACGACTCGACCATGGTGGGCCGACTCCGCGACGCGGGCGGCGTGCTGTGCGGGCTGACGACGGCCAGCGAGTTCGGCGGCATCAACGTCACCTACACCCGCCTCAACGGGCCGACCCGCAACCCGTGGGACGAGTCGAAGAACCCGGGCGGATCCTCCGGCGGCTCGGCCGCCGCGGTCGCCGGCGCGCTGGTGCCGATCGCCACCGGCGGCGACGGTGGCGGTTCCATTCGCATCCCCGCCGCGTTCTGTGGGCTGCCAGGGCTGAAGGCGACGTACGGCCGCATCCCCAAGGGCCCGCCGGCCGAGATCGGCAACGTGTCGTCGGTGTCCGGCTGCTTGAGCCGCTCGATCCGCGACATCGCCCGCTGGTTCGACGTGTGCAACGGCTACCACCCGGGCGATCCGCTCTCGTTGCCGCGCGTCGAAGGCTGGGAGGCCGGGCTCGGCGCCCACCTCGACGCGCTGCGCGGGCTGCGAGTCGTGATCGCGCCGACGCTGCGCAACGCGGTCATCCATCCCGACGTCGAGGCCAACGTCCGCGAGTGGGCCGACGTGCTCGTGCAGCTGGCCGGCCTGCGCGTCGTCGACGTGCCCATCGAGATCGAGCCCATGGACACGACGTGGGCCATCACCGGCCTGGCCGGCACGGCCGCGACCCTCGGCGACGCGTACCCGGCGTGCGCCGAGGACCTGACGCCGCAGATCAAGTTCGGCATGGAGCTGGCGTCGAAGCTGACGACGTTCGACGCGGTGGTGAACAACGAGATCGGCCGGCGGCGGTTCACCGAGAAGATGTGGCGCCTGTTCGAGCAGACCGACCTCGTCATCTGCGCCACCAACCCCGACACCGCGTTCGGCGCCAAGGGCCCGATGCCCCAGGAGGTGAACGGCGTCGCCGTGCCGGCCGGCAACAACGGCGCGCTGACGATCCCCGGCAACCTCTACGGCAACCCGGGCCTGTCGATCCCGGCCGGCACCGCAGCGGGCACCGGCCTCCCCGTCGGCATGCAGGTCATGGGCCGCCACCACACCGAGCAGCTGCTGCTCGACCTCGGGCTGCTGCTCGAGCGCGAGCGGCCGTGGCCGCTGGTGGCACCCGGCGCGCCTCGTTGAGGCGGGGCCTCGCAGCGCTGCTGCTGGTCGCTGCCTGCGGCGGCGGGGGCGATGCCGATGCCACCCTGCGCGACGGCACCCATGTCGGCAGCATCGTCGAGCTCGATCCCACCGACTTCGACCTCATCTTCGACGCGCCCAAGGAGGATCCCGTGGAGGCCGCGCTCGACGAGGACCTGCGCGTCCGGTTGCTCGACGCCGATGGCGAGCTGCACACCGTGACGTTCGAGGAGTGGCGCGCCGGCTTCGAGCCCGACGACCGCAGCTTCTTCGGCACCTCCCGCTCCACCTACGAGCTGACCGTGGAGGACGGCAAGGTCGTCAGCATCGACGAGGTCGGCACCTCTTCCTAGGCATCGAAGACCTCTTGCAGCAGCTCGGGGACGGGGCGGTCGAGCTGGTCGTACGAGCACGAGCGGGGGTCGCGGTCGGGTCGCCAGCGCACCAGCTGGGTGGCGTGGCGGAAGCGGTCGCCCTGCATGCCGTCGTACGCGACCTCGGCCACGAGGCCGAGCTTGAGCGGCGTCCACGACATGTCCTTGCCCGCGTTCCACCGGTTGCCGGCGCCGGGCAGCCGCTTCCCCTCCTGGTGCGCCTCGGCCCGGGCCCACTCGGCCCACGGGTGGTCGCCCAGGTCGTCGCCCTCGGTGCGGTACGGCGCCAGCTCGTCGAGCAGCCCCTTGCGCTTGGCCGCGCTGAACGAGGTGGCGACGCCGACGTGGTGCATGTTCCCGGCGTCGTCGAAGAGCCCGAGCATGAGCGAGCCGACGCCCTCGCCGTCCTTGTGCACGCGGAACCCGCCGACGGCGCAGTCGACGGTGCGCTGGTGCTTGATCTTCAGCATGATCCGCTTGTCCGGCTGGTAGGTGATCGAGCTCGGCTTGGCGATGACGCCGTCGAGACCGGCGCCCTCGAAGCGCTCGAACCAGTCGCGCGCGGTGTCGGGGTCGGTGGTGGCGGGCGTGAGGTGGATCGGCGGCTTGCTCTTCTTCAGCGCCTTCTCCAGCGCGCCGCGACGTGCCGAGAACGGCTGCTTGGTCAGGTCCTCGTCGTCGAGGGCGAGCAGGTCGAAGGCCACGAACGAGGCCGGGATCTCGGCACTCAGCTTCTTCACCCGCGACTCGGCCGGATGCATGCGCAGCTGCAGCGCGTCGAAGTCGAGACCGTTCTCGCCTGGGATCACGATCTCGCCGTCGAGCACGACGCGCTCGGGGATGTTCGCTCGCAGCGACTCGACCAGCTCGGGGAAGTAGCGGGTGAGCGGCTTCTCGTTGCGCGAGCCCAGCTCGATCTCGTCGCCGTCGCGGAACACGATGCAGCGGAAGCCGTCCCACTTGGGCTCGTAGATGAGGTCGTCGGCCTCGGGGAAGTCGCGCGTCAGCTTGGCCAGCATCGGCTTCACCGGCGGGTTGACGGGCAATCTCATTGGGCACTCCGTGCCAGGAAGAGCGGCTTCGCCATCACTTCAAGAACCTCGATGTCCGTCGGTCGGCCAGGATCTTGCCGCCCGTCTGGCACGCCGGGCAGTAGGTGATCTCGTACGACGAGAAGGAGATGCGCTCGAGCGTGGTGCCGCACTCGGGACATGGCTCGCCGGCGTGGTTGTGCACCATCCAGTGCTTGACCTTCTTGGTGGGGTAGCCGCCCTCGATCTTGCGCTCGTTCATGAGGCCGTCGGTCATCACGAAGTCGATGGCGTCGAGCAGCCGCTCGCGGTCGTCGTCCTGCAGCGACTTGAACGTGGCGTACGGCGACAGCTTCGCCTTCCACAGCGCGTCGTCGGTGTACCCGCGGCCCATGCCCGACACGGTGCGCTGGTCGCGCAGGACGATGTGGATGCGGCGGTTCTCGACGTTGGTGCGGATGAGCTCGGCGAACTCGGGCGTGCCCGGCTCGGGGCCGAGCCGCTCGAGCGGTCCGTCGTCGCCCGGCGCGAGCAGCCACCACCCCGCCTTGCGCTCGGTGCCGAACTCCTTCACGAGGATCCCGGTGCCGTTACCGAGCTTCCACCGCACGACGCCGCCCTTCGGTCGTGTCGTCTTCGCTGGCACCTCGACGTCGAGGCGCCCGGCCTGTGACAGGTGCAGCAGCATGCGCTCACCGCCCTCGAACGTCGTCACCACGTACTTCCCAATGCGCGACACGTCGGTGATCGTCGAGCCGACGAGCGACTCCGGGGCCGGCGCGTACGTCTTGAGGCCCGAGAACGAGATCGGCGTCGCCCCGGCGAAGGTCTGCCCGACCATCACCTCGGCCAGCCGCTCGGCCAGCGCCTGCATCTCCGGCAGCTCAGGCAAGCGCTTCCCTCGCCTTCGCCGCGCGCGTGGCGAACCAGGCGGGCTCGCCCTGCGGGCGCAGCAGGTCGGGGTTGTGGGCCAGCGCGGTGAGCAGCTGCACCTCGCCCAGGTAGTCGTCGACCATGACGGTCTCGGGCACGATGCCGGGCTCGCCGTCGGACGCGTTGTGGTAGCCGCCGAGGGGCACGGCGATGCCCGACGCGCGGTAGCCGGCGGCGCAGAACGCGGTGGCCTCGCACGCGCCGCCGTCCACGAGCCGCCGCTGGAAGGTCAGGCCTTCGACCTTGGTCGCCGCCGCCTCCATCGCCGCCGTGAGGCTGGGGTCGAAGATGCTCATGCGGTCACCCACGCGCACGATGACGCCTCCGCCCTGCGGCGCGTGGGGGAGCGCCTTGGAGCACTCGAGTGACAGCACATCGGCGTCCTTGGGCACCGTCCCCAGCCTGATCGCCTCGAACGCGCCGAGGAATCCCTCCTCCTCGGCCCGCGTGAACAGTCCCCACACGCACGTAGACGGTCGGGTGCGGGCCAAGTCATCGAGCACGGCCAGGATCGCGGCCGCCCCGAGCAGGTCGTCGCACACGCGGGCGGTCACCATCTTCATCCCGCCCGCCTCCCCGTCTGCGCCCTCCGCGATCGACCAGCCCGGGAACCCCCACATGGCGAAGTCGCCCAGGTGGTGATCGGCCCGCCCGCCGGTCAGCCGGCCGGCGTCGTCGGCCGTCGCCTCCAGCAGCACGCCGTCGGCGATCGGGTCGCGCTGGCCCCGCTTGAAGAAGTGCAGCGGTGAGCCGGGCGTGGCGTTGTTCGCCATGAGCCCGCCCTTGAAGACCAGCGCGTCGTCGACGACGTGGAAGCCGGGGTGGTCGAGGTGCGCCACGAGCACCAGCGGCGTCCCGGAGCCGTAGCGCACGACGACGTTGCCGGCCGCGTCGGTTGCGTGCTCCAAGCCGCGCTCGTCAGCGAACGCCCGCACGTGCGCTGCCGGCAGGTCCTCGATGAACGGGACCGTGGGGTTGGCGAGGAGCGCCTCGGCGATGGCGAGCGGGTCAGCCAACCGTCACGCCCGGCTGCGCATGATCTGGCCGGCGTCGCCCGGGTAGCCCTTCTGCTCGCGGATCGATGCCGCCCACGGCTCGAGCAGCTCGCACAGCTCGTCGAAGTCGTCCCCGATCGCCTCGATGATCGATGCCTCCTGCCGATCGGTGGCGACCTCGACCGCCTCGCGCGCGTCGAGTCCGGCTTGGGTCGGCTCGCCGTTGGCGAACAGGCCGCGCGCCGTCATGCGCTCGACGGCAGCGTCGAAGTCGGCGTCGCTCCACGCTCGCGACCGCGAGTACGAGCGCATGGGCAGACCGATGTACGGCTCGGTCAGCAGCGAGATCTCGGTGGCGTCGAAGCCGTGGCTGATCCACGCCGCGATGTGCGAGTCGCCCCGGTGCTCGCGCACGAGGTCGGCGGCCCGCCACAGGTCGCCGATCGGGTCGCCGGGGAAGCCCAGCGAGCGCAGCCCGGAGAAGAGATGGCGGCCCTCGCCCCGGGCCGCCGACGCGCCTCGGCGCAGCAGCTCCGTGGCGCGCACGGCCCCCGCCGGCGGGTCGCCCAGCATCCGACGCAGCGACTCGCGCGCGCCGTGCTCGCGGGCGGCCAGGATCGTCGGCGCGTCGGTGATCGTCCACGCGTGGGCGACCATCGGGATCACGACCTCGGGGTTGAACACGCCGAAGGCGGCGGCGACGACGTCGCCGTGCACCTGGCCGAGGCACGCGCCGCGCGACGCGAAGTAGGCGACGCCGTCGGGCAGCTGCAGGCCGTCGTTGTCGCCGGGGCTGGCGTCGAAGCCGAGGGCGGCGTACGCCTCGTGCGCCTCCTTGGCGAAGTAGATGCCGGCGGCCAGCGGCTCCACCGCGTTGCGCAGGCGGCGCGCCTTCGTCGACAGCTCGTCCATCACAGGCTCTGGAGGAAGCCGAGGAGCGCGGCGTTGAACTCGTCCGGCGTCTCCTGCTGCGTCCAGTGACCCGACTCGGGGATGAGCACGATGCCCTTGAGGTTGGGCAGCACGTCCTGCATGGCGTCGACCATGGCCCGGTTGGCGATGACGCCGTCCTTCTCGCCGGCGATGAAGAACGACGGCATCGTCATGACGGCGGGATCGAGGTCCTTGGCCGTCTCGAAGTTGCGGTCGAAGTTCCGGTACCAGGACACGGGGCCGAAGAAGCCGCTCTTGGCGAACGCGTCGCCGTAGACCTGCACGTCCTCCTCGGTCAGCCACGCCGGCAGCGGGTCGGGCGGCTCGCTCATCATGTCGAGGAAGCCGGTGCCCGCCGCCGGTCGTGGCTCGGGCAGCTGCCCGGTCCACGCGCCCGCCGACGCGCCCCACAGGATCATGCGCATGGCGCGGTGGGGGTCCGCCTCCAGCTCACGCTCGGCCGGGCCCACCTCCTGGAAGTACAGGATGTAGAAGAAGTCCTTCCCGCCGTTGGCCGCCATCTTGAACAGCTCCGTGGGCGGCATCGGGAACTTGATGAACGGGACGCTCACGCCGCACACCGACGCGACGCGCTCGGGGTGGCGCAGCGCCATCTCCCACACGACGAAGCTGCCCCAGTCGTGGCCGACGAAGTGCGCCTTGTCGTAGCCGTGGTGGTCGAGCAGGCCGAGCAGGTCGGCGTGGAGCTCCTCGATCCGGTAGTCCTCGACCTTGTCCGGCGTGCTGCTGCCGCCGTAGCCGCGCTGGTCGGGCGCGATGACGTGGAAGCCGGCGTCGGCCAGCGCCGGGATCGTGTGCCGCCACGAGTAGGCCAGCTCGGGGAAGCCGTGGCACAGCACCACCGGGTTGCCGTGCGGGCCGGCCTCGTACACCCGCAGGTCCACGCCGTTGGTCGAGATGAGGGATTCGGTCGCTCCGTTCACGGAGCCGAACCTAGGTCCAACGCCAGGTCGACGCCGCGCCCGCGTGGTCCTCGACGGTCACGCCCATCGCCGCCAGCTTGTCGCGCAGCTCGTCGCTCCGGGCGAAGTCCTTCGCCGCCCGGGCCGCGTCGCGCTCGGCCACCAGCGCGTCGACCTCGTCGTCGGACACGTCGCCCGTCTTGACGTCGAGGTCGGTCGCCGTGAGGTCGGAGAGCCCGAGGGCGAGCACGGCGTCGAACTCGGCGGCCAGCGCCGACAGCTCGCCGTCGGAGACGGCGTCGTCGCGGGACGCCGCGGCCACGGCGGCGAGCGCTCGCGCGGTGTTGAGGTCGTCGGAGATGGCGGCGTCGAACGCGTCGAGGTGCGCCCGCGCGGCTGCGCCCAGTGCGACCGGCGCCGTGCGCGCCGACGCGTAGCGATCGACCAGCCGCCGCAGGCCGGTGCGGGCGCTGTCCATCGCCTCCCAGCTGAACTCGACCTGGCTGCGGTAGTGGGCCTGCAGCAGGAGGTAGCGGTACACGAGCGGGTGGTGGCCCTCGAGCTCGGTGGCGCGCAGCGAGTCGCCGGCCGACTTCGAGATCTTGGCCGAGCGCAGGTTGATGAACTCGCCGTGCAACCACCAGTCCACCCACGGCTCGCCGTCGTCGAGGAACGCCTCGCTCTGCGCGATCTCGTTCGTGTGGTGGACCGGGATGTGGTCGACGCCGCCGGTGTGGATGTCGAAGTGCTCACCCAGGTACCGGATCGACATCACCGAGCACTCGAGGTGCCAGCCCGGCGCCCCACGGCCCCACGGCGAGTCCCACTCCATCTGGCGGTGCTCGTCGGGCGACGACGTGCGCCACACGGCGAAGTCGCTCGGGTTGCGCTTGCCCTCGACGGTCTCGACGCGGGCACCCTCCTGCTGGCCGGCCAGGTCGAGGCGGGCGAGCGCGCCGTAGTCGTCGTCCTTGGCGGTGTCGAAGTACAGCCCGCTGGGCAGCGTGTAGCACCAGCCGTTGACGTCGAGACCCTCGGCGAAGGTCACCATCTCGGCGATGTGGTCGGTCGCCTTGCACCACACATCGGGCTCGAGGATCCGGAGCGCGGCCAGGTCCTCCTTGAACGCGCGGGTGTAGTGCTCGGCGATCTCCCAGATGTTGCGCTGCTCGCGCTGGGCCGCCAGCTCGAGCTTGTCGTCGCCCTCGTCCTCGTCGGAGGTGAGGTGGCCGACGTCGGTGATGTTCATCACCTGGCGGACGTCGAAGCCCTTCCACCGCAGGGTGCGGCGAAGTGTGTCCGAGAACACGTAGGCACGCATGTTCCCGATGTGCGCATATGCATACACAGTGGGACCGCAGGTGTACATGCCGACGGCCGGGGGGTTGCGGGGGACGAATGCCGCGATCTCCCGCGTCCGCGTGTTGAACAGGCGCAACGGGACAGCGGACATGGCCGGGAACGGTACCGGTGCGCCGTCCAGCCCTCCGAGCGGTTCCGTATGATGTTGACGCACCCCTCAGGAGGACATCCCGACATGGCTCTCGCTCTCGACGCTCCCTTTGCCGCGTCCTCATCCCGCACGATGCTGCGAACGGGTGCGTTCGCGCTGCCTGCGCTCGGCTCGCTCGGCGCCGGCGCCGTCCACGCCTCGGCCATCGGCGCGCACAACGAGCACCGCCAGGCGGTGATCACCTTCGCCATCGTCGCTGCCGTCCAGCTCGCGCTCGGCGCCGCCGCGCTCGTCTCCAATCGCAGGCTCGTCGGCCTGGCGCTGGGCGTCACCAACCTGGCGCTCGTCGGCGGCTGGGTCATGGCCAAGCGCTCGGGCATCGGCTTCATCGACGGGCTCGATCGCGCCGAGCCGGTGCAGTGGGCCGACGGCCTCGCCGCCGGCCTGGCCGCCGCTGCCGTCATCGGCATCGCCGTCGCCGCCATCGGCCGTTGGCACCTTCCGGCGGGCGACGTGCTCGTGCGCGTGCTCGCCCTGCCGGTCGCCGCGCTGACCGTGACCGGGATGATCGCCGCCGGCGGCCACGCCCACGCCGGCACCCACGACGACGCGGCGCCCGCCGCGCACCACGACGAGGTGGCCGCCGGTGCCGAGGAGGCGCACGTCGCCTCCGCCGTGCCGGCCAAGCCATTCGTCCCCGGTCAGCCCATCGATCTCGGTGGTGTCGAAGGCGTCACGCCCGAGCAGCAGGCCGAGGCCGAGCTGGTGCTGAGCAACGCGCTCTACTACCTGCCGCACTGGGCCGACTACAAGGTGGCCGAGGCCGAGGGCTGGACCTCGATCGGTGACGGCGTCACCGGCCACGAGCACTTCGTGAACCCGGCGACGTTCGACGACGGCAAGGTCCTCGACGCCACCGCACCCGAGTCCCTCGTGTACGCCAACAAGGCGGGCCAGCGCACGCTGGTCGCTGCCATGTTCATGCTGCCGACCGGTTCCACGATGGCCGACGTGCCCGACACCGGCGGCGCGCTGATGCAGTGGCACATCCACGACAACCTGTGCTTCGACCCCGACACGCTGAAGGTCGCCGGGCTGCGGGCACCGGGCGGGCCGTGCACCAACGGCACGGTCGTCGGCGGGGAGAACCCGATGATCCACGTGTGGATCACCGAGCACCCGTGCGGCCCGTTCGCCGCGCTCGAGGGCATCGCCGGCGGCACCATCGCCGAGGGCGAGACGCGCCTCTGCGATCACGCTCACGGGGCATAGCGAGGCTGTCCTAGCGTCGCCCCGTGCGACGCGTGTGGGTCATCCGCGGCGGCGAGGAGCACGACCTCGTCGACGCCTTCGTCGATGGCGGCTACATCGCGGTCGAGTACCCGGACGTCACCGACGGCCGCACGCTCGACACCTACGACGTGACCGAGCGGCTGCGGGCGCGCGGCTGGACGGTGCCCGAGGCGCGGGCGGAGATGTTCGAGCAGTTCGTGCACCGGATCGGGATCGGTGACCTCGTGGTGCTGCCCGACACGGCGCGGCGCGAGGTCGTGATCGGTCGCGTCGACGGCGCGTACGCGTTCCACGGCTTCCTCGATCCCGACTCGCACCGGCACCGGCGGGAGGTCACCTGGCTCGGGCGCCATGCGGTCGGGTTGCTCCCCGAGTCGTCGCGCGACATCACCCGCCAGCGCACCGCGCTCACCGAGCGCAGCTCGGCCGCGCTCCTGGCCCATGCCGAGGCGGTCGAGCGCGGCGAGGTGGGGCGGAACCCCAGCCAGGTGGTGGCGCCGGCCCCCGTGCGCGCCGCTCGGGATCCGCGCTCGCCGCGCGCCGCCACGACGAAGGCGCCATCCAAGCCGGCCGCACCGTCGGGCAAGGCGTGCCCCAGCTGCTTCCTGGTGAAGGCGCTCGACCTCTTCCCGGCCGGCAGCGACGTCTGCGTGGACTGCGAGTGAGGGACGCGACGTTCCCGCCCGGCCGCTGGCGGGCCCGGTGGATCTGGGCCGAGGGCATCAACACCGGCCGCCACACCGTCGCCCTCCGACGCGCGCTCGACCTCGATGTGGTGCCGGCGTCGGTGCCGGCGCGGCTGTCCTCGATCGCCCGGCACACGCTCTTCGTCAACGGCGTCGAGGTGGCGCGCGGCCCGGTGCGGGCCAACCCGCGCCGTCAGCCGTACGACGTCGTCGACCTGGCGCCCCACCTGCGACCCGGCACCAACGTCGTCGGCGCGCTGGCGTGGCTGTACGCCGACCCGATGCCGTGGTGGCAGCCGCCGCCGATCGCCAACGACACCCGCTTCGGCGCGTTCGTGCTCGAGGCGCGGCTCGACGACGAGTGGTTCGTCACCGACGCGTCGTGGCAGGCGTCGGCCCTCGCCGGGTGGACGGGTACGAAGGGCGCCGGGGTGTCGGCCCGCGGCATCGAGATCGTCGACCTGCGATCGCTGCCGGCCGACTGGCACCTCCCTGACGGTGCCGACCCCGGCTGGCGTCCCGCCGCCGAGCGCCGGGCGCAGACGTCCGGCGAGTCGGGCAACCCGTCCCCACCGTCCTATCCCGGCGGTCCGCTGGGGCCGCGTCCGATCCCCCAGCTCACGACCGACCTGGTGGTGCCCGACGGCGAGCGCGTGGTGGTCGGCACCGTCGTCGTCGATGCCGAGCTCCCGGACGGCGCCGAGCTGACGGTGCGGGCCAGCGAGCTGGTGCAGAGCCTGGTGGCGGAGGAGACCGAGCACGACGCCACCGTGCGCTTCGTGGGTGACGGCACGCGGCGGGTCATGGAGTCGTCCGATCTGTACGGCGGCCGCGCGTTCACCATCGACGCGCCACCCGGCGCGACGGTGCACTCGGTGCTCGTGCGCGAGCGCCTGTTCCCGGTGACGGGCGACGCGTTCTTCGAGTGCAGCGACGAGCGGCTGAACGCGATCTACACGGTGGGCCGGCGAACGGTGTCGATCAACTCCTTCGACAGCTACACCGACTGCCCGACGCGCGAGCAGCGGGCGTGGACGGGCGATGCCGTCGTCCACCAGCTGGTCGACCTGACGACGAACACCGACTGGCGGCTGGCCCGCTGGCATCCGAACCTCACGGCGTCGCCGCGCAGCGACGGGATGCTGCCGATGGCCGTCGCCGGGGACATCGAGCACGGCGACTTCACGATCATCCCCGACTGGGCGCTGCACTGGGTCCACTCGGTGTTCAACCTGTGGCGCTACGTCGGTGACCGCGACGAGATCGCCCGGCTGCTGCCCGTCGTCGAGGGCGTGGTGCGGTGGTTCGAGCCGTTCCTCGACGACGACGGCTGCCTCACCGACGTGTTCGGCTGGCTCATCATCGACTGGGCCAGCGTGCACACCGACGGGGTGAGCGGCGCGCTCAACGGGCTGTGGGGCCGCGCCCTGCTCGAGTACGCCGAGATGGCGGAGTGGCTGGGGGACGCCGGCCGCGTCGAGTGGGCGACGACCCGCCACGCCCGGCTGCGCGCCGGGTTCGAGCGCCTCTGGGACGCGCCCCGGGGGCGCTACGTGGACTCGTTCATCCCGGGTGCGAATCGGCTGATGGCGTCGCAGCACACGCAGGCGGCGGCGATCGTCGGCGGGCTGGCACCGTTCGAGCGCTACGCCCGGCTGGTCGAGGTGCTGACGGACGAGGACGCGCTCGTGCACGCCATGTTCGGCGCCCCCGACGAGCCGGCCGAGCCCAACAGCGAGCTGCCGGTGGGCGGCTACCTGCGGCGGGGACGGCTGCCGGAGCCGTGGTGGGACGTCGAGCGCGATGTCGTGCGCGCCCAGCCCTTCTACCGCTACGTGGTGCACGACGCGCTGGCCGAGTCCGGCCACGCCGAGCTCATCCCCGACCAGCTGCTGGACTGGGACCGCTGGGCCATGAAGCGCTGCGCGACGTCCTGGACCGAGACCTGGTACGGCGGCACCGTCAGCCACGGGTGGTCGTCGACGCCGACGCGCGACCTGGTGCAGCGGGTGCTCGGCATCGAGCCGCTGGAGCCGGGCTTCACCGTGGCCAGCATCGAGCCCGAGCTCGGCCCGCTCGAGTGGGCGCGCGGCGCGGCGCCGTGCCCGGCCGGTCTCATCACCGTGGACGTCAGGCCCGACGCGGTGACGGTCGAGTCGCCCATCCCGTTCGAGCACGGGGCTGCGCTCTACGACGCCGGACGCCACACGATCGAGCGCGGCTGACCTCCCGCGAACCCCTCAGGTTTCGCGCCCGTCCGGCCGATGAAACAGCCATGGAGACGGGTGAGCGCTGGAACCCGACGAAGACCGAGG
>DASUCO010000040.1:0-4702 GCA_036275955.1 Acidimicrobiales bacterium
CAAGCTGGTCGGCACCCTCCTGGCCGACGGCCTGACGGCCGCCTCCTCCGCCGAGGTGGCCGACCTCGTGGTCGTGAACACCTGCGCGTTCGTCGAGGACGCCCGCCAGGAGTCGGTCGACGTCATCCTCGCCCTGAGCGATGCCAAGCGGGACGACGCCCGGCTCGTCGTCACCGGCTGCATGGCCGAGCGCTACGGCGCCGAGCTGGCCGAAGCGCTGCCCGAGGTCGACACCGTCGCCGGGTTCGGCGTGCCCGTCAGCCTCGGGAAGAAGCCGGTGCCGGCGTTCGACCTCCTCAACCTGCCCCGCCCCCGCTCGGAGAGCCCGTGGGCGTACGTGAAGATCGCCGAGGGTTGCGACCGCGCTTGCGGGTTCTGCGCCATCCCCAGCTTCCGCGGCCCGCAGCGCAGCCGCTCGCTCGACGCCATCCTCGACGAGGTCGACGAGCTCGAGGCCAAGGAGATCGTCCTCGTGGCCCAGGACCTCGCGTCCTACGGCCGCGACCAGGGCAAGGGCCAGCGGGGGATCGTGCCATTGGTGCGCGCCGTCAGCGAGCGCGTCGACCGCACGCGCCTGCTCTACCTCTATCCGTCGGATCTCACCGATGCGCTGATCGACGCCATCTGCGACACCGGCGTCCCGTACTTCGACCTGTCGCTGCAGCACGTGTCGCGCCCGCTCATGCGCCGCATGAAGCGGTGGGGCGACGGCGAGCGCTTCCTGGCGCGCATCGCGGACATCCGAGCCCGCGAGCCCGACGCCGCGTTCCGCTCGAACTTCATCGTCGGCTACCCGGGCGAGACCGAGGCCGACCACGACCAGCTGCTGCGCTTCGTGGAGGAGGCCCAGCTCGACTGGTGCGGGTTCTTCCGCTACTCGGAGGAGGCAGGGACGCTGGCGGCGACGCAGGACGGCAAGGTCGATCCGTCGCTGATGACCGAGCGCCACCACGAGCTCACCGAGCTGCAGGACCGCATCACCGCCGAGCGACGCGACGCGCTCGTGGGCGAGACCGTCGAGGTCCTCGTCGACGAGCCCGGCACCGGTCGCACGCATCGCGAGGCGCCCGAGATCGACGGCATCGTGCACGTGCCCGACACGCTGGCGGTCGGCATCTTCGCCAAGGTGGTCGTCACCGCGGCCGAGGGACCGGACCTCGTCGCCTCGTGACCGAGCAGTCCTTCGGGCCGAACGCGCTGCTGACGCCGGCCAACGCGATCACGCTGGCGCGCATCGCGATGACGCCGGTGCTGCTCACCTCGATCGTCGAGACGGGCGACTCGTGGTCGACGCTGGCGCTGTGGATCTTCCTCGCCGGGAGCGACGGCATCGACGGCTGGCTGGCCCGCAAGCAGGGCACCACCCGCTCGGGTGCGTTCCTCGACCCGTTGGCCGACAAGCTCCTCGTCCTCGGCGCGCTGATCTGCCTCGTCATCGAGGGCGTGTTCTGGTGGCTCCCGGTGGCGATCATCGCCGTTCGTGAGATCTCACTCACCCTCTACCGGTCCTGGCTCGGCCGTCGCGGCATCTCGCTGCCGGCGCGCTGGTCGGCCAAGGTGAAGACGGTCGTGCAGGAGGTGGCCGTCGGCTTCGCCTTGCTGCCGCTGACCGGGCAGGACGCCACGTGGATCGCCACGTCCGTGCTGTGGCTCGCCGTCGTGCTGACGACGCTGAGCGGGATCCAGTACCTGGTGGACGCGCGGAGGCACGTCGTTGAAGTGTGAGGTCGTTGCTGTTGGCACCGAGCTGCTGCTCGGTCAGATCGTCGACACCAACTCCTCCTGGATCGGGGAGCAGCTGGCGCTGGCCGGGATCGACTCGCACTTCCAGACGAAGGTGGGGGACAACCTCGAGCGCATCGTCAGCGCGTTCGAGCTCGCGCTGTCGCGCAGCGACGCCGTGATCGTGTGCGGCGGGCTCGGCCCGACGCAGGACGACATCACCCGCGACGCCATCGCCCGCGTGATGGGCGGCGTCGAGCTGGTGCAGGACGACGCGGTGCTCGCCCGCATCGAGCAGATGTTCGCCGCACGCGGGCGCGTCATGGCCGCCAACAACGCGCGGCAGGCGCAGGTCCCGGTCGGTGCCCGCGTGATCCCGCAGCAGCCCGGCACCGCGCCCGGGCTGATCTGCCCGATCGGCGACAAGGTCCTCTACGCGGTGCCCGGCGTGCCCCGCGAGATGAAGGTGATGGTCGAGGAGTCGATCATCCCCGACCTCCAGGCGCGCATGGGCGAGCGCGCCGTGATCCGCTCGCGCGTGCTGCGGACGTGGGGACTGGCGGAGTCCACGCTGGCGGAGACCGTCGCGCCTCGTCTCGACGCGCTCGAGGCGACGGGCAACCCCACGATCGCGTTCCTGGCGTCGGGCATCGAGGGCATCAAGCTGCGCATCACGGCCAAGGCGCCGACCGAGGAGCAGGCGATGGCGCTCATCGAGGCGGAGGACGCCGAGCTGCGCGCCATCCTCGGCACGACCGTGTTCGGCGTCGACGCCGACACCATGGAGCGGGCTGCCGGCTACCTGCTCGAGCAGCGGGGCTGGACGCTGGGCATCGCCGAGTCGATGACGGGTGGGCTGGTTGCGTCGCGGGTCGTGGACGTCCCGGGATCGAGCGGCTGGTTCCGGGGCGGCATCGTCGCGTACGACTCGCAGGTGAAGTACGACGTGCTCGGCGTGCCCGACGGGATGCCGGTCATCACCGCCGAGTGCGCGGAGGCGATGGCCGACGGCGTCCGCAAGGTCGTCGGCAGCGACGTCGGTCTGTCCGTCACCGGCGTGGCCGGCCCGGCCGAGCAGGAGGGCCAACCGGTCGGCACGGTGTGGTTCGGCCTGGCGCTGCCCGACCGGCCGACCGAGTCGGTGCACATCCGGCTGCCCGGCCAGCGCGACCAGATCCGCCAGTTCGCGACGATCAGCTTGATGGACCTGCTCCGGCGGAGGCTTCTGGAGCTCTGAATCCGGGCACACCCCCGCCGTGGCTGTCTCCGACCGCGTCCGGCATGCGAAGCGCTATGCCGAGGTGGCGCGCCTGCTCGTCAAGCACGGCCGCCCCGACGAGCCCGTCGACGGCACGATCCCCGAGGATGCCGAGGAGCTGGCCGATGAGCTCGAGGCCATGGGTCCCACGTTCATCAAGCTGGGCCAGCTGCTCTCGACGCGCACCGACCTGCTGCCCGCCGCGTACTGCGAGGCGCTGAGCCGCCTGCAGGACGACGTGGAGGTGCTGCCCCTCGCCACCGTCGAGCAGGTCGTCGAGGAGGACCTCGGCCTCACCCCCAAGGAGATCTTCGAGCGCTGGGATCCCGAGCCGCTGGCGTCGGCGTCGCTCGGCCAGGTCCACCGGGCCCGGCTGCACAACGGCCACGAGGTCGTCGTCAAGGTGCAGCGCCCCGAGGCGGCGGCGATCGTCGCCGACGACATGGCCGCGCTGCGCGAGCTGGCGTCGCTGCTCGACGACCACACCGGCATCGGCAAGCGCGTCGGCTTCGGCGACCTGGTCGCCCAGTTCGCCGACTCGCTCGACGCCGAGCTCGACTACCGCCGCGAGGCCGGGCACCTCGAGCGGCTCGCCAGCATCCTCGAGTCCTACGACCGACTCGTCGTGCCCAAGCCGGTGCTGGAGGCGAGCAGCCAGCGCGTCCTCACCATGGACTACATCGAGGGCCGCAAGGTCACCGAGCTCACCAACGTCGGCCGCACCGACATCGACGGCGACGAGCTCATGGGCCAGCTGTTCCGCGGCTACCTCGACCAGATCCTCGTCGAGGGCTTCTTCCACGCCGACCCGCACCCGGGCAACGTGCTGCTCACCGACGACGGCCGCCTGGCGCTCATCGACCTCGGCATGGTCGCCACCGTCGCGCCTCGCCTGCAGGACAGCCTCGTGCAGCTCGTGCTGGCGGTCAGCGAGGGCCGCGGCGAGGAGGCGGGTCGCATCGCCATCCGCATGGGCCGCACCCTCGAGGACTTCGACGAGCTGGCGTTCCTTCGTGCCGCGCAGGCGCTCGTGCAGCGCTCGACGGTCGGCATGGACGACGTCGAGGTCGGCAACCTCGTGAGCGAGCTCACGCGCGTCGCCGCCGACACCGGGCTGCGGCTGCCGGCCGAGCTGGCGCTGCTGGGCAAGGCGCTCCTCAACCTCGACCAGATCGCCCACCTCCTGGCGCCGGGCTTCGACCCGAGCGCGTGCGTGCAGGAGCACGCCAACGAGGTCATCCGCATGCGGATGCGCCCGAACCGGAACCGGCTGGCCTCGACCGCGCTCGAGAGCCGCGAGTTCATCGAGGAGCTGCCGGGTCGCATGAACCGGCTGCTCGACGCGGTGGCCGACGGCGAGCTGCACATCAAGGTCGACGCCATCGACCAGGACGAGCTGCTGCGCGGCATCCGTCAGGTGGCCAACCGGGTGACGATGGGCCTCGTGCTCGCCGCGCTCATCATCGGGGCTGCCATGCTGGCGCGCGTGGACTCGACGATCGCGACGGTCTGCTTCGTCGCTGCGGCGGCCGGAGCGTTCTGGCTCGTGGCCGCCATCGCGATCGAGGGATACCGTCAACGGCGGTGAGCCGCCGGTGAGGTTGTTCGTCGCCGTCTGGCCGCCGGCCGACGTGCTCGACCAGCTCCGGGCCCTGCCGCGCCCCGACACCCCGGGGGTGCGGTGGTCGACCGAGGACCAGTGGCACGTGACGCTGCGCTTCC
>DASUCO010000041.1:0-14942 GCA_036275955.1 Acidimicrobiales bacterium
GATGGCCGGCAGCCCGAGCAGCGACGACAGGTGGTCGCGCACCTCGATGTGACGCTCGAGCCCGAGCGCGATGTTCTCGGCGACGGTGAGCGACGGGAAGATGCGAGCGTCCTGGAACGAGCGGCCGAGGCCGAAGGCAGCGCGCTTGTCGGGCGCCCAGTCGGTGGCGTCCTCTCCCCTGAGCTTGAGCCGGCCGTGGTCGAGGTCGAGCAGGCCGGAGATCAGGTCGAAGATCGTCGTCTTGCCGGCACCGTTGCCGCCGATGAGCCCGAGGGTCTCGCCCTCGTGCAGCGTGAAGAACACGTCGTTGACCGCGGTGATGCCGCCGAAGCGCTTGGTGAAGCCGTGCACCTCGAGGATCGGCGTGGT
Source organism: Acidimicrobiales bacterium (assembly GCA_036275955.1). Lineage (GTDB taxonomy): Bacteria > Actinomycetota > Acidimicrobiia > Acidimicrobiales > CADCSY01 > DATLFP01. Next base: position 370 of record DASUCO010000041.1, read on the forward strand.
CGACACCGGCTCCTGCGACCGCAGGACCGTGGCGGCGGCCTCCTTCTTCTTGTCCGCGCCGCCGTCGTTGAGGAACACGGCGCGCAGGATGTCGCCGCGCTCGAGGAGCTCTTCCGGCTTGCCGGAGAAGCGCACCTCGCCCTTCTCCATGAAGTACGCCTTGGTGGAGATCGACATGGCGACGTTGATCGACTGCTCGACGAGGATGATCGTGCACCCGGTGGCGTGGATCTCGCGCACCATCTCGAGCAGCTGCTCGACGATCGCAGGGGCAAGGCCGAGCGACAGCTCGTCGATGATCAGCAGCTTTGGCTTGGCCACGAACGCCATGCCGACGGCGAGCTGCTGCTGCTCACCGCCCGAGAGGTTGCCGGCCATCTGGTTCCACCGCTCGCGCAGGCGGGGGAAGCGCTCGAGCACCATCTCGGTGCGCTCCTTGATGGCCGCCGGGTCCTCGTTGGCGAACAGCCACGTGCCGGCCTTGAAGTGCTCGGCGATCGTGAGCGTCGGGAACACCGCCTTGCCGCCCGGCACCTGGACGATGCCCTTCTTGGCGGCGTCGACCGGGTTGATGCCGGTGATGTCCTCGCCATCGAACATGATCGAGCCGCCGATGGGCTTGACCAGGCCGGAGATCGCCTTCAGCAGCGTCGACTTACCGGCGCCGTTGGTGCCGAGGAGGGCGACGATCTCGTTCTGCTCGACGTCGAGGTCGACGCCGAACAGCACCTGGACCTTGTCGTAGGCGACCTCGACGCCCTGACAGGACAGCAGCGTCGTCATGCCTCCGCCCCCACCGGCTTGAGGTGGTCGTGGTCGGCGGCGTCATCGACGGTCAGCGCCACGTGGCACACCGGGCAGACGATGCGGCGGGGACCCGACACGTCGAAGCTCTCGGTGGCGTCGACGTGCGCCTGGGCGTCCTCCAGCATGTGCTCCTCACCCTCGCCGGTCTCGATGCGCCGGTCAGCGACGAGCGACGGCACGTGGATGTCGTTGCGGGCCGCGACCCAGCGCAGGAACTTGTCGCGGATGCCGAAGCCCAGCTGGGCGAAGCCGCCGGGCATGAACATGAGCATCAGCAGCAGACCGGGGCCCGTCACGAGGAACGAGATCCCGTCGATGCGCGGGTCACCGAACAGGTACACCGACTGCACGATGACGGCGCCGGCGACGCCACCGGCCAGCGACGTGAGTCCGCCGATGACGGCGGCGACGAACACGTTCACGCTCGGCACGAGGCCGTACGTCGAAGCGTCCACCGACTGCGACTGGTACACCTGCAGCACGCCGGCCAGACCGGCGATGGCGCCGGCGACGGCGAACGCGGCCAGACGCGTGCGCACCAGGTTGATCGCGAACGCCGGAGCCGCGCGCGAGTTGTCGCGAGTGGCGATGACGACGCGGCCCGACCGGTGCTTGCGGAACGACTTCGCCGCCAGCAGGACCAGCGCCAGGAACGCCAGGCAGAAGTAGTAGTAGTTGCGCTCGGGTGCGAGGTCGATGCGCTCCCACAGCATCGGCCGTGCGATGCGGCTGTTGTCGCTGCTGGGGAGCACGGCGCTGCCGAACGAGTAGTTGCGCTTCAGGAAGTAGTACTGCGTCGCGCCAGCCAGCGAGAGCGTCGTCACGGCCAGGAACAGGCCCTGGATGCGAACGGCCGGCAGGCCGACGATGACGGCCACGATGGCGCCGACGATGCACCCGGCGATGAGCGTGACGAAGAAGTCCTGGGAGAAGTCCGTCGCCAGCTTCCCGGCCGTCACCGCGCCGGCACCCACGAGGGCGAACTGGCCGAGCGAGATCTGTCCGGCCCAGCCGGTGAGGATCACGAGCGAGACGGCGACGATGGCGAAGATCGGGACGAGGGACATCTTCGCCACCTCGCCCCGGCTGACGAACGTCGGCGCCAGCAGCACGAACGCGAGCAGGACGGCGCCGACCGCCCACCGGGCGCCGACGACCATCGGCACCTTGCGCAGCTCGGTCGGGATCGGGCGGTACTCCTTCAGCGCCTGCCACGTCGAGATGCCGGAGTCCTGCGCCCGCGACAGCTTCCCGCGCTGCAGCAGCAGGGTGCCGAGGATGAAGGCCAGCATGATGGCGGCCGACAGGTCGTTCGAGCCGGTCGAGTACACCGACGACTGCTCGAGGATGCCGACGGCGAAGCCGGCGAGCACGGCGAGCGACACGCTCTCCATGCGCGCCATCACTGCGGCCGCGAACGCGAACAGCAGCACCTGGTAGCCCAGCGTGCCGTCGACGGGCACACCGACCAGCGGCGAGCGCAGGAAGATCGTCATGGCCCCGAAGAGGCCGGCGATCATCCACGAGATGGTGCCGACGGTCTTGACCGGGATGCCGAGGAGCAGGGCCCGGTCGGCGTTCTCGGCCGACGCGCGCAGGGCGATGCCCATCTTGGTGAACCGGAAGAACGCGGCCAGGCCGCCGGCCATGGCCAGCACCATGACGACGGAGAAGATGTAGTCGCCGTTGTAGAGCAGGTTCCCCGAGGACGTCTCGACGCGCAGGCTGGCCCACGGCGTCTTCACGTTGGCGGTGATGTCCTCGCTGCCGAGCCAGCCCGGGATGTGGATGCAGACGAACGCCAGCAGCTGGGCGATGCCGATCGTCGCCACCGTGAGGATGAGGCGCGGGGCGTTGCGGAAGCGCCTGATCACCAGGAAGTCCGACAGGCCACCGAGGGCGAGCCCGCCGACGACGCTGATGACGAACGTCAGCCAGTACGGCGTGCCCTTGATCGCCTGCAGCAGCACGGCGAACACCGCGGGCACGGCACCGATGGCCGCCGCCGCGAAGTTGATGATGCGGTTGGTCCGGTAGATGAGGATGATGCCGACGGCGATGAGGCCGTACAGCGCGCCGGTGGCGATGCCGAACAGGAACAGCGCGTTGGGCGGGCCGAAGACGACCTTGACCGCGAAGAAGAACGCGATGGTCATCAACACCATGCGCATCGCCTTGGCCGGCGTCGCATCGCCGCGCAGGCGGCCGAGCACCGGCTCGAGCACCTCGACGACGCGCTCGCGCCCGGTCGGCTTCAGGCGGTCCTCGCCGTCGGGCCGGACGATGACCTCGGTGTCGTCGACGTCGATCACCGTGGCTTCCCGGGCATCGTCCACTTGGCCGCCGGGTACTCGCCGAGCTTGATGCGCGGACCGAGCTCGATGTACGAGCCGGGCTCGCCGTTGAACGGGCTGTTGGTCTTCGTGCTCCAGTACACGGGGCGCATGTCCTGGTTCCAGGAGTACGAGCCGGGCTCGAAGCACCGCAGGATCTGACCGGTGTCACCGCCGCCGCGGCAGCCGAGGCGAGCGGCGCCCTCGGCGACGGTCTGCGGCGTGATGTTCGGCCCGGTCATCTGCAGGATCGAGGCGATCATGTTCCAGTAGTCCCAGTCACTGGTGACCGAGTCGTACGGCGGGTTGCCCTGGCCGCCGCCGGCCGCCCACACGCGGGAGCCCCGATCCTTGAACTTGGGCTCCTGGGCGGCGATCGACGAGAGGCCGAACGCGTCCTCGAACGTGCACGGCCGACCTGCGATGGGACAGCCGAGGGTGCCCATGTACGCCTGCGAGGCGGCATCGGCATCCATGAACCCGGACCCGACGATCAGGTTCTCCGGGTAGTAGTTCTGCTGCTGCTCCTCGGAGTAGAGGAAGCTCGGCGCCACCAGGTCGCAGAAGCACATGATCGAGGTGGCGACCCCGTCGGAGCGCATCTTCAGCACGGCGGCGCGGCGCTGCTGGTCGGCAGTCGTGATGTCCTGTGAGTAGAAGTAGAAGCGGCCGCCATAGCTGACGCCGCACTTGCCGAGCTCTGCGGCGAGATCCTCGGTGACGGTGGTCTGGTTCTCGGGGTCGTTGGTGGCGATCACACCCAGCAGTCGGTCGCGACCGTTGAGGTTCTCGGCCGGGTTCGCCGTGCCGGCGTACTCGGTCTTGAACTTCGCCATCTGCTGGCAGTACCACTGGCCCGCGTGGCGGGCCATGTCGGTCCCGCTCATCTGCACGTCCCAGTGGAACGGCGCGTGCGACTCGCCGAAGGAGTCGCGGAAGTGCCAGCCGCCGGAGTTGAACACGCCGAGGCGGCTGAGCTCATCGAACGTCTCCGATGACAGCGACGCGTTCCACTTGAGCCACAGCGGCTGCTCGTCCTCGGCGATCTGGCGCATCTCGCTGCGCAGGCACGCGTTGTCCGGCGGGATGGTGGCGCAGTTGCCCTGCACGATCTTGATCTCGAGCTTGCGGCCGTACAGCTCGTAGTTCTCGTTGATGAACTTCATGACCGCTTCGTTGTAGGCCTGGCGCTGCGAGACCTCGACGAACGCGCCCTGCGCCTTGAGGATGGTGTCAACGGCGTCGCTGCCCTTGCCGACGTAGTCGACGACCTTGATCGTCTCCGCGCTGACGCCGCGGTAGGTCTCGCCGCCGTTGTCGCCCTCGTACTTGGGCACGCACGGCGGGGCGTAGAAGTCGATGGCCGGGTCGTACTGGCGGTCGCCCTTGCAGTGGCTGGTGTCGCCACCCCCACCGCCGCCGCCCTGGCCGCCCCCGCCGCCGCCGCCGGAGCCGGTGGCACCGCCGCCGCCCGACCCACCGGCCGTCGTGGCGCCCGGGGTGGCACCGGCGCCGGTGCCCGAACCCGAGTCGCCGGACCCCGAGGCGCCGGGGATGGGCGAGCCCGAGCCGTCGACCCCGGTGAAGGCGGACACCGACTGGTCCGGCGCCTTGGACGGGGCGAGGGCGATGATCAGCAGCTGCACCACCACCAGGGCGGCGAGCGGCGCGAAGCGCCGGGCGATCGATCGTTGCATCGTGAGACCCCTTGTTTCCGTGGCTGCGTGCGAGCGGCTCCCGTTGTTACCGACGGGTACCCGGAAGGTGACCTTCGACACGCAGGCAGGCGTTCCTGTCAGTTACACCCCGGCTTGACCGTGGACGTCCATGACCCGGACGGGCCATTCCCGCTGACGGAACCGTCAGGAAAGGGACGTTCAGTCGTGCTCGTCGCGGATGTCGCCGACGAGGGACTCGAGGACGTCCTCGAGGGTGACGATGCCGGCCACCCGTCCGGCGCCATCGACGACGACGGCGAAGTGGAGGCGGGCGCGCTTCATGGCCAGCAGGAGATCCATCAGCGTGCGGTCGGTCGGGACGGTCAGCATCCGGCGCACGACCGACCGAGGCAGCGGCTGGGGACGGGCGTCGACCGGCAGCGCGAGCAGATCCTTGGCGTGGACGTAGCCCAGGAGCTGATCCAGGTCGCGGCCGTACACCGGCAGCCGGGAGTGCCCGTGCCCGGCGGAGACGTGCTCGACCGCCTCGACCGGGGTGTCGACCTGGACGGCCACGATCTCGGACCGCGGGATCATCACCGACGTCACCTCGCGCGCCGGGAAACCGAGCGCGCCGGTCATGAGGCGGTGCTCGACCTCGTCGAGCAGCCCCTCCTCGCGCGACGCGGCGAGCATCCCCGCCAGCTCGTCACCGGTGGCAAAGCTGACGAGCTCGTCGGTGGGCTCGATCCGCAGCAGCCGCAGGCCGCCGTTGGCCAGCAGGTTGAGCGCGTGGATGGCGGGCCGGAACACGACGGTGAAGACCCGCATGGGGAGGGCCAGCCACAGCGCGGTGCGGTCGGGCTCGGCGATGGCCACGTTCTTGGGGACCATCTCCCCCACCACCATGTGCAGGAACACGACGATCGTCAGCCCGATCACCAGCGAGACCGGGTGCAGCAGATCGTGCGGCACGTGCAGCCACTCGAGCGGCGTCTCCAGCAGCGCGGCGATCGCCGGCTCGGCCACGTAGCCGAGGCCCAGCGACGCCAGCGTGATGCCGAGCTGGGCGGCGGAGAGCATGAAGGAGAGGTCGCGCACCATCGCCACCGCCGCCTTGGCCCGGGTGTCGCCGTCCTCGGCCAGCTGCTCGAGCCGCGACCGGCGCGTGGCGACGAGCGCGAACTCGACGGCCACGAAGAACCCGTTGGCGATCAGCAGCACGACGGCCGCGACGAGGCCGCCCACTAGAGGGTCCCTCCGACGTCGTCGCCGTCCGGCGCGGCCAGGCGGACCGAGCCGATGCGCCGGCGGTCCATCTCCAGGACCTCGAGGTCCCAGCCCTCCCAGCTCACGTGCTCGCCCGGCTCGGGCAGGTGACCGAGCCGCTCGAGGATGAACCCGGCCAACGTCTCGTAGGGACCGTCGGGCAGCCGCAGGCCGGTGGCCTCCTGCACGTCGTCGAGGTGCGTCGTCCCCTCGAGCACGTGCACGCCCTCGGGCAGCCGCAGCGCCGGCGTGAGGTGGGGCGGGTCGTGCTCGTCCTCGATCTCGCCGACGATCTCCTCGAGGAGGTCCTCCAGCGTGACCATGCCGGCCACGCCGCCGTGCTCGTCGGCCACGATCGCCAGCTGCTGGCCCCGATCGCGGAGCTGGGTCAGGAGCGTCTCGAGGTCGAGGCCCTCTGGCACCACCTCGGCGTCGGTGACCAGGTCCAGCACCGAGGTCCCGGCGCGGTCGTCGGGCGACACCCGGAGCGCGTCCTTCACGTGGACGACGCCGATGATGTCGTCGAGGTCGTCGCCGATGACGGGCACGCGGGAGAAGCCGGTGTCGACCGAGATCTGGACGAGGTCGGCCACGCTGGCGTCGCGCGGCAGCACCTTCATGTCCACGCGCGGCACCAGGGCGTCGGCCGCCGTCTTGTGGGCGAAGCGGATGGTGCGGGTCAGCAGCTCGAACGCCTCCGGCTCGAGCGTGCCCTCCTCGCCGGAGGAGCGGATGAGCAGCTCGAGCTCCTCCATGGTCCGCACGGAGCGCAGCTCCTCCCGCGGCTCGATGCCCACCCGCCGCACGGCCCAGTCGGCGGCGCCGTTGAGGAAGCGGATCAGCGGACCGAAGACGATCCCGTAGAGGCGCAGCGCGCGCACGAGGCGCAGCACGGTCGGGAGCGGGACGGCGATGGCGATCCCCTTGGGGATCAGCTCGCCGGCCACCATCGTCACGACCGTCACGAGGAGCAGGGCGATGACGACGGCGATGGCGTGGTTGCGGACCAGGGGCTCCAGCACCGCCGCCACCGTCGGCTCGGCGATGAAGCCCAGCACCAGGGACGTGACGGTGATGCCCAGCTGGGCCGCCGACAGGTGGAACGACAGCCGTCGCAGCTCGGTGGCGGTCAGGCGGGCTCGGCGGTCGCCCTCGGCGGCCAGCGCCTCGACCCGGTCCCGGTCGACGGCGACGAGGGCGAACTCGGCGGCGACGAAGAACGAGGTGGCCAGGATCAGGGCGACCACGGCGCCGAGACCGAGCGCGGTTTCCAGCGGAGGTGCTTCCTTTCGGGCGCGCGATGACGGGGTGCGGGGAGGCTACGGTGCCCACGACCCGAAGAGGACGGCTTTCGGCGTGGGAGGGAGAGTTTCCTCCTTCCGTCATGTACGGGCCACCGAAGGCCGCATACGCTCCGGGTCGGCAATGTGACTGCAGTCACACAAATTGCGCAGCAGCGGCGACGCCGAGGCTCCGCACGACGCACCAGGGGGATACGTACGTGGTCCAACGACGAGCCGGCTCGCCGGCAAGTGCCTTCGTCCGTCTGCTCGCGCTGCTCTTCGCCATCGCCCTCGTCGCCGCCGCGTGCGGTGGCGACGACGACGATGACGGCGGCACCGCGGGCGGCGATGACGACAGCTCTACAGAGACGACAGCCGAAGACGCGGGCGATCCCGTCGTCGGTGGCGAGGTCGTCTACGGCCTCGAGGCCGAGACGAACGGCGGCTTCTGCCTCCAGGAGGCCCAGCTCGCTCCGCCCGGCATCCAAGTCACCAAGACGATCTACGACACGCTCACCGCGCCCAACGCCGACGGCGAGATCGAGCCACTGCTCGCCGAGTCGGTCGAGCCCAACGAGGATTACACCGAGTGGACGATCACGCCCCGCTCGGGCGTGAAGTTCCACGACGGCACCGACGTCGATGCCCAGATCATCGCCGACAACCTCAACGCCTACCGCGGCCAGTTCCCGGCCCGGAAGCCGCTGCTGTTCGTCTTCGTGCTCGCCGACATCGAGAACGTCGTCGCTACACCGGAGAACACGGTGGTCGTGAGCATGAAGCGACCGTGGGTGGCGTTCGACTGGACGCTGTGGGGCAGCTCGCGGGTCGGCATCATCGGTCGCGCGCAGCTCGAGGCGGACAGCAGCACCTGCGCGAACGAGCTCGTCGGGACCGGCCCGTTCATGCTCGAGAGCTGGACCGTCAACCAGGAGCTCGTGGCCGTCAAGAACCCGAACTACTGGCAGAAGGATGTGAACGGCACGCAGCTGCCGTACCTCGACAAGATCACCTACAAGCCGATCTCCGAGGTCGCCCAACGGGTGAACGCGCTGGAGAGTGGCCAGATCGACCTGATGCACACCTCCGACACCGAGCAGCTCTCCAGCCGCTTGCTCCCTGCGCAAGAGGCGGGCGACCTCGTCGTCGAGATGTCGGACAAGTTCGCCGAGACCAACTACACGATGCTGAACGTGTCCAAGCCGCCGTTCGACAACAAGAACGCGCGACTCGCGGTCGCCCATGCGCTCGACACGCAGCTCCTCATCGATGTTCGGGGTGGCGGCCTGGGCACGCTCGCCTCCGGTCCGTTCAGTGAGGGTGTGCTCGGCTACGCCGAGGACACCGGGTTCCCAAGGTTCGACCTCGACGCCGCCAAGGAGGCCGCCGCCGCGTACGAGGAGGAGACGGGTTCGCCGCTCGAGTTCGTCTACACGTACGTGACGAGCGAGGCCGGCACGCTGACGGCGCAGGAGATCCAGACCCAGATGGCGGACGCCGGCATCAAGATGGAGCTTCGACCTGCCGGCGACCAGGCGACGACCATCAACATGGCACTCGCCGGCGACTTCCAGTCCGTCGGCTGGCGGAACCATCCCGGGGCCGACCCGGACACCCAGTACAACTGGTGGTACGAGGGCTCCCCGGTCAACTTCGGCCGGATCGCCGACCCCGAGATCAACCGCCTCCTCGACGAGGGCCGGACGACCCCAGAGGGTCGTGAGGAGATCTACATCGAGCTGAACAAGCGGTTCGCCAGCGAGGTGTACAACATCTGGGGTTCGTGGACCATCTGGGCGGTGGCCCACCAGCCGAACGTGCACGGCGTGTTCGGTGAGACCCTCTCCGCTGCTCCCGGCTTCCCCGGGCTGGGTGCTGGCCACTTCGTGACTGGTCTGTGGGTGGAGGGCTAGCCACCAGTGATTGAGCTGACGAGCAGGGCGGTGGATCGGTGAACATCGTGCTCCGACGACTGGGACAGCTGTTGATCGTGCTGTTCCTGGTCACCGCGTTCACCGCCCTGCTCTTCAGCATGCTCCCGGGGGATCTGGCCGAGGTCAGCATCCCCTTCGGGAGCGACGAGCAGCGCGAAGCGCTGCGCGAGGACCTTGGCCTCAATGAGTCCCTCCCCGTCCAGTACGGACGCTGGCTCGGCGACTTCGTCCGGGGGGACTTCGGGAGCTTCTACCGGCAGGGCAACGTCACCCCGGTCCTCGATCGCGTGAAGGCCACGGCGCCGGTGTCGCTCCAGCTCATGCTCTACGCCCAGATGCTGGCGCTGGTCTTCGCCATCCCGCTCGGCATCTTCACGGCCAAGCGGGCTGGCAGCGTCTGGGACAAGGCCACGAACACGACGGCGTTCGCGCTGCTGGCACTTCCCAACTTCGTGCTCGCGCTCGTCCTGGCCTACGTCGTTGGCGTGCAGCTCGAGTGGCTCCCTCCGCAGGGCTACGTGCACCTCACCGAGAACCCGGTGGACCACGCCCGATCGATGGCGCTCCCCGCCATCAGCCTCGCCGTCGGTCAGATCGCCGTCTACATGCGGCTGCTGCGCACCGACCTCGTCGCCACGCTGCAGCAGGACTTCATCCTCATGGCGAAGTCGAAGGGCATCACCGAACGCCGCGTCCTGTGGCGCCACGCCCTCCGACCGTCGAGCATCACGTTGCTGACCGTCGCCGGCCTCAACGTCGGCACGCTCATCGGCGGAGCGCTCATCACCGAGATCATCTTCAGCCTCGACGGCATGGGCCGTCTCATCTTCGAGGCCATCGGCGAGCGCCAGATCGTGGCCATCCAGAGCCTCGTGGCGATCATCGCCACCGGCTACGTGCTGGTGAACTTCCTCGTCGACATCCTGTACGCCATTCTCGACCCGAGGATCCGACGTGCCTGATCCGGAGACGTACCCCCCGGTCGACGCCGACGTCATCCCCGACGCCGAGGCGCCCGTCGCCGCCGTCGATCCCAACCTCGTCGTCCCCGGCTCGCTGGCCGCGGCAGTGCCGGTCCCGATCACCGTCGAGAAGGCGAAGTCCAAGCGGCTGGGCATCGTCGGCTGGTTCGCCATCGGCTGGCTGATCATCGTGATGCTCATGGCCGTCGTACCCGGCATCTTCCCGGGACCAGGCCTCACCGAGCGCTCGCGCGAGGCCATCGTGAGCAAGCAGCTCGGCCCGCAGGCCGGCCACCCCCTCGGGCTGGACCAGAGCGGCTACGACATGCTCACGAAGGTCATCTACGGCGCCCGGGCGTCGATGATCGTAAGCGTCGGTGCCATCACGTTCGCGTTCCTCATCGGTGGCTTCCTCGGCCTGATCGCGGGCTACTTCAAGGGCAAGCTCGACACCCTCCTGACGGGCATGTTCAACGTCATGCTCGCCATGCCGGCCCTGGTGCTCGCGCTCACACTGGCCACCGTGTTCGCGTCCGGTGCCGGAGTGAGTTACAACCGCCGCGTCACCGTCGTGACGATCGCCATCGGCATCGTGTCGATCCCGATCCTCGGTCGCATCACGCGCGCCAACACGCTGGCGTGGTCCGAGCGCGAGTTCGTGCTCGCGGCGCGGCTGCTCGGCACGAAGACGCATCGGATCATCTGGCGCGAGGTGCTGCCGAACGTCCTACCGTCGATGCTCTCCATCGCGCTGCTCGGCATCGGCGTCGCCATCGTGGCCGAGGGCGGCCTCTCGCTGCTCGGGGTCGGCGTCCCCGCTTCGATCGACAGTCCGTCCTGGGGCAACCTCATCGCATCGCTGCGCTCCCAGCTGTTCCTCGGCCGCCCGTGGGGCGTGTTCGCTCCGTCGACGGCCATCTTCCTGACGGTCCTGTCGCTGAACTACCTCGGCGACGTGGTCCGTGCCCGCTTCGACGTCCGGGAGTCCGTCCTTTGAGCCACGAAGAGATCCTCGTCGAGGAGGACTACAGCGGTCCGGTCGTCGAGGTCACCGACCTCAAGACCGGCTTCAAGACGCCGCGCGGCCTCGTGCGTGCCGTCGACGGCGTGTCGTTCAAGCTCGAGCGCGGCAAGACGCTCGGCATCGTCGGCGAGTCCGGCTGCGGCAAGTCTGTCCTCTCGCGCTCGGTCATGGGTCTGCTCCCGTCGGGCAACGTCGTGCGCGAGGGCAGCGTCAAGTTCCAGGGCCGGGAGATCTCGGACCTCAAGGGCAACGAGATGCGCCGCTTCTGGGGCACCGAGATGGCGATGGTGTTCCAGGACCCGATGACGTCGCTCAATCCGGTGATGCGCATCGGGAAGCAGATCACCGAGGGACTCCACTATCACCTGCACCAGAACAAGGAGGATGCCAACGCCACCGCCCTGGCGCTCCTCAAGTCGGTGCGCATCCCCGAGCCGCAGCGTCGGCTGAAGGAGTACCCGCACCAGCTCTCCGGCGGCATGCGCCAGCGCGTGGTCATCGCCACCGCCCTGGCGTGCGGTCCCCGCCTGCTCATCGCCGACGAGCCGACGACCGCGCTCGACGTGACCGTGCAGGACCAGATCCTCGACCTGTTGCAGACCCAGCAGCGCGAGCGGTTCATGGCGATGATGCTCGTCACCCACGACCTCGGCGTCGTCGCCAGCCGCACCGACGAGATCGCGGTCATGTACGCCGGGCAGATCGTCGAGAAGGCGCCGACGCGCACGCTCTTCGCCAACATGAAGATGCCGTACACCGAGGCACTGCTGCAGTCGATCCCCAAGCTCGACCAGCCCAGCCACACGCGGCTGCAGGCCATCAGCGGGCGACCGCCGGACCTGGTGAACCCGCCGACCGGCTGCCGCTTCGCGGCGCGCTGCCTCTACGCCCAGGAGCGGTGCCTCGACGAGCAGCCCCCGCTCATGGAGGCAGAGACGCCGGGTCACCTCTATCGCTGCTGGTATCCGGTCGGCACCCCGCAGGGCGACGAGGCGCTGAACATCAACCTGCGCAAGAACCAGACCGCGGCCGGGCTCAAGGCCGCCACCGCGGCCGAGGGCGTCGGGACGGTCGCGGGCTGATGGCTGGCAGCGGCAAGGCCCATCTTCGCGACGGCGCGCTCCTGCGCGTCGAGGACCTGGTGGTCGAGTTCCCCGCCGGTCGTGGCCGCAAGGTCCACGCCGTGTCCGGCATCAGCCTCGACGTGGTCGAGGGCGAGACGCTCGGGCTCGTCGGAGAGTCCGGCTGCGGCAAGTCGACCACCGGCCGGGCGATCATGCAGATCCCCCGCCCCACCGACGGCGTCGTCACCTTCGAGGGCAAGACGATGACCTCGATGAAGGGCGACGAGCTGCGCCAGATGCGGCCGGCGATGCAGATGATCTTCCAGGATCCGATCTCGTCGCTGAACCCTCGCAAGAAGGTGGGCGACATCGTCGGCGAGCCGCTCAAGATCTGGAACCGCGGCGACGCGGGCGCGCGGGAGAAGGCGGTCCGTGATGTGCTCGAGGCCGTCGGCCTCGATCCCGACCAGTCGATGCCGCGCCGACCGCACCAGTTCTCGGGCGGCCAGTGCCAGCGCATCTCCATCGCGCGAGCACTGATGCTCGACCCGAAGCTGATCATCTGCGACGAGCCCGTCTCCGCGCTCGACGTCTCCGTGCAGGCGCAGATCATCAACCTGCTGGAGGACATGAAGGCCCGCTACGGGCTGACGCTGATCTTCATCGCGCATGACCTGGCGGTCGTGAAGAACGTGAGCGACCGCGTCGTTGTCATGTACCTGGGCAAGATCTGCGAGGTCGGCCCGCCCGACGACCTCTACGCCGAGCCGTCGCACCACTACACGCACGCGCTGCTGTCGGCCATCCCGATCCCCGATCCCACGGTCGAGCGGACCGACAAGGCGGGCGTGGAGGGCGAGCTGCCCTCGCCGCTGGCCCCGCCGAGCGGCTGCCGCTTCCGCACCCGGTGCCCGGCCGCGCAGCAGCGCTGCGCCGACGAGGAGCCGCTGCTGCGCGAGATCGCGGCCCAGCACTTCGTCGCCTGCCACTTCCCGCTCATCGGCGGTGAGGCACCGCCGGACGCCAGCGTCCCGGTCTCGGTCAACGGCGCCCGATAGAAACCGCGGGTGAGCCCGCTCGACATCGCGATCGCGACGCTCGTGATCGCCATCGGCGCCGCCATCCAGGGCGGCGTCGGCTTCGGCATGAACCTGATCGCGGCGCCGATCCTCGCCGTGCTCGATCCCGATCTGGTGCCGGGGCCGGCGATCGTGGCTGCCGTCCTCCTCACGCTGCTCGTCGCGCACCGCGAGCGGGCGTCGATCGACCGTGGCGGCGTGGCGTACGCGCTCGTCGGCCGCGTGCCGGGCACGGTCGCCGGGGCGCTGCTGATCGCGTCGATCTCCGAGCGGGGCGTGACCATCGCCGTCGGCGCCGCCGTCCTGTTCGCGGTCGCGCTCAACGTGTCCGGGATCCGCTTCCGCCCCAACCGGCCGACGTTGCTCGTCGCCGGCGCCGTGTCCGGCTTCGCGAGCACGGTGTCATCCGTCGGTGGACCGCCGATGGCGGTCGTCTACGCCAACGAGCCGGGGCCGGTCATCCGCGGCACGCTGTCGTTCATCTTCGTGGTCGGCGGGACGATGTCGCTCGCGGCGCTGATCGCGGTCGGCGACTTCGGCCGGCGCGAGGCGCTGGCGTCCCTGTTGCTGCTCGTCCCCGGCACGCTCGGCTTCCTCCTGTCGAAGCGCCTCGCCGGACACGTCGACGCCGGCCGTACCCGCCACGCGGTGCTCGCCGTCGCCGTCCTCGGCGCCGTGATCGCACTGGCCAAGGAGCTCCTGTAGTGGGAGCCCCGTCGCGGGAGGCGCTGGAGGCTCTGCATTGCTGGGAGCCCGGTGATCGCGTGCCTGGGCGCCCGGCGATGACCGAGCTCCGTCGAGCGCTCCGGCTTCACCAGGCGCGTTGGCGCGAGGCCCACGGTCACCCCATGGGCACGCAACCCATCGTCCCCCGCCCAGGGAGGCCGGCTCGTCCCGTCGGCAGTCGCCTGCCGCTCGACTACGCGCGTGAGACCGGCGCCGCGTTCGTCACCCCGGCTGGCCTGGCCGCGGTCCGAGCCCGACTGGCCGAGCCCGAGCCACACCAGTCGATCGACGTTCAGCGCCTGTGGGCAGACCTCCTGTGGTCGACCAACGTCACGTGCAACCTGTTCGGCGACCTCGCCGCTGACCGTGCCCTGGCGGACCGAGCGGTGCACACGTGGTGGCCAGACACGCCCGGCACGGTGCGCGACGTGCTG
>DASUCO010000042.1:0-14166 GCA_036275955.1 Acidimicrobiales bacterium
GTGGCGCTGTACGAGGAGGGCACCGCCGGGTCGCCGTGGAGCGACAAGGAGACGATGACGTTCGTCGCCGGCGGGCTCGCCGTGCTGAGCGGGGCGGGCACGATCCTCACCGTCACCCGGCGCGCCGCTCGCGCCGTGTACTGAGCATCGATCGCAGCAGGCGCGCCGCCCCGGCCTTGTCGAGCGGCTCGTTGAGGTTGCCGCACTTGGGCGACTGGACGCACGAGGGGCAGCCCGCCGCGCACGGGCAGGCCTCGATCGCCTCGCGCGTGCGCTCGAGCAGGAGCCGCCCGGACTCGAAGCCGAGCTCGGCGATGCCGGCACCACCGGGGTAGCCGTCGTAGACGACGATGGTCGGCGTGCCGGTGTCGGCCTGCAGCGCGGTGGACACGCCACCGACGTCCCACCGGTCGCAGATCGTGAACAGCGGGAGCATGCCGATGGCGGCGTGCTCCGCCGCGTGCAGCGCGCCCGGCCAGTCGCCGTTGGCGATGCCGGCACCCATGAGCGTGGCCGGCTCGATCTCGTACCAGAACGCGCGCGTGACGAGACGCGTCGGTGGCAGGTCGAGGTCGACGGTGCCGAGCACCTCGCGCGTCTGCACGTCCTTGCGCTGGTAGCCGACGACCTGCTCGCGCACCTCGACGGCGCCCAGGCACAGTTGGGCCGGCCCGATGCGCTCGACGCGGTCGACGGCCAGGATGCGGATGTCGGTGTCGCTCCGCGTCTGGGTCATCTCGTCGCCGGCCGACGGCTCGACGTAGGCGACGCGGTCGTCGAGATCGAGGTCGACGACCTTCCAGGCCTGGCCCTGGTGCAGGTAGACGGCGCCCGGGTGCACCTGCTCGAACGCGCGCGACTCGTCGACGGTGCCGATGAGCTGGCCGTCGGGACGGGCAATGCGGTACTCGAGCGACGAGCCGGTGCGCAGGCCGACGCGGTGGGCGGGGGACCCGTGTGCGGCCCAGTACGCGCGGCCGGCGCGCACCTTCAGCTGCTCGTCTTGCACCAGCTCGCGCACGCCGTCGTCGAGGGCGTCGCCCCACCAGCGCTCGTCGTCGGGCGTGAGCGGCAGCTCGTACGCCGCACACGCGAGGTGGGGGAGCAGCACGAACGGGTTGGTCGGGTTGACGACAGCCGGCTCCGGTGGCCGGGTGAACACCTCGGAGGGGTGCGCCATGAGCCACTGGTCGAGCTGGTCCTCGCCGGCGATCAGCACGGCCAGCGACTGCTGCTGCGCGCGGCCGGCGCGCCCGGCCTGCTGCCACATGGAGGCGATGGTCCCTGGGAACCCGCTGAGCACGCAGGCATCGAGGTTGCCGATGTCGATGCCGAGCTCGAGCGCGCTCGTGGCCACGACGGCCCGCAGTCGTCCGGCGAACAGCTCGCGCTCGATCTCCCGGCGCTCCTCGGCCAGGTAGCCGCCGCGGTACGGGCGCACGGCGCGACGAAGGCGCGGTGGCACGCGCCGCTGCGTGTCGGCGGCGACGAGCTCGGTGCCCTTGCGGCTGCGGCAGAACGCGATGGCGCGACGGTCGTCGCCCACCAGCACGCTCAGCACGCTGGCCGTCTCGACGTTGGTGGAGCCGCGCGCGCCGGTCGCCGGATCGAGCAGCGGCGTGTTCCACAGCGCGAAGAGCCGCTCGCCGCGCGGCGAGCCGTCGTCGGTGATGGACTCCACGTCCTTCCCGCACAGCGCGGCGGCGAGCCGGTCGGGCTCGCCGATCGTGGCGGAACCGAACAGGAAGGTGGGATCCGAGCCGTAGTGCGCGCAGACGCGGCGCAAGCGGCGCAGCAGGTGGGCGACGTGGGTCCCGAAGATGCCGCGCAGCACGTGCAGCTCGTCGACCACGACGTAGCGCAACCGCATGAGGAACGTCGCCCACCGCTCGTGGTACGGGAGCAGCCCGACGTGGAGCATGTCGGGGTTGGTGAGGAGCACGTTGGCGTTGCGGCGCGTCCAGCTGCGCTCGTCGATGCCGGTGTCGCCGTCGTAGGTGGCCGCGACCAGGCCGGGGATGCCGAGCGCGGTGAGCGACCGCAGCTGGTCCTGGGCCAGCGCCTTGGTCGGGTACAGGAGCAGCGCCGTTCCCGGCGGGTCGTCGACGACGGCTTCGGCGATCGGCAGCTGGTAGCAGAGCGACTTGCCCGAGGCGGTGCCGGTGGCGACCACCACCGAGCGCCCGGCGCGGGCAGCGTCGATCGCGGCGGCCTGGTGGGTCCACAGCGGGACGCCCACCGCGTCGGCGACGACGGCCGGCAGCGGCGTGGCGAGCTCGCCGTGCCGCGCCGCTCGCGCCGGCAGGTGCTCGACGTGGACGAGCCGATCCTCACCCCAGCCGCCGTCGAACAGCCGCTCCACGGTCCGAGGGTAGCGACGAACTGGTGTTCGGCGTAGGCGTTCCGCGCGATGGGTAGCGTGTGCCCCGTCCCGTCCCCTCGGGGGCGCATTCCGCTGCGACGAAGGAGCAACCCCAGGATGGATCTCGGTCTCGACGTGCAGGAGCGCGACGGCTTCTCGGTGCTCGCGGTTTCCGGTGAGGTCGACGTCGCGACCGTGCCCCGTCTGCGCGAGCAGCTGCACGGCCTCGTCGCCCAGGGCAGCAGCCAGATCATCGTCAACCTCGACGCCGTCGACTTCCTCGACTCGACCGGGCTCGGTGTGCTCGTCGGCGCGCTCAAGCGCGTGCGCTCGAACGACGGCGATCTCTACCTGGTCTGCACCCAGCCCCGCATCCGCAAGGTCTTCGAGGTCACCGGCCTCACCAAGGTCTTCCAGCTGTTCGACACCGTCGACGACGCCGTCGCCGGCGCCGGCAACAGCTAGACCCCCTCAGCGGCACCCTTGACTTTCGCACGAACTTCGCAGTAGTTTCGTAGGAGTTTCGCACGAAGGTCGAGGTCGATGGCCCCACGGTTCTTCAAGCACGGTGAGCTGCCCCTCGTGGTGCTGGCGCTCCTCGAGCGCTCGCCCATGCACGGGTACCAGCTGATCGCCGAGCTCGAGACGCTGTTCGGCGACGACTACGAGCCGTCGACCGGCACGGTGTACCCGGCCATCCGCGCCCTCGCGGACGAGGGCCTGGTGTCGAGCTCGGAGAGCGGCCGCCGCGCCGTGTACGCGCTCACCCCGGTGGGTCGCCGATCGCTCGACAAGCGCGGCGAGCAGCTGGCAGCCATCGAGCTGCGGACCGGCGCTCGCATCCGGTCCGCAGCCGAGCTCGACCGGTTGCTCGTGCGAGCGCGTGAGGCGGCACGACGAGTGGAGACGGACAAGGCGCTCGTGGTCCTCACGCGCGCCGTGGAGGAGCTCGAAGCGATCGGAGAGAGCACATGATGACCGAGCACGACGACCCGTTCGACCGCGCCGTCGAGCGGGAGCAGGCCCGGCAGCGGTGGGCGGACCGCGCGGCCGAGAACCGGCAGAAGCGTCCGATCCGTGCGCTGCAGCGGCTGGCGTTGGTGGCCATCCCGTTGCCGCTGCACCTGTGGCTGGTCGACTGGGACAAGACCGTGACCGTCGCCATCCATCTCGGACTGATCACGCTCGTGGCCATGTTCGCGGCGAGCGCGTGGATCGGGCGCGATCGGCCCGAGACCTTCGAGCGCTAGGAGCCCAGCAGCTCCACGCTGTTCCCGTCGGGGTCGGCCAGGATGGCGATCTTGACGCCCGGCATGATCTCGGTGACCGGCACCCGCACCTCCACGCCGGCGTCGGCGGCTCCGCCGACGACCTCGTCGAGGTTCGACACCGAGAGCGTGATGTAGCGGAACCCCGGTGCAGCGTCGAGGGGCCAGCCCTTGGCCACCGGTGCCGGCGGCTCGGCCACCTCCCACAGCTTGATGGAGCCGGTGCCGGCCTTGAGGAAGTGCAGGGTGGTCGTCTTCGAGAACGGCGTCGCGCGCTCGAAGGGGAGGCCCAGGAAGTCGCGGTAGAAGGCGAGCGACGCTTGGATGTCGGCGACCACGATGCCGAGGTCGAAGGAGTCCTTGGTGAGCTTGACGGCCATCGGCGGACGGTAACCCCGACTTCACGTCGCGTGCCGCGCGAAAAGTAGGTTGCGGCCCATCGAAAACGGCGAGCCCACCATCACGCGGTCAGAGCGCGAGACGCTGAAGGCCATCTACCGCCTGACGCGCGACAAGAGCGAGGCGCAGACCGGCGCGCTCGCCGAGGCGCTCGGCGTGGCGCCGGGCACGGTGACGATGACGGTGAAGCGGCTGGCCGAGCGGGACCTCGTCTCGCACCGCCCCTACCACGGCGTCGAGCTGACGGCCGAGGGGCGGCGAGCGGCGGTGGCGGCCATCCGGCGGCACCGCATCGTCGAGCGCTTCCTGGCCGACATGCTCGGCTACGCCTGGAACGAGGCCGACCGTCTGGCCGGTTCGTTCGAGCACGATCTCCCCCAGGAGGTCGAGGACCGGATCTTCCTCGCGCTGCACCGTCCCGCCACGTGCCCGCACGGCTTCCCGATCCCGGCGCTGGAGGCCGGCGACATCCCCGCCATGCCGCCGTTGTACGCGCTCGAGCCCGGCGACGTCGCCACCGTCGCCGTGCCCGGATCGACCGACCCCGAGGTGGTGGCGTTCCTCGACACGCTCGGCCTCCGCCCCGGCGTGAAGGTCCAGGTCAAGGAGAAGCACCCCTTCGACGGTCCGCTCGTCCTGCGGGTGGGCGGCAAGGACCGAACGCTCGGATCGAGCGTCGCCAACCAGGTGTTCGTGACCGTCGAGGAGCGCTCCGCGTAGCGTTCGACCGTGGTCTTGACGCCGACCCGGTACGCCCTGGGCGGCGGGGGCCGCGTCGCCCACCGGTGCTACGGCGAAGGCGACCGCACGATCCTGTTCACGACCTGGTGGGGTCGGTCGGTCGACGGTCTCGACGACCATCCCGGAGCGATCCGCTACTTCCGGTACCTCGAGCCGATGGGGCGCGTCGCCATGCTCGACCCCCGCGGCGTGGGCGTGTCCGACCCGCTGCCACCCGCCGCCGAGCCGAGTCGGTCAGCGTGGGCCGACGACCTTCGGACCGTGCTCGACGCGCTCGAGCTCGATCGCGTGGTGATCATGGCCGAGGGCTTCGCCGCCCATGCGGCCATCGAGCTGGCGGCCACGGACCCGGGTCGCGTCGAGCGGATGCACCTGAGCAACGCGTCGGCGTGCACGTCGATGTCTCCGAGCGAGCTCGACCGCGCTGTCGCCCACCTCGAGGAGACGTGGGGGACGGGTGCCATGGGTCTCGACATCGGCGACCACGGGACCGACCGAGAGGCGGCGGCGCGAGCCGAACGGCTGGCGTGCAGTCCCGCGGTCGCGGCCGCGTGGCTGCGAGCCGAGCTCACGTCCGACGTGCGCGGTCTGCTGCCGGCGGTGACCGTGCCGGTGCTCGTGACGACCATCGGCGACAGCGGCCTGCACCGCGAGGAGGACGCCCGAGCGCTTGCCGACGGCATCCCGGACGCATCGTTCCTCCGGCTGGCGACCCACCGCCTGTATGCGGGCGATCCCGACGCCGACGAGCTGGCACGGTGGCTGACCGGAACCGAGGCTGGCGCCGACGAGCGGGCGTTGGCGACCGTCCTCTTCACGGACGTCGTCGGGTCGACCGCGCAGGTCGCGGCGGCCGGCGACCGGCACTGGCGGCAGGTGCTCGACGGCCTCGACGCCATGGTCGTCGCGCAGGTCGGTCGAAGCGGGGGTCGAGTCGTGAAGCAGACGGGTGACGGTCACCTGGCCGAGTTCGCGACGCCGAGCGACGCGGTCAGGTGCGCGCGGCGCATCGCCCAGACCGCCGAGGAGCTCGGCGTCCGCCTGCGGGTCGGCGTCCACACCGGCGAGGTCGAGCGCCGCGCGGGTGGCGATCTCGGAGGTCTCACGGTGCACATCGCGTCGCGCATCGCCGGTGAGGCTGGGCCGGGCGAGGCACTCGTGTCACGCACGGTCGCCGACCTCGTCGCCGGCTCCGGCTTCGCGTTCGTCGACCGCGGCGACCACGAGCTGCGCGGGGTGCCGGGGCGGTGGGCGATCCTCGCCGTCGAGGCAGGCGACGGACGTGGATGAGGAGAAGTCCGCCTGACGTGACGAGGGGGGTCCTGGCGGTGGCGGTCGTGGTCGACCTGCTCGTCGCCGCCCTCGGCCTCGGTCTGCGCACGGGCGAAGCCGACGTCGTGGTGGGCCGTCCGCCCATCGCCGTGCAGCAGGCGCTCCCGGCGCCCACGGTGCTGCTGGCGCCGAGCACGACGGCGGTCGCGGCGCTCTCCCGGCCCGTCTCGCGGCCGATCGGCAACGCCCCCGAGCCGGCGGCGACGCGCCAGATGCGCCAGCCCGACGCCCAGCCCTACGGCCCCGCCATCCCGTTCGACAGCGATGTCGAGTCCCACGACGGGCTCCTGTTCGTGCTGGTCGTCGGCTCCGACGCCAGGCCCGGCGAGCGCGTGGATCGCTCCCGCGCCGACTCGGTGCACCTGCTGGCGGTGAACCCGGCCAGCGGCACCGGCACCGTGCTCGGCTTCCCCCGAGACAGCTGGGTCGAGATCCCCGAGCACGGTCGCGGGAAGCTCAACACGGCGATGGCCATCGGCGGCCCCGACCTGCTGTCGGAGACCGTCCAGCGGCTCACCGGACTTCCCGTGCACTGGTGGGTGGTGACGAGCTTCGAGGGTCTGACGGCCATGGTCGACGCCCTGGACCGCGTCATCATCCCCGTCGAGCGGCGCATGGCGGACAAGGCCAGCGGCGCGTACTTCGAGCGCGGCCACCACAACCTCTCGGGTCGTGAGGTGCTGGCGTTCACCCGCGACCGCCACAGCGTGGCTCAGGGCGACCTGAGCCGATCGGCCAACCAGGGGACCGTCATCCTCTCGGCGCTGCGGAAGATGCGCACCGAGGTGGCCGACATGGACGGCGTCACCGCGTGGGTGCGCGTCCTGTGGGACCACGTCCGCATCAGCGCCCCCTTCGACGACGTCGTCCGCCTGGGTGCCACCGCCCGGCGCCTCGACCCCGACCAGCTCACGAACGTGGTGGCACCGGGGGAGGTGGGCATGGCCGGCAACCAGTCGGTCGTCTACCTCACGCCGGAGGCGGAGCGGCTGTTCGAGGACCTGCGGGACGACGCCACCGTCGGGTCGGCGCCGCCGCCGACCACGACGACGACCTCCACGACGACCTCCACGGTCCCGTCGACGACCTCGACCACGATCCTCTGAGCGGCCGCCGCACGGTTTGACCTTTTGGGTGGCTGAAACTGTAGTTTTCGCCGTCCCCAAATTCTGACCGGAGGGAAATCTGCATGCTCCACGTCCTCGCTGCTGAGGGCGGATACCAGTCGTTCGAGCTCGGTGGTTCCGAGTGGTTCTGGCTGGTGTTCTCCGCGGCTACGGCCGTCCTCGCTCTCCTGGTCGGCTTCGCGCTGATGCGCGGCGTCCTCGCCGCCGACCAGGGCACGCCCAAGATGATCGAGATCGCGACGGCAATCCAGGAGGGCGCCAGCGCCTACCTGAACCGCCAGTTCAAGACCATCGGGTACATCCTCATCCCGCTCGTGGTCGTCGTGTTCCTGACGTCGACCGCCGTGCTGAAGCCCGACGGCACCGAGGCGCTGAGCTTCGCCGAGTCCGGCATCTTCCGGACCCTGGCGTTCGTCGGCGGCTGCTTCATGTCGGGCCTGACCGGCTTCATCGGCATGGGTCTCGCCGTGCGCGGCAACGTCCGCACCGCGGCCGCCGCCCGCACCGGGTCGCTGCCCGCCGCCCTCAAGGTGGCGTTCCGCACCGGCGGCGTCGCCGGCATGTTCACCGTCGGCCTCGGCCTGCTCGGGGCGACGCTGATCATCATGGTCTTCCAGAACACGAGCTCGGCGATCCTCGTCGGCTTCGGGTTCGGTGGCTCGCTCCTGGCGCTGTTCCTCCGCGTCGGCGGCGGCATCTTCACCAAGGCCGCCGACGTCGGCGCCGACCTCGTCGGCAAGGTCGAGGCCGGCATCCCCGAGGACGACCCCCGCAACCCGGCCACCATCGCCGACAACGTCGGCGACAACGTGGGCGACTGCGCCGGCATGGCCGCCGACCTGTTCGAGAGCTACGAGGTCACCCTCGTCGCCTCGATCATCCTCGGCGTCGCCGCGTTCGAGTCCATCGGCGCCAACCCCGCGCTCGGCCTCATCTTCCCCGTCGCCTGCCGCGCCATCGGCGTCCTGGCGTCGATCGTCGGCGTGTTCATGGTGCGCGCCACCGACAAGGACAAGTCGGCCATGGCGCCGATCAACCGCGGCTTCCTGACCGCCGGCATCCTCACCGTCATCGGCACGGCCATCGTCGCCCTCACCTACGTCGGCAACGACAACATCAACGAGGGCTGGCGCATGCTCGGCGCCGTCGTCATCGGCCTCGTGCTCGCCCAGGTCGCGTCGCGCCTCACCGAGTACTTCACCTCGACCGAGACCCGCCCGGTGCGGGAGATCGCCGAGGCCGCTCGCACCGGCCCCGCCACGACCGTGCTCTCCGGCATCAGCTCCGGTCTCGAGTCGACCGTGTACGCCATCATCGCCATCGCCGGTGCGCTCGGCGTCGCCATCGCCCTGGGCGACGGCAACATCAAGTTCACCTTCTACCTGGTGGCCCTGACCGGCATGGGCATGCTGGCCACCACCGGCGTCGTGGTCTCCGAGGACACCTTCGGCCCGGTGGCCGACAACGCCGCCGGCATCGCCGAGATGTCGGGCGAGTTCAGCGGCGAGGCCGAGCGGATCATGGTCAGCCTCGACGCGGTGGGCAACACCACCAAGGCCGTCACCAAGGGCTTCGCCATCGGCTCCGCCGTCATCGCCGCCGTCGCCCTGTTCGCCTCGTTCATCGAGACGATCGGCAACGAGCTGCTCAGCGTGGCCGAGATCGAGGAGCTCGAGGCCGCCGGTCGCACCGTGTTCGACATGTTCCCGATCAACGTCGCCGACCCGAAGACCTTCATCGGTCTCCTCATCGGTGGCTCGATCGCGTTCATGTTCAGCTCCCTCGCCATCCGCGCCGTCGGCCGCACCGCCGGCGTCGTGGTGCAGGAGGTGCGTCGCCAGTTCGCCGACGGCGGGATCATGGCCGGCACCAAGAAGCCGGACTACGGGCCCGTCATCGACATCTGCACCGCCGCCTCCCTCCGCGAGCTGGCCACGCCGGCGCTGCTGGCCGTGCTGACGCCGGTCATCATCGGCTTCGGCATCAACTTCTACGCCCTCGGTGCGTTCCTCGCCGCGGTCATCCTCACCGGCCAGCTGATGGCCAACTTCCTCTCGAACTCGGGCGGCGCCTGGGACAACGCGAAGAAGTACATCGAGGACGGCCACGAGGGTGGCAAGGGGTCCGAGGCCCACAAGGCCGCAGTCATCGGCGACACCGTCGGCGACCCGTTCAAGGACACCGCGGGCCCGGCGCTCAACCCGCTGATCAAGGTGATGAACCTGGTCTCGCTGCTGATCCTCCCCGCCGTCATCAACATGCAGGACAACGACGCCGGCCGCTTCGCCATCGCCGGCATCGCACTGGCGGTGCTGATCGTGGCGATCATGTTCTCCAAGCGGGACACCGCCGGCATCGGCGATGCCCCGGCCCTCTCGGAGACCGCTGCCGCCTTCGAGTAGCGCGAACCCGCAGGTCAGCAAGTAGGAAGGGCCACCCTCCGGGGTGGCCCTTCTGCGTGGTGCGCTTGACAAGGAGCCCCTCCACCTGACAGCGATGGAAGAGGCATGACGAAACTTGCGATCGTCGAGTCGCCGGCCAAGGCGAAGACCATCAGCTCCTTCCTCGGGTCGGAGTGGACCGTCCTCGCGTCCTATGGCCACATCCGCGACCTGCCCGAGAAGGGCCTCGGCGTCGACGTCGACAACCACTTCAAGCCCACCTACGAGGTTCGGGCGCGCAAGGACGTCCTGTCCGAGATCAAGGCGGCGCTGAAGGACGCGGACGAGCTGTTCCTCGCCACCGATGAGGACCGCGAGGGCGAGGCCATCGCCTGGCACCTGCACGAGGTGCTCAAGCCGCGCATCCCGGTGAAGCGCATGGTGTTCCACGAGATCACCCGCTCGGCCATCGACCGCGCCATCGCCGAGAGCCGCGACATCGACTACCGACTCGTCGACGCGCAGGAGTCGCGTCGCATCGTCGATCGCCTTGTCGGCTTCGAGATCTCCCCGGTCCTGTGGCGCAAGATCGGGCAGTCGGCGCGCTCGGCCGGACGAGTGCAGTCACCGGCGGTACGGCTCGTCGTCGAGCGCGAGCGGGAGCGCATGGCGTTCATCAGCGCGGACTACTGGGACCTCGCCGCCGACTTCCCCACCGAGCCCGCGTTCAAGGGTGCGCTGCACTCGATCGATGGCGCCCGCATCGCGAGCGGCAAGGACTTCGACCAAGCCGGTGTCGCCAAGGAGGGCGTCGTCGTCCTCGACGAGGCCGGTGCCAACCAGCTCGTCACCGCGCTCGACGGCTCGACGTTCACCGTCCGCTCCGTCGAGTCGAAGGAGAGCGCGCAGCGACCGAAGGCGCCGTTCATCACCTCGACGCTGCAGCAGGTCGGCGGCTCCCGCCTGCGCATGAGCGCGCGCCAGGTGATGCAGGTCGCCCAGGGGCTCTACGAGCGGGGCTACATCACCTACATGCGCACCGACTCGACGACCCTGTCGGCCGAGGCGATCAGCGCGGCCCGTCGACTGATCGAGGAGAAGTTCGGCCGCGACCACCTGCCCGACGCGCCGCGCACGTACGAGAAGAAGGCGAAGGGCGCGCAGGAGGCGCACGAGGCGATCCGGCCGGCAGGCGACACGTGGCGCACCCCCGAGCAGCTCGACGGCGAGCTCCGCGGCCACGACCTCACGCTCTACCGGCTCATCTACCAGCGCACGCTGGCGTCCCAGATGGTCGATGCCCGGCTGAACACGGTGTCGGTGCGGATCGAGGCGCCGACCGCCGCAGGATCCAGCAACACCGCGGGCGTTCTCACGGAGTGGAGCGCGTCGGGTCGCACGATCGTGTTCCCCGGCTTCCTCGCCGTGTACGGCTTCAGCGGCGAGGACAGCGACGACGAGGACGAGAGCGACGCCCGGCTGCCGCAGCTGGCGGAGGGCGACGTGCTGCCGGCGCCCGAGCTGAGCGCGGACGGGCACAGCACGAAGCCGCCCGCTCGCTACACCGAGGCGACGCTGGTGAAGGCGCTGGAGGACCTCGGCATCGGCCGCCCGTCGACGTACGCGTCGATCATGAGCACGATCCAGGACCGCAACTACGTCTTCAAGAAGGGCACCGCGCTGGTCCCCACGTCGGGCGCGTTCGCCGTCACCAACCTGCTGACGCAGTACTTCTCGCACCTCGTCGACTACGACTTCACGGCGAAGATGGAGGGGGACCTCGACGCCATCGCCGAGGGCGAGCAGCAGCGCGAGCCGTGGCTGAACGCCTTCTACTTCGGGAACGGCACGCCCGGCCTGCACCCGCTCGTGCAGGTGGCCATCGACGAGGCCGACCCCGCGGTCATCAACGCCATCCCGCTGGGCGTCGACGCCACCGGCAACCCCATCGAGGTGCGCAACGGCAAGTTCGGCCCCTACGTGCGCCGCGGCGAGGAGACGGCGTCGGTGCCGCCCGACCTCCCGCTCGACGAGCTGACGATCGACCGCGCCGTCGAGCTGCTCGAGATGCCCAAGGGCGATGACCCGATCGGCACCGATCCCGAGTCGGGCCTGCCCGTCTACGCGAAGAACGGTCGCTTCGGCCCGTACGTCCAGCTGGGGGACGCCGACACGCTGCCGCCGAAGCAGAAGCCGAAGATGGCGTCGCTGTTCAAGGACATGTCCCTCGAGACGATCACGTTGGACGACGCGCTGAAGCTGCTGTCGCTGCCGCGGGTCGTCGGCGTCGATCCCGCCGACGGCATCGAGATCACCGCGCAGAACGGCCGGTACGGGCCCTACATCTCGAAGGAGAAGGACAGCCGCAGCCTCGAGTCCGAGCAGCAGCTGTTCGACCTCACCCTCGAGGAGGCGCTGGCCATCCTGGCCCAGCCCAAGCAGTTCGGCCGGCGAGGCGCGCCCAAGCCGCCCCTGCGGGAGCTGGGCGAGGACACCGTCAGCGGCAAGCCCATGGTCCTGAAGGAGGGCCGCTTCGGGCCCTACGTCACCGACGGCGAGACCAACGCGTCGCTCCGGGCCGGCGACACGGTCGAGGAGATCACCCCGGAGCGCGCCATGGAGCTTCTGCAGATCCGGCGCGAGGCGGGCCCGGCCAAGCCGAAGAAGAAGGCGGCGGCCAAGAAGGCGCCGGCCAAGAAGGCCGCCGCGACGAAGAAGAAGGCGCCGGCCAAGAAGGCGGCCGCCAAGAAGAAGGCCCCGGCCCCCGCCGACGAGGGCGCCGACAGCGAGGGATGACGCTGGTCAGGGGGATCGACCCCCTACCGTTGTCCCGTGGCACTGGCGCGCGCCGCTGACCCGCGTCGGCTCAGGACGAGACTGAGAGCGGTGCCGTCGGACCCCCGAGATCCGGACGAGCCGACCACCCAGCCCCTGGGGCCGGTGGGGCGGCGCGAGGACCACCAGGTCCCGGAGCCGCCCTTCGACAAGCCGTCGACGGTCGTGCGCCTCTTCGGCTCGGACGACTTCTTTCGGCTGTGGCTGGCCCAGGTGGTGTCAGCCATGGGCGACTGGATCGGGTTCCTGGCGATCATCGCCATCGCCACGCGCGTGGGCGGCGACTCCCCGGCCGCCGCCATCTCGCTCGTCATGTCGGCGCGCATGGTGCCGGGCTTCTTTCTGGCCCCGATCGCTGGCGTGCTCGTCGACCGGTGGGACCGCAAGAAGGTCATGGTCTCCTGCGACCTCCTCCGCGGCGGGGTGCTGCTGACGCTCCCGTTCATCGACCACGTGTGGACGTTGGTGCTGGCCTCGCTCGTGCTCGAGGTCGGCACGCTGCTGTGGTCGCCGGCCAAGGAGGCGTCCGTCCCCAACCTGGTGCCGACGACGCACCTGGCGACGGCGAACTCCCTCTCGCTCGTCGCTGCGTACGGGACGTTCCCCATCGCCACGCTGCTGTTCGCGTTCCTGGCCAAGGTGGCGACGTGGCTGTCGGACATCGACTCGCTCGACTTCCTCAAGATCGACCAGGAGCTGATCGCCGTCTACCTCGACGTGCTGACCTTCTGCCTGTCGGCCGTCCTCATCTCCACGCTGACGCTGGCCAACCGTCGCACCGCGCCGCGCCGTGAGCAGGTGCGCTTCGACTTCGGCAGCACCTTCCGCGAGCTGCGCGAGGGCTGGCGGTTCATGTTCATCAACCCGACGGTGCGCGCCGTCATGGTCGGCATCGGCACGGGGCTCATGGGCGGCGGCATGGTGGTGCCGCTCGGCGACCTGTTCTCGCGGCGCGTGCTCGGTGGCGGCTCGGCTGGCTTCGGCGTGCTGCTCACCGGGCTCGGCTTCGGCATGGCCGGCGGCGTGCTGCTGGTCACGACGGTGCAGAAGCGCATCCCCAAGGCGCGCGTCTTCTGCTGGGCGGTGATCGTCGCCGGCATCACGCTCATCGGCGGCGCGGCGATGGAGACGCTGGCGGCTGCCGT
The DNA here is from genome assembly GCA_036275955.1 of Acidimicrobiales bacterium. GTDB lineage: Bacteria > Actinomycetota > Acidimicrobiia > Acidimicrobiales > CADCSY01 > DATLFP01. The sequence continues at coordinate 13,591 of DASUCO010000042.1, forward strand.
CTTCTTCGTAGCCGTGCTCGGCGTGTGCGCCGGCGCCGTCTACGTTCTCGGGTTCACGATCCTCCACGAGACGGTGGCCGACGAGCTGCGGGGGCGCATCTTCTCGGCGCTGTACACGCTGGTCCGCTTCTGCCTGCTGCTGTCGTTCGCGGTGGGCCCGCTGCTCGCCGAGACGCTCGGTCGCCTGTCGGAGCGGTTCTTCGACGGTCGGGCGGATCTCCTCGGCGTCGACATCGAGCTGCCGGGCGTGCGGCTCGCGCTGTGGCTCGCCGGCATCGTGATCCTCGCCGCCGGCGTCCTCGCCGTCACCTCGCTGCGCGTCGGCGAGCGACGCGAGCTCGCCGACGCGTGACGCGCGGCGTCTTCATCGCGTTCGAGGGCGGCGAGGCGTCGGGCAAGTCGACCCAGGCCGATCGCCTGGCCGCGCGACTCGATGCCGTCCTCACGCGCGAACCGGGGGGCACGCCCATCGGCGAGCAGATCCGCTCGCTGCTGCTCGACCCCGCCGGTGACGTGGAGGCGCGCACCGAGGCGCTGCTGATGGCAGCGGCGCGCGCCCAGCACGTGCACGACGTG
>DASUCO010000043.1:0-5283 GCA_036275955.1 Acidimicrobiales bacterium
CGACGAGCTCGTCGTGCGCGCCAAGCGGCTCGAGCACGGCGTGAAGGCGACGTTCAAGACGGTCGACACCTGCGGCGCCGAGTTCGACGCCAAGACGCCGTACCACTACTCGACCTACGAGGACGAGGACGAGGTGCAGCCCTCGACCAAGCCCAAGGTCATCATCCTCGGCTCCGGCCCGAACCGCATCGGGCAGGGCATCGAGTTCGACTACTGCTGCGTGCACGCGTCGTTCGCGCTGCGCGACGCCGGGTTCGAGACGGTGATGGTCAACTGCAACCCGGAGACGGTGTCGACCGACTACGACACGTCCGACCGCCTCTACTTCGAGCCGCTCACCCGCGAGGACGTGCTGAACGTCGTCGAGGCCGAGCTGGCCGCCGGTCCCGTCCACGGGATCATCGTCAGCCTGGCCGGCCAGACCCCGCTGAAGCTCAGCCACGACCTCCCGGCGGAGCTGGTGCTCGGGACCTCGCCGGCGTCGATCGACCTGGCCGAGGACCGCGAGCGCTGGAACGCGCTGTGCGCCCACCTCGAGATCCCCCAGCCGGCGGGCGGCACCGCGGTGAACATCGACGAGGCCCTCGCCCACATCGAGCGCATCGGCTACCCGGCGCTGGTGCGCCCCAGCTACGTGCTCGGCGGTCGCGCCATGTCGATCGTCTACGACGACGAGAGCCTCCGCGCCGCCATGGCCGAGCTGGCCGGCTTCGGGTCGCTGGGCAAGGAGGGCGGCCTCTCGGCCTCCCGCCCGGTGCTCATCGACCGCTTCCTGGAGGACGCCATCGAGGTCGACGTCGACTCGCTGCGCGACGCGGCTGGGGAGGTCGTGATCGGGGCGATCATGGAGCACGTCGAGGAGGCGGGCGTGCACTCCGGCGACAGCGCGTGCGCCATCCCGCCGCCGACGCTGCCGCACGCGGTCATCGAGACGATCGAGGAGCACACGCGGGCGATCGCCGACGCGCTCGGCGTCGTCGGCCTGCTCAACGTGCAGTACGCGGTGAAGCACAACCAGGTCTTCGTGATCGAGGCCAACCCGCGGGCGTCGCGCACGGTGCCGTTCGTGGCCAAGGCCACCGGCGTGCCGCTGGCCAAGATCGCCGCTCGCGTCATGGCCGGCGCCACCCTCGCCGAGCTGCGCACCGAGGGCCTACTGCGGCCGCCGATCAACAGCGGCCACGTGTCGGTCAAGGAGGCGGTCCTCCCGTTCGACCGCTTCCCCGACGTGGACACCCTCCTCGGACCGGAGATGCGCTCGACCGGCGAGGTCATGGGCATCGATGCCACGTTCGGGCTGGCGTTCGCCAAGAGCCAGATCGCGGCGGGGGACCGGTTGCCCGAGGGCGGCTCGGTGTTCCTGTCGATCTCCGACCGCGGCAAGGCCGGCGGCGTCCGCGCCGCGCGCGCCTTCGCCGATCTCGGCTTCTCGATCGCCGCCACCGAAGGCACGGCGCGGGCGCTGGAAGAGGCCGGCATCGCGGTGGAGACCATCGTCGACAAGGTGGGCGAGCCGGCGGTCCACGGACAGACCGCGCTCGACCTCATCCAGGCCGGCAAGGTCGACCTCGTGGTCAACACGCCGCGCGGCTCCGGCCCGCGCGCCGACGGCAAGTACATCCGCACCGCGGCCGGCGTGCACCGCATCCCCTGCCTGACGACCGTCGCCGCCGCGCTAGCCGCGGCCGAGGGCATGCGGGACTGGGGCAACACGACGATGCGCGTGCGATGCCTGCAGGAGTACCTCGACCCGTCCGGCGGCGAGCAGCTGGGGCTGGGGGTCTGAGGTGAGTGTCGCCATCGGGTCGGTGACGTTGCCGAACCCGGTGATGACGGCGTCGGGCACCGCCGGCCACGCCGACGAGCTCGGCCGCTACGTCGACCTGTCGTCGCTCGGCGCGGTGGTGGTGAAGTCGCTGCTGCCGGAGCCGTGGCCCGGCAACCCGCCGCCGCGGGTGCACGCGGCGGACGGCGGGATGTTCAACCGCGTGGGCCTGCAGGGCCCGGGCATCGAGGCGTGGCTGGAGCACGACCTGCCGCGGCTGCAGCGCGCCGGCGCCCGCGTGGTCGTCAGCATCTGGGGCCGCACCGTCGAGGAGTACGCCAAGGGCGCGGCGATGCTGCACGGCGCCGACGTGATCGCCGTCGAGGTCAACCTCAGCTGCCCGAACACCCACGCCGGGCGCGACCTGTTCGCTCACGACGAGCGCGCCACGGAAGAGGTCGTCGACGCGGCGTCGGCCGCCGGTGTGCCGCGCTGGGCCAAGCTCAGCCCCAACACCGACCGCCTGGTCGACGTGGCCGCCGCCGCTCGCCGCGGCGGCGCCGAGGCGGTGACGCTCATCAACACCGTCTTCGCCATGGTCGAGGGCATGCCCGGTGGGTTGAGCGGGCCGGCCATCCACCCGGTGGCGGTCCGCTGCGTGCACGACGTCCACGCCGCCCACCCCGACCTGCCGATCGTCGGCGTCGGCGGTGTGCGCGATGCTCGGACGGCGCGACACCTGCTGGACGCCGGGGCGACGGCGATCCAGGTCGGCACCGCGACCTTCGCCGATCCGCGTGCGTTGGCAAAGGTGCTACAAGGACTCGCAGAACAGGGGAGGGCGAATGCCGGCAGCCACTGACATCGACGTGCGCGACCACCTGGCGCTGGCGCTCGACGTGGACGACCTCGTCGTCGCTCGTCGCCTGGCCAAGGACGTGCAGCCGTGGTTCCGGGTGGCGAAGGTCGGCTTCGAGCTGTTCACCGCGGCCGGGCCCGACGCCGTGCAGGCCATGCTCGATCTCGGCTACGACGTCTTCCTCGACCTGAAGCTGCACGACATCCCGAACACCGTCGAGAAGGCGGCTCGGGTGGCAGGTGCCACCGGCGTCATGTACCTGACGATCCATGCCATGGGCGGGCCCGTCATGCTGCGGGCCGGGGTCGACGGCTTCCTCGAGGGCGCCGCCGCCGCCGGACTGCCCACGCCGGTGCCGTTGGCGGTGACCGTCCTCACCAGCGACGCCGACGCCCCCGCGCACATCCTCCCCAAGCGGGTCGAGCTGGCCGTCGAGGCGGGGGCCAAGGGGCTCATCTGCGCCGGCACCGACCTCGGGTTCATCCGCGAGCTGGTGCCGCGGTTCACGCTCGTCGTCCCCGGCACCCGCCCGCCGGGCGTGTCCGCCCACGACCAGGCGCGGGTCACGACGCCGGGCGAGGCGCTCGAGGCGGGGGCCGATCTCCTCGTGATCGGCCGGGCGGTGACCGCGGCCGACGACCCGGTCAAGGCGGCAGAAGCCCTGGTGGACAGCCTGTCCCGGTAGTCGCGCTACGTTCGAGCCATGCCGTTGCCGCCCCAGCTCACGGACGAACAGCGCGCCGCTGCGCTCGAGAAGGCCGCCGCCGCTCGCCGCGCACGCGCCGAGCTCAAGGAGAAGCTGAAGATGGGCTCGGTCACCTTGACCGAGCTCTTCGACCAGGCCGCCGGGAACGACACGATCGGCAAGATGAAGGTGCTGGCCGTGCTCGAGTCGCTGCCCGGCCTGGGCAAGGTCAAGGCCCGCCGCCTCCTCGAGGAGTGCGAGGTCAGCGAGACCCGTCGCATCCAGGGCCTCGGCGCCAACCAGCGCAAGAAGCTGCTCGAGACCCTGGCCGCCAGCTGATCATCGTCATCTCGGGTCCCGGCGGGGTCGGCAAGGGGACCATCGTCGAGCGGCTGCTGGCCCTCGACGACCGCCTGTGGCTCAGCCGGTCGTGGACGACCCGCGCCCAGCGCCCCGGCGAGCCCGATGACGCGTACCGGTTCGTGACCCGCGACGAGTTCGAGGCGGCCATCGCCGACGGCGGGTTCCTCGAGTGGACCGAGTTCCTCGGCAACCTCTACGGCACCCACCTCCCGCGGCCGGGCCTGGTGCCCGAGGGCAGCGACGTCGTGCTCGAGATCGAGGTGCACGGGGCCAGCCAGATCCGGGCCCTCGACCCCGACGCGCTCCTGCTCTTCGTCGTACCGCCCTCGCCCGAGGAGCAGGAGCGCCGGCTGCGGGGCCGGGGCGACCCCGAGGAGGTCGTGCAGCGGCGGCTGGCCAAGGCGGCTCAGGAGACCGATGCCGCCCGGGAGCTCGGCGCCATCGAGGTGGTCAACGACGACCTCGACCGGGCCGTGGCCGAGATCCACGACATCATCGAATCCGCCCGAGCCGGCTGAGACCGTTTTGGTGATGCCAGGAGGTCAGATCTGGCCCCGTGGCCTCACCAAAACCCTGGATCAGGGACCTTCGGGACCTCGCTGGTACGCTGGCAGGCCTATGTCTTGGCGTGACGACACGATGATCAGCCCGCCCATCGAGGACCTCCTCGGCCGGGTCGACTCGAAGTTCTCCCTGGTCACGCTGGCCGCCCGCCGCGCCCGTCAGGTCAACGCCTACTTCAACCAGCTGGGCGAGGGCCTGGGCACGCTGGTGCCGCCGCAGGTCACCTCCACCGCTCGCAAGCCGCTGTCGATCGCCTTCGAGGAGATCGCCGCCGACAAGATCGTCGGCAGCTGGTTCGACGCCGACGAGCGCGAGGCCGAAGAGCTGGCTGCTGCTGCTTCCGCCGCGGCGGAGGCCGAGACCGAGGGGTAGACCCTGACCTCCCTCGCCGGGGCCCGCATCGTCCTCGGCGTCTCGGGCGGCATCGCCGCCTACAAGGCCATCGAGGTCTGCCGCCGTCTGGTCGACGCCGGCGCGCACGTGAGCCCGGTGCTCACGCCCGACTCGCTGCACTTCGTCACGACGACGACGTTCAGCGCGCTGGCGTCGGAGCCGGCCCGCACCACGCTGTGGGACAGCCCCGAGCCCAGCCCCCACACGACGCTCGGCCAGCGCGCCGATCTCGTCGTGGTGGCGCCGGCCACCGCCCGCGTGCTGGCCGCCTACGCCATCGGGCTGTCGGACGACCTGCTCGTCGCCACGCTGTTGGCGACGCGGGCGCCGGTGCTCGTCTGTCCCGCCATGCACACCGAGATGTGGGAGCAGCCGGCGGTGCAGGAGAACCTGCGCGTGCTGCGCGAGCGCGGCGTGCACGTGCTCGCGCCGGCGTCCGGCCACCTGGCCGGCGGCGACGTCGGCGTCGGCCGCCTCCGCGAGCCGGTCGAGATCGTGGCCGAGATCGAGAGGATCCTTGGTGCCGACCGCGACATGGCGGGACTCAAGGTGTGCGTCACCGCCGGCGGCACGCGCGAGCCGATCGACGCCGTGCGCGTCATCACCAACCGCAGCTCGGGCAAGCAGGGCCACGCCATCGCCGAGGAGGCCCAC
>DASUCO010000044.1:0-11634 GCA_036275955.1 Acidimicrobiales bacterium
AGGTCGCCCATCTGCACGACGTCGGAGAAGATCGACGGGTAGGCGGCGAAGTGCAGCCAGGAGAACGCGCTGAGGGCCGAGCCGACGGCCAGCGCCGTGAACATCGGATCCGGACGACGATCGGCCCTGCTGGCGAAGCCGAAGGCGGCGACGAGCAGGATCGCGAACAGCAGCAGCTCGGCGGCCAGCGTCTCCGGATGCCCCCAGAGCGCGGGCACGGGCCGACCGCCGGCGTCGATCGCGACGTCGGTGCCGGCGGGCAGGTGGTCCACGAGCAGGCCGACGAAGACGGCGACGAGCGCCAGCGTGCCGTCGACCGCGGCCGCGATCGTCAGCGCCGCGCGTCGCGGCACGCGGAGGGCGCGGTCGTGCGCGACCGCGGCCCATGCCAGGACGAGTCCGGCGGCGATGCGGCTGAGGAGGCGACCCCAGGTCTGGAACGTCAGCGCCGACTCCCCGCCGTCGGGCAGGGCCATGAAGAAGAGGTTCGTGACGGCCGACAGCGCAAGCGTGTAGGCGATCAACAGATCGTTGCGTCGGCCGTAGCGGCGCACGCGGCCGTAGACGAGGTAGGCGGCGATGGCGGCGATGAGCGCCTGGGTCGCCTCGAGGACAGCCCGCAGCTCCGGGCTCTCGAACGCGAAGCGCAACGACGGCGCGAGCGCGATCGCCAGCGTGAGGAGTGCAGCGACCGCGCTGGCCGCTGCGGTCATCACCCGCACGCGCGTCGTCACCGCGCGGAGAGTACCGCTGGCCTGCGCGTGCAGTGCGCGAGGACTAGTCATCGAGAGTGGAGGAAGACTCACACCGAATCGTCCGAATTGGTCTTCACCTGGCGGCGGCGAACGTCGATGCTCGATCCATCAACGAGGGACCGCACCCCCCGCGGCTCCGACCCGCCCACGCCAGGGAGACCAGATGTTCCGCAAGATCATGATCGCCGTGCTGCTGTTCGGCGCTGCCGGAGCCGCTGTCGGCGCCGGCACGTTCGCCAGCTTCAGCGCCTCGACGACCAACCAGACGAGCACCTTCGCCACCGGCTCCCTCACGCTGTCGAACAAGGTCAACGCCGGCACTGCGTGTCTGTCGTCGGCGGGCGGCATCGACACCAACGCCAACACCGGCTGCGACGCCATCCTCGCCTCGGCGACCGGTCTCAAGCCGGGCAGCACGCCGTCGACGGCGCAGCTCACGCTGACGAACACCGGCACGCTGACCCCCAGCGCGCTGCAGTACGCGATGAGCGCGTGCACCCCGGGCGACTCGGCCGGCGTCAGCGTGCACGGCTCGGGCAACCCGTGCACCACGATCGAGGTCTACATCCAGGAGTACACGTCGTCCGCCTTCACGACGAAGACCGGCGCCTGCATCTTCCCGGCGGCGGCCTCCAACTGCGCCACCGACTTCTCGGCTGCCTCCGACACGCTGTCAGCGGTGCCGACCTCGGCCACCACGATCAGCGGCGGGCTGGCGACGAGCCGCTACTTCGAGATCAGCGCCCAGCTGCCGTCGTCGGCCGGCAACGAGTTCCAGGGTCGCAAGGCGGACTTCGCGTTCACCTGGAACATCGTCCAGTAGCGCAGCGAGCGCACCTGACCCCCGAAGCGCCCCGGCGGATCTCCGCCGGGGCGCTTTCGCGTGGGGCCTACTGTTCGTGCATGGCCAAGCAGCCCGTCCTGACGCCACAGGGCGACGACTTCCCCCGCTGGTACCAGGACGTCGTCGCCAAGGCCGAGCTGGCGGAGAACGGCCCGCCGCGCGGGTCGATGGTCATCCGTCCCTACGCGTACGCCATGTGGGAGCTGATGCAGGCCGACCTCGACCGTCGCATCAAGGTCACCGGCGCCGAGAACGTCTACTTCCCGGCGCTGATCCCGCAGTCGTACATCTCGCGCGAGGCGGCCCACGTCGAAGGCTTCAGCCACGAGTTCTGGACCGTCACCCACGGCGGTGGCGAGGAGCTGGCCGAGCCCATGATCCTCCGCCCCACCAGCGAGACGGTGTTCGGCGAGTACATGGCCAAGTGGGTGCAGAGCTACCGCGACCTGCCGCTGCTGCTCAACCAGTGGGCGAACATCTTCCGCTGGGAGCTGCGCCCCCGGCTCTTCCTGCGCACGACGGAGTTCCTGTGGCAGGAGGGGCACACCGTCCATGCCTCGCAGGCGGACGCGGCCCAGTACGCGCGCCGGATCCTCGACTACGTCTACGCCGGGTTCATGGAGGAGGTGCTGGCGGTGCCCGTCCTGCGCGGCCGCAAGACGGCGCGCGAGCGCTTCGCCGGCGCCGACAACACCATGACGTGCGAGGCGATGATGGGGGACGGCAAGGCGCTGCAGATGGGCACCAGCCACGAGCTCGGCCAGAACTTCGCCCGCGTGTTCGACATCAAGTACCTGGGCGACGACGGTGCCCAGCAGCTGTGCTGGACCACGTCGTGGGGCGTGTCGACCCGGATGGTCGGCGGGCTGATCATGTGCCACGGCGACGACGCCGGCCTGCGCCTGCCGCCGGCGATCGCACCTCATCAAGTCGTCGTGCTCCTGGTGAAGGACGAGGGCGGCGCCGGCGACGTCGCCCGCCGCCTGCGGGACGAGCTCGTCGACGCCGGCGTGCGCGTCCGTCTCGACGACCGCGTCGACACCAGCTTCGGCCGGCGCGCCGTGGACTGGGAGCTGAAGGGCATCCCCGTGCGGGTCGAGGTCGGCCCCCGGGAGCTGGCCGAGGGCAACGTCGGCGTCATGCGCCGCGACACCGGCGAGCGCGAGCAGGTCGCCGTCGACAAGGCGGTCGCCCTCGCCACGTCGCTGCTGGCGCAGATCCAGGTCTCGCTGCTGGAGACGGCCCGGGCCCGGCGCGACGCCCGCACGACGGACGTGTCCACGGTGGCCGAGGCGGTCGAGGCGGCCCAGGACGGCTTCGCCCGCATCCCCTTCGCCGCCCTCGGCGAGACGGGGGAGGACACCCTCCAGGAGTCGGCCATCACGGTCCGCTGCATCCAGCGGGAGGACGGCTCGGTCCCCGATTCCGAGGACGAGCCCGACCTGGTCGCCTTCGTCGCTCGGTCGTACTGACCACTACACTGTCCGGACCGGTTTCGGCCGGGGGCGTGGGCTCGGGCCCACGCTCTTTCTTTGTCCCACGACCTTGAGAGGAGTGTGCAATGACCACTGATGTCGCCTCGCGCGTGTCCGAGCTGGTCGAGCCGCTCATCAAGGCGCACGGGGCCGATCTCTACGACGTGGTGCACGGCGGCGCCACGCTCCAGGTCCTGGTCGGCGGCGACGTCGACCTCGAGGACCTCGCCGACCTGACCCGGGAGATCAGCGCCGTCCTCGACGACGCCGACCCCATGCCCGACCGCTACACCCTCGAGGTGTCGACGCCGGGCCTCGAGCGCACGCTGCGCACGCCGAAGCACTACGCGGGGGCCGTCGGCGAGCGCGTGAAGGTCAAGACCAAGCAGGGGGACGTTCGACGCCTCGACGGCGTCATCACCGACGCAGACGACGACGGCTTCGTCGTCGACACCGGAACCGAGCAGCGCCGCCTGTCGTACAGCGACGTGGAGCGGGCGCGCACGGTCTTCGTGTGGGAGACGACACCGAAGAAGGGACAGGCCAAGCAGTGAGCGAGCGAAGCGAGCGAACCATGAGCATCGCGCTGGTACTCAAGCGGCGCCCGAGGAACGAGGGCGAGGCATGAGTACCGGCAACCCGGAGATCCTCGACGCCCTGCAGATGCTGGCGGCCGACAAGGGCATCTCGGTCGACACCCTGCTGGAGGCGCTCGCCAACGCGCTGGTCTCCGCCTACAAGCGGATGCCGGGCGCGGCCGAGGAGGCGTACGTCACGATCGACGCCGACTCCTTCGAGATCCGCGTGTACGGCCAGGAGCTCGACGAGGACGGCAACGTCACCCGTGAGTGGGACGACACGCCGGACGACTTCGGCCGCATCGCCGCCCAGACGGCCAAGCAGGTGCTGATGCAGCGCGTGCGGGAGGCCGAGCGGGAGCTGAAGTACGAGGAGTACGCCGGCCGCGAGGGCGACATCGTCACCGGCATCATCCAGCAGACCGACAGCCGCTTCACGCTGCTCGACCTCGGCAAGGTCGAGGCGCTCCTGCCCCAGGCCGAGCAGGTCCCCTTCGAGCGCCCGGAGCCCGGCACCCGCCTCAAGGCGTACATCGTCGAGGTGCGGCGCAACCCTCGCGGCCCCCAGATCGTCGTGAGCCGCACGCATCCCGGTCTCATCCTCCGACTGTTCCAGCTCGAGGTGCCCGAGATCGCCGACGGCGTCGTCGAGATCCGCGCCTGCGCCCGTGAGCCAGGTCACCGCACGAAGATCGCCGTGTGGTCGAACGACGCCAACGTCGACCCGGTCGGCGCCTGCGTCGGCGCCCGCGGTGCGCGCGTCCGGATGGTCGTGAACGAGCTGCGCGGCGAGAAGATCGACATCGTCCCCTTCACCGACGACACGCAGGACTTCATCATGAAGGCGCTGTCGCCGGCGAAGGTGAAGGAGGTCCGCCTCCACGACAACACCGGCACCGCCGAGGTCATCGTCCCCGACTACCAGCTGTCGCTCGCCATCGGGAAGGAGGGGCAGAACGCCCGCCTGGCGGCCCGCCTCACCGGCTGGCGCATCGACATCAAGAGCGAGACCCAGCTGGCGGAGGAGGAGGCGGGCTACAACGGCGAGGAGTGGGCCGAGGGCGAGTGGGTCCAGAACGCCGAGACCGGCGAGATGGAGTGGCGTCCCGCGGAGGGCGGCGAGGCCATCACCGCCGAGGCGTACTCCCACGTCGAGCCCGAGGTCCTCGAGGCCGAGCCTGCCGCTGAGGCAGCGGTCGAGGTCGAGGCGGACGCCGAGGTCGAGACGCCTGACGCCTCCGAAGAGGTCGCGGCGGACGCGCCCGAGGAGCCCGAGTCGTAGCCGAGCCGATCCGCACCTGCATCGGCTGCCGCTCCCGACGGCCGCAGTCGACGCTCGTACGGGTGGTTCGTCGTGCCGACACCGGCACACTGGAGATCGGTCGGTCGCTTCCCGGACGGGGAGCGTGGCTGTGCGTCGGTTCCGCCGAGTGCGTCGCCCAGGCTGCCCGGAAGGGTGCTCTGAGCAGGGCGTTGCGGGCCGAGGTCACCGCCGGAGCAGTGGAAGGGCTTCGTGTCGCCCTCGAGGGGTGCGCGAGGATGGTAGGTCGCTCGATGAGCGATCCTGAAGGGAAGTAAGGGCACTTGGCAGCAAAGATCCGGGTCTACGAGCTTGCACGAGAGCTCGGTCTCACCAACAAGGAGACGCTCGACCTCGCGCTCTCGCTCGGGATCGGGGCCAAGAGCCACTCGTCCTCGATCGAGGACGCTCAGGCCGACCGCGTCCGTCGCAAGGCGGACCGCGAGGGTCTGCGCCGCGACGTGCAGCCCCCGGAGGAGGAGCCCCCGGCGAAGGCCACCAAGGCCACCAAGAAGGCCGCCGCCGAGCCCGCTCCTGCGCCGGCCGAGCCCGCGCCCGAGCCGGCACCTGCCCCTGCACCTGCCGCGGTCGAGCCGACGCCGGCTCCCGCGCCGGCCCCGACGCCGGAGCCGCTGGCGCCCGCCGCCGAGGCGCCGACGCCGGCCCCGCCCACGCCGCACCGGATCATCCAGAGCGGCAAGGCCTCCGAGCAGCCGCCCGTCGAGCTGCCCTCCCGCGACCGCCCGATGCCGCCGCGGCCCACCGCGCCGCGCCCCGCCGGCCCGCCCCCCGGGCAGATGCCGGCCTCGCCCGCGGCCCGCCAGACGCCGGCCGGCCCGCCGGCGCAGCGCCCCGCCGGCCCGCCCCCGGGCCGCCCGCCCGTGCCGCCGCCGCCTGGTGCCGCCCCGACGGGTCCGCCCGCGACGCGCCAGGGCCGTCCGGCCATGCCGCCGCCCCCCCGCTCGACCTCGGGCAAGCCGATCCCGCCGCCCCCCGGTGGCCCGCCCCGCTCGACCACGGGCCGGCCCATCCCGCCGCCGCCCGGCGGTCGTCCCGCCCCCGGCGGTCCGGCCGGCCGTCCCGGTGGTCCCGGCGGCCGCCCCGGCGGTCCCGGTGGCGGCTTCTCCCGTCCCAACGCGCCCGGCGGTGGCTACCGCCAGGGTCCCGGCGGTCCCGGTGGCGGGCCCGGCGGTGGACCCGGTGGCCGTCCCGGCGGTCCCGGTGGTGGCCGTCCGCCCTTCGGCCAGCAGCGCCGGCCCCGCCGCAGCGGCGGTCGTCGCCGTCGCAACCGCGAGGAGCTGCTGCCGCAGGGCATGCCGAACTACACGCCGAACTCGGCGCCGGTGCCCGAGGGCACCATCGTCATCGAGCGCGGCTCCACGGCCAAGGACGTCGGCCCCAAGCTGAACCGCTCGGCCGCCGACGTCGTGCGCTTCCTCATGCAGCAGGGCGAGATGGTCACCGCGACCCAGACGCTCTCCGACGACATGATCGAGCTGTTCGCGGCGGAGATCGGCGCCACCATCCGCATGGTCGACCCCGGCGAGGAGGCCGAGGTCGGGCTGCAGCAGCTGCTCGACACGATGGACGCCGAGGACGAGGACGAGACGCTCCTCCGCCCGCGGCCGCCGGTCATCACCGTGATGGGACACGTCGACCACGGCAAGACGCTGCTGCTCGACCGCATCCGCGAGGCCAACGTCGTCGCCGGCGAGGCCGGCGGCATCACCCAGCACATCGGCGCGTCCCAGGTCGAGAAGGAGGGCAAGGTCCTCACCTTCATCGACACCCCGGGCCACGAGGCGTTCACCGCCATGCGTGCGCGCGGTGCCGACGTCACCGACATCGTCATCCTCATCGTCGCGGCCGACGACGGCGTGATGCCCACGACGCTCGAGGCACTCGCGCACGCGCGCGCCGCCGATGTGCCGATCGTGGTCGCCATCAACAAGATCGACCGCGAGAACGCGGACGTGAACCGCGTCAAGCAACAGCTCACCGAGCACGAGCTCGTGCCCGAGGAGTGGGGCGGCGACACGCCCGTCGTCGAGATCAGCGCCCTGCAGAACCTGGGCATCGACGACCTGCTCGAGATGCTCAACCTGGTCGCCGAGGTCCAGCTCGGTGACGTGCTGATGGCCAACCCCGACGGCCGCGCCTACGGCGTGGTCCTCGAGGCCGAGCTCGACGTCGGCCGCGGCCCCGTCGCCACCGTCCTCGTGCAGCGCGGCAACCTCAAGGTGGGCGATCCGATGGTCGCCGGTCCGGCCTACGGTCGGGTGCGCGCCCTCATCAACGACAAGGGCGAGAACATCAAGGAGGCAGGCCCGTCCCAGCCCGTCCAGGTGCTCGGCCTGTCCGAGGTGGCCGAGGCCGGCGACGACTTCGTCGTCGCCCCGGACGAGAAGATCGCCCGTCGTGTCGGCGAGACGCGCGGCCAGTTCGCCCGCATCCGCAACATCGCCGCGGACGCGTCGGCCATCAAGGCCGGCGTGAAGCTCGAGGACATCTTCGAGCAGATCCAGAAGGGCGAGGCGGCGACGCTCAACGTCATCCTCAAGGCCGACGTCACCGGTTCCCTCGAGGCGCTGAGCGAGTCGCTGCGCCGGCTCGAGCGCGACGAGGTCAAGGTGCAGTTCGTGCACCGCGCCGTCGGCGGCATCTCCGCCAACGACGTGCAGCTGGCCGCCACCACCGGCGCCACGATCATCGGCTTCAACGTCCGGCCGGACCGCAAGGCCCGCGACGTGGCGACGAACGAGGGCGTCGAGGTGCGGACCTACGAGGTCATCTACCAGGCGATCGACGACATCGAGAAGGCCATGCTCGGCCTCCTCGCGCCAGAGTTCGAGGAGGTCGTCACCGGCGACGCCGAGGTGCGCCAGGTCATCTCTGTGCCCCGCGTCGGCAAGATCGCCGGTTGCTACGTCCTCAACGGCGTCATCACCCGTGGCTCCAAGGTGCGCTTCATCCGCGACGGCACGATCATCTGGAAGGGCGCCATCAGCTCGCTGCGGCGCTTCCAGGACGACGTGCGCGAGGTCCGCGAGGGCTTCGAGTGCGGCATCGGCCTCACCGACCAGCAGGACCTGCGCGAGGGCGACATCATCGAGACCTACGAAGATCGCGAGATCCCGCGCGTCTGATGGCGCGCGACCGACAGCCCCAGCGCCAGTACCCGCGCACGGCGCGCGTCAACGAGCTCGTCCGCGAGATCCTCGGTGACGCGCTCGAGCGCGTCGACGACGACCGCCTCCAGCTGGTGACGGTCACCCACGTGCACGTCGACCCCGACCTCCGCCACGCCGTCGTCGAGTTCTCCTCGCTCGGGGAGGGGGAGGACGAGGCGCTGGAGGCGCTGGGCGAGCACCGCAAGAAGCTGCAGTCGGAGATCGCCCGCCAGGCGCGGCTCAAGCGCACGCCCGAGCTGCGCTTCGTGGTCGACACGTTCATCGCGCGTGCGGCCCGCATCGAGGACCTGCTGCGCGAGGAGCGGGACGACGACCCCGCCTGAGGGTCTGGCTGTCGTCGACAAGGAGGCGGGCTGGACGTCGCACGACGTCGTCGCCAAGTCGCGCGGCATCCTCGGCACCAAGAAGGTCGGGCACTCGGGCACGCTCGACCCCGACGCCACCGGCGTGCTGCTGCTCGGGGTGGGCGGCGTGACGCGCCTGCTGCGCTTCCTGTCGCCGCTGCCGAAGTCCTACACGGCCGAGGTCGTCCTCGGCGTCGAGACGAGCACGCTCGACGCCGCAGGGGACGTGACGGCGCGGCACGACATGTCGGTCACCGAGGCCGAGGTGCGCGACGCCACCCGCGCGCTGACGGGCGACATCCTCCAGGTGCCGCCCATGGTGTCGGCCGTGCAGATCGGCGGGCAGCGGCTGCACGACCTGGCGCGCAAGGGGATCGAGGTCGAGCGCGAGCCGCGTCCGGTGACCGTGCACCGCTTCGACGTGGCTGCCACCGACGACCCGCTCGTCTACCGGATCGCGGTCGACTGCTCGTCCGGCACCTACGTCCGCTCCTTGGCCGCCGACCTGGGTCGTGCGCTCGGTGGCGGTGCCCACCTCCGGGCGCTGCGGCGCACCGCCATCGGTCCGTTCACCGAGACCGAGGCGAAGCCGCTCGACGCCATCGAGCTCCTGCCGCCGAGCGCGGCGGTCGCCCACCTCCCGCGCCTCGAGGTCGATCGTGCGCGCGTCGCGGTCGGCGGCGTGGTGCCCGGCGACAGCGCCGAGGGCGACGGTCCGTGGGCCGTGCTCGACGGCGACGAGCTGCTCGCCGTCTACGAGCGCTCCCGCGACCGCATCAAGCCCGCCGTCGTCCTCCTCCACTGACCGTTCTCGGTACCGGAACCGACCACATCTGGTCGGCTGCGGTGCCGAGAACGCGGTCAGCGGATGCACGGTCGTACCCGGGTCGACCAGTACCGTCGCGTGGCGTGCTGGTGATCCGCGGGACGGAGGGGTGCGAGCGCCCGCCCGAGGGCAGCGCGGTCACGATCGGCGTCTTCGACGGCGTGCACCTGGGCCACCAGCTGCTGATCGGTGAGGCGCGGCGCCTGGCCGCCGAGCTCGGTGCCCGCTCGACGGTCGTCACCTTCGACCAGCACCCGGCGGCGGTGGTGCGGCCCGAGTCGGCGCCCAAGCTGCTGACCGACCTGGAGCAGCGCATCGAGCTGCTCGCCGCCACCGGCGTCGAGTGCACGCAGATCATCGCCTTCGACGAGGTGCGGGCCAAGGAGGAGGCGGACGACTTCGTGCTCGACGTGCTCGTCGGGTGTCTCGGCGCCCGCGCCGTCATCGTGGGTGCCGACTTCCACTTCGGCCACAACCGGTCGGGCGACGTCGCGCTCCTCGAGCGCATGGGTCAGGAGCACGGCTTCGAGGTCGACGGCATCCCCCTCGTCGCCTCCGCCACCGCCGGCGCCCAGCCGGTGTCGTCCACCGCCATCCGCGCCGCGCTCGACGCCGGCGAGCTGCACGCCGCAAACCGCATGCTCGGCCGGCCGCACGAGATGCGCGGCGTCGTCGAGCAGGGCGACCAGCGCGCGAGGGACCTGGGCATGCGCACGGCCAACATCGGCGTGCCCGCCTACCTGCAGCTCCCGGCCGACGGCGTGTACGCCGGTTGGTACGAGCGCCCCGATGGGCAGACCCACCCCTCGGTGATCTCGGTCGGACGACGCCCCACGTTCTACGACGAGCGAGGGGAGCGGCTCATCGAGGCGCACCTCCTGGACTTCGACGGGGATCTCTACGGCGAGCAGGCGAAGGTGCGCTTCACCGACGTCGTCCGCATCGGCCAGATCAAGTTCGAGTCGATGGAGGCGCTGGCCGACCAGATGGCCAACGACGCCCTCGTCGCCCGGAAGGCGCTGGGGCGGTGATGACGCTGGAAGCCGAGTGGGCGCCCGACGGGCCGGAGGGCGAGGGGGCCGAGACCAGGGGACGGGTCGCCGCCCCCCGCCTGGCCCGTCACACGATCACCCTCGATGACGGCCATCGCGTGCAGATCGCGGTCGCCGGCCGCGGCGTGCCCTTCGTCGTCGTCCACGGGTTCAGCGCGGAGGGCCTGCTGTACGCGCAGACCCTGTCGCGTCTCGTCTCCGCCGGCTTCAAGGTCATCGCCATCGACACCGCCGGCCACGGCGGCACCGCCGGCTTCGCGTCGGGCGGCGGCGACATGGCCGGCTACGGCGAGCTGCTGGGCCGGGCCGTCGACCACCTCGGGATCGAGCGTGCGCTCTACGCCGGCCACTCGATGGGCGGCCGCCTGGTGTCCGAGCTGATCGGGCGCGAGCCCCGCCGGGCCATCGCCGTGATGCTGATCGACGCCATCGTCGGCGAGGCGTGGGACCGCAAGGTGGCGCTGTCGCGGTTCGTGCCGCCCGTGATGGGTGCCACCGGAGCGATGCTGGTGGCCGACACCGTCACGACCGCACCCATCGTGCGCAACCCGCGCCAGGCGCTGAAGCTGGCCCGGCTGCTGGTGCCGGTGGCGACGCACAACCTGGTCCGGCCGCAGGGACTGATCGGCGCCGCCATCTCGATCATGCGCTCCGGGCCCAGCCGCTGGCTGCTCGAGTCGATGGCCGACCACCTCGTCCCCGTCTACGTGGTGCACGGCGACCGCGACTACGCGGTGCCGGTCAAGACGGCCATCGACGCCGCTCGCCGCACCCGTGGTGAGCTGATCATGGTCCACGGCGCCAGCCACAGCTGGCTGCTGCGGGACCCCGAGACGATGCCGGCCATCGTGGCCGAGCTGCTCGAAGGATCCATGGGCGACGTGATCCGCCTCGCCCTCGCCGTCGCCGGCGCGCCCATCGGCACCGAGGAGACGATCGAGGAGATCGAGCGGTGCCTGTACGCGCCGAACGCCCTCGTCCACGAGCTCACCCCGCCTCTCGAGTTCGAGCCGACGAGCGCCCACCGCCGCCGTCCGAGCTACCGCTGGACCCGTTCCCACCCACGCTGACCTGCGGCGTTCGCTGTCAGGGCCGGGTTGCCGGTAGCCTGGCTCGACCACATCGAGAAGACGAGGCCCATTCGGGGTCACACAAGGACGACATGGCTGAGAAGACCGCCACAATCGAAGAGCACCGCCTCCACGAGACCGACACCGGCTCGGCCGAGGTGCAGATCGCGCTCCTGACCGGGCGCATCAACGAGCTCAA
>DASUCO010000045.1:0-3766 GCA_036275955.1 Acidimicrobiales bacterium
GCGCGCGGTGACGTCGGGGTTGAGGTACGCAGGCCCGCCGATCTCGTAGAGCAGCTGCGCCGTCACCGTCCCGACCGAGACGAGGCCGCCGTGACCGGGGTGCTTGGTGATCACCGACGAGCCGTCGGCCGCCACCTCGGCTATGGGGAACCCCGGCCGCTCGAGCCCCGGCACCTCCTGGAAGAACGAGTAGTTGCCGCCGGTGGCCTGGGGCCCACACTCGATCACGTGGCCGGCGACCAGCGCACCGGCCAGCGCGTCCCAGTCGTCACGCGCCCAGCCGTGGTGCCACGCCGCCGGCCCTATGACCACGGCGGCGTCGGTGACACGACCGGTGATGACGATGTCGGCGCCTCGACCGAGCGCCTCGGCGATGCCCCACCCGCCCAGGTACGCGTTGGCGGTCCAGACCTGCTTCTCGCCCAGCGGCTCGCCGGTGTCGAGGTTGGCGAGGTCGTGCCCGGCCGCCCGCAGCTCGCCGAGCCGACCGAGCAGGTCGTCGCCCTCGACGTAGGCGATCGACGGCGACAGGCCGAGCTTGTCGGCCACCGCCTGCACCGCCGCCGCACACGCCGCCGGCGCCAGGCCGCCGGCGTTCGACACGACGCGTATGCCGCGGTCGAGGCAATCGCCCATGACCTGCTCCATCTGGGTGACGAACGTGCGGGCGAAGCCGGTGGACGCGTCGCGCTGGCGGTTCTTGGCCAGGATCAGCATCGTCAGCTCGGCCAGCCAGTCCCCGGTGAGCACGTCGATGGGACCGCCGTCGACCATCTCACGAGCGGCGGCCACCCGGTCGCCGTAGAAGCCGCTGCAGTTGGCGATGCGGAGGGGCGCGGTCACCCGGGCAGTGTCGCGGAATCTCCTACCGTGACGTGCGGAGGGCGGGCCAGTCGTCGACGACGCCGTCGGTGCGGTCGAGCACCCGCCGGATCGCGACCGACTCGCCGCGGACCTCGAGGTTGGGACGCCGGGCGAGCTGCTCGAGGAGGTCGAGACCGGCCACGTCGACGAAGTGCACGTCGGACACGTCGAGCGCCACCCGCGGGGCGCTGTCGGCGACCACCGCGACCGCACCGAGCTGGTCGGCGGCGCCGGCGTCGACGTGCCCGCGCAGATGGGCGACGGTCACGCCGGGCTCGCCCGACCACCGGACCGTGAGCTGCCGAAACGACGTTGGAGCCATGTGGGGTCGAAGTGTCCCGGTTCGCCCTCCGGACCTCAACGCCCCGACGAACAACGCCGACACAACTGCGGAGCCGACTCAGCGCGGCCGCCGCTCGCGCCGGGCGACGAGCTCGGCCCGCAGCCGGAGGGCGGCGCTGGCGAACGGCAGCGTCGCCCGGCGCCAGCCCGTCGCCCGGTGCTTGCGGTAGTAGCGATAGATGCTCCGCGAGTGCTCGAGGTGCGTCCGGCGCGAGCGGCCGGTGGACACCCCGCCGACGTGCATGACCTCGAGCGCCGGCGTGGCCAGCACCTTCCAGCCCGCGTTCCGGAGCCGGGTGCCGAGGTCGAGCTCCTCGCCGTACAGCCAGAACGCCTCGTCGAACCCGCCGACCTGCTCGAAGGCCGAGCGCCGGAGCAGCATCGCGGCGCCGCTCACCCAGTCGACCTCGCGCTCGGTCATCCGGTCCCAGTCGGTCTGGCGGTACGCGCGCGTGAAGCGGTTGCCGGGCACGAACGGGCCCAGGAAGGCGTGGCCGACGGCCTGCACGACGCCGGGGAACACGCGGCCGCTCTCGTAGATCGTCCCGTCGGGGTTGCGGATCACCGGACCCAGCAGCGCCACGTCGGGACGCGCGTCGCCGGCGCGGACGAGCGCACCGAGGTCGCCGGCCACGAGCTCGGCGTCCGGGTTCAGGAACAGGATCCACGGCGCGTCGACCTCGCGCGCACCCTGGTTCCATGCCGCCGACAGACCCCGGTTCGTCTCGTTCTCGATCAGGCGCACCTGCGGTGTGCGAGCCGCGGCGGCCGTCGCGCTGCCGTCGTGCGAGGCGTTGTCGATGACGAGCACGTCGACGTCGATCCCACCGGCGCGATCGACGACGGACTGCACGCAGCGTGAGAGGTACTCGCCCGCGTTGTAGTTGACGACGACGACCGCGAGGTCCGTCACTCCCAGCGCAACGGCAGGTTCGTGGCGCCCATCACCGACCCGGCGTACGAGCCGACCTCGCCGTCGAGCCGGTAGTCGGGTATGCGGGCGTGCCACTCCTCCATGGCGATCCGCAGCTCGAGGCGCGCCAGCACCCGGCCCTCGGCCCACAGCGCGTCGAGCCGTGGGAACAGGTCGTCCATCGGGCCCTTGAAGTCGAGTCCGACATCGCGGACGAGCTCGGGCGGGACGTGATGGGGCACCGTGCGCACGCCGAAGCCTTGCACGGCGGGTCGAACCGAGGACGTGCTCACCGGCGACGCCGCGGTCCGCCGACACCTGCTGCGCCTGAGCGATCAGACTTGGCGGGCCGCACACACGGCAGAGGAGGCGGACATGCAGGACTACGACGTCATCGTCGTGGGAGGTGGCATCGCAGGGGCAAGTGCTGGACTCGCGCTCGCGCAGCGCGGTGCGTCGGTGCTCGTGCTGGAGCGATCGCTGGTCCACGAGGACCGCGTTCGAGGCGAGGGCATGTCGCCCTGGGGCGTGACCGACGCCGCGCGACTCGGGGCGGACGAGGTGATGCTGCAGGCCGGCGGCACCTTCGCCACGGAGGTGGCGACCTACGACGAGGCCTGGGACCCGGCGTCCGTCGACCCATTGGATCTGACGGTCTTCGGCCTTCGCGGCTTCCTGCACGTCGGCCATCCGGACGCGTGTGAGGCGCTCTGCTCCGCCGCCGTCGCGGCTGGCGTGATCCTGCACCGAGGCGTCGAGGTGACGGAGATCGCGACAGGGACCCGACCGACGGTCACCTACGTCGATGGCGACGGCGCGGTGCGGCAAGCCACCGGGCGACTGGTGATCGGCGCCGACGGCCGGACGTCGTTCGTTCGCCGTCACCTCGGGTTCGAGCTGCGCGAGTCCGAAGCCCTCACGTTCGGCGGCGGGATGCTGGTCACCGACCATCGCTGGCCGGCCGAGCGTCTCGCCGTCGGCACCGAAGGCCCGTTTCACTTCATCATCACGCCGCGCGAGGGCGCGGCGCGGCTCTACCTCTTCGCGCTCCCGGACGTCGGCCGGCCGCTCTTCAGCGGCGCCGAGAAGGCCGAGGCGTTCCTGGCAGCCTTCGAGCTGGCCTCGATCCCCGATCGGGCAGCGTTCGCGGACGTCCGACCGGCCGGACCGTGCGCGGGGTTCCCGATGACGGACGCCTGGGTCGACGATCCGGTGGCACCCGGCGTGGTCCTGGTCGGCGATGCCGCCGGGTGGAGCAACCCCATCATCGGCCAGGGTCTCGCCGTCGCCATGCGCGACGTGCGGCAGGTCGTCGAAGCCTTCGTGGATGGCTCACCGGACGAGCGAAGCACCTTCGTGCCCTACGCGGAGGAGCGACGGGAGCGCATGCGACGACTGCGAGCCACCGCGTTCGTCGACACCTGCGTCTTGTCGCGATTCGACGACGTCGGCCGCGCCGAGCGGATCGAGTGGCGCGATCGCATCAACGCCGACCCAGACGCGGCGGCCCACGTCCTCGGCAAGGCGATCGGCGTCGACGACTTCCCCGCCAGTGCCTACGAGCCAGCCACCATCGAGCGCCTCATCGGTGGGGATCATCCCTACCGCTTCGCGCTCGAGTCGCACGCGATCTGAACCGCGCAGGCG
>DASUCO010000046.1:0-2787 GCA_036275955.1 Acidimicrobiales bacterium
GTTGTTGACCAGCGTGTCGAGGCTGCCGAACGTCTCGATGGCGCTGTTGATCAGGCGCTGGGCGCCCTCCCAGTCGGACACGTCGTCGCCGTTGGCGATCGCCTCGCCGCCCATCGCCTTGATCTCGTCGGCGACCAGCTGGGCGACGGGTTGCGACTCGCCGCTCCCGTCGAACTCCCGCCCCAGGTCGTTCACCACGACCTTGGCCCCCTCGGCGGCGAACAGGAGCGCCTCCTCGCGCCCGATGCCTCGCCCGCCCCCCGTCACGATCACCACACGGCCGTCACAGATTCCCATTCGCCTAGTTTCGTCGCGATGGCACATCCTCTGCGGGCGAAGTCCGCGATCGCCGGCGTCGCCGACGCCGCCTCCCCCACCGGCGACCTCGACCTCCGCGGCTCCCGCCTGCAGGTGGCGATGATCCGTGAGGCGCTCGACGACGCCGGGCTCACCATCGCCGACGTCGACGGCATCTGCAGCGCCGATCCCGGCATGGGCTCGCTGGGCCTGGCCGAGCTGCTCGGCGTGCACCCGACGTGGGTCGACTCGACCATGACCGGTGGCTCGTCGTTCGAGTACCACGTCGAGCACGCTGCGGCCGCCATCGCGCTGGGCCAGGCCGAGGTCGTGGTCTCCGTGTACGCGTCGACACCGCACAGCGACCGCCGTCGGGCCAAGGAGGCCGGCGGCGGTGGCGGGCGTGGCGGCGGTGGACGCGGTCGCCCGGGCGGCCTCTACCCGGGCGCGGCGTGGGAGGCGCCGTTCGGGCTGCGCATGCCGATCGGCGCGTACGCGCTGGCCGCCAGCCGCCACATGCACGAGTTCGGCACCACGCCCGAGCAGCTGGCCCAGATCGCGGTGTCCACGCGCGAGTGGGCCACGAAGAACCCGCGGGCTCGCTTCCAGGATCCGATCAGCATCGACGACGTGCTGGCGTCGGACATGGTGTGCACACCGCTGCACAAGCTCGACTGCTGCCTGCAGACCGACGGGGCCGGCGCGTTCGTGATGGTCAGCGCCGAGCGAGCGAAGGACCTGCGCAAGGCGCCGGTGTACGTGCTCGGCACCGGCTCGTCGACGACGCACTCGATCATCAGCCAGATGCCCGACCTCACCACGACCGGCACCGCGGTGTCTGGCCCCAAGGCGATGGCGATGGCCGGCGTGTCGCACGACGACGTCGACCTGCTGATGCTCTACGACTCGTTCACGATCACGACGCTGCTGCTGCTCGAGGACCTCGGCTTCTGCAAGAAGGGCGAGGGCGGCGCGTTCGTGGAGGACGGCCGCCTCGGCCCCGGCGGCGCGCTCCCGACGAACACCAACGGCGGCGGCCTCAGCTACACGCATCCCGGCATGTACGGGATGTTCCTGATCGTGGAGGCAGTGAAGCAGCTGCGGGGCGAGGGCGAGGACCGGCAGGTGCCGGACTGCAACGTGGCGATCGCGTCGGGCTCGGGCGGCGTGCTGTCCGCCATGTCCACCGCGGTCCTGGGCACGGAGGTGACGGTCTGATGCGAGGCATGGTTCCGCCGTTGGACCCGGAGCTGGCGACGTTCTGGGACGGCACCCGCCAGCAGCAGCTGCTCGTCCCCCACTGCCGATCGTGCGGCACGGCGTTCTGGTACCCGCGCACGACGTGCCCGGCGTGCCTGAGCGAGGACCTCGACTGGCGAGCGGCGGCCGGCACCGGCGAGGTGCATGCCGTCAGCGTGAACGCCAGGACCGACGACCCGTACGCGGTCGTGCTCGTCGATCTCGACGAGGGCGTGCGGCTCATGAGCAACACCACG
Source organism: Acidimicrobiales bacterium (assembly GCA_036275955.1). Lineage (GTDB taxonomy): Bacteria > Actinomycetota > Acidimicrobiia > Acidimicrobiales > CADCSY01 > DATLFP01. The sequence goes on from DASUCO010000046.1 coordinate 1,794, forward strand.
ACGCCCGACGTGCAGGTCGGCGCGCGCGTCAGACTCACGTGGGAGGCGCTCGAGGACGGCCGGCACCTCTGGCTGTTCGAACCCGGGGGCTAAGGGCCCGAGCGGCCCCGAGAGCGGGAGGAGTGCCGTGAGCGAGGTCCGCGACTGGATCGCCGAGCAGTGGTCGACCGACCTGACGCTGCGCGAGTGGTGGCGGCGCCTGGCCGACGCCGGCTACGCGTTCCCGACGTTCCCGAAGGGCTATGGCGGCTTCGGCGCCACGCCCCAGGAGAACCGGCAGGTGCAGGCGGCGCTGAGCGAGGCGGGAGTCATCGCCGCCCCGTTCGGCCTCGGCCAGATCATGGGCGCCCCGGTGGTGCTCGACCACGGCACCGACGAGCAGAAGGACGCCTGGGTGCTGAACCTGGCGTCAGGCGTCGAGTCCTGGTGCCAGCTGTTCAGCGAGCCGGGCGCCGGCAGCGACCTGGCCAGCTCGTCGACGCGAGCCGTCAAGGACGGCGACGTGTGGATCGTGAACGGCCAGAAGGTGTGGACGTCGGGCGCGCAGGTGGCCGACCGGGGGATGCTCGTGGCCCGCACCAACGCCGACAACCCGAAGCACCGCGGGCTGACGTACTTCATCATCGACATCGACCAGCCCGGCATCGAGGTGCGCCCGCTCAAGCAGATGAACGGCGCCGCCCACTTCAACGAGGTGTTCTTCAACGACGCCGTCGTGGGCGACGACCGCATCATCGGTTCGGTGAACGACGGCTGGATGGTCGCCGTCGCCACCCTGGCCTACGAGCGCCAGGGCCTCACCGCCGGCGGGCGTGGTGGCATCGCCGCCGGCGCGCCCGGCGCCCGGGCCGGGATGCTCGATCGCACCGTCGGCGACCTGCTCGAGCGCGTGGAGCAGCCGGCCATGGCCACCAACCAGCGCACGCGCGCCACGAGCGCGCTGCGCGAGCTGGCCACGACGATGGGCAAGAACGACGACCCGGTGCTTCGCCAG
>DASUCO010000047.1:0-6157 GCA_036275955.1 Acidimicrobiales bacterium
CCGGTGTGCGGCCCGCTGCCCGAGCTGCGGTTCTCGCTGTTCGTGCAGATGCCGTACCTGTTCCTGCAGTCGATCATCCCCACCGTGCCCGCAGGCTGGCTCACGTTCGCCGAGGGCGTCGTCTACTCGTCCTACGACCGCTCGTACCGCCTGTGGGGCATGTCCGTCGCCTACGACCAGCAGGCGGCCGGGATGATCATGAAGGTCGTGGGCGGCACCTACCTGTGGGTGCTGATCGGGATCCTGTTCATCAGGTTCGTGCAGGCGTCCGAGCACGGCGACCGCGCCCGGGGGATCAAGCCCGACCGGCGCGCGCCCGAGGCCGACCTCCTCACCTGGGCCGACGTCGAGCACGAGCTCGCCACCGCCCCGCCCGCCCCGCTCGAGCCTTAGGAGAAGGCGGCGACGAAGGCGCGCTGCTCGTCGGTCTCGACCGCCTTGTGGCAGTAGGTGGCGCGCACCCAGTCGACCGCCTCGTCTGGCGGCGTCCCGGTCAGCACGGCGAGGCACGCCAGCGCGGTGCCGGTGCGGCCGTGGCCACCGAGGCAGCCCACCTCGACGCGCTCGCCTCGGCGGGCGCGGTCGAGCAGGTCCTCGAGGGCGGCGCGCAGCTCGGCGGGATCGGGGACGCCGAAGTCGACCCACGGCAGCTGGGCGTGGTCCCACGGCGGAGACCAGTGCTCGTCGAGGTAGAGGCCGAACGTGGGCGGCTCCGCGCGCGTGTACGGGTCGTCCACGAGGAACCTGGCGCCGACGACCGTCGTGCCGTCGGCGAAGGTCACCGGGTCGCAGTGGACGTGCGGCTGGACGATCGGCCGCCCCGCCGCCTCCCACTCGTCGCGGATGGCGTCGAGCAGCTCGTCCGTCACCGGGGGCTGCTCGCCCCGGCTCGTCCGCTCCGCCACGCTCCTGCCCGCGGGCGTCAGCTTCGCGAACACCGCCCACGCCACCGCGGCACGGTCGTCTCCCACCAGCTCGTCGGTCACGTGCCTCGTTCTAGACCCAGCGGAACCAGCGCGCTGCCGCGGCGGGGCCGGCAACGGCCCAGGCACCGAGCACCAGCCACGCCCTCGCCGGCAGGTCGCCATCGGGTGCGAGCGCGCCGTGCAACAGGTCGGCCAGCGACGCCGGCGGCAGCAGCCGGGACGCGCCCTGCAGCCAGCCCGGGAGCGACTCGAGCGGGAAGAGCATCCCGCCCACCAGCAGCAGCAGCACGTAGAGCCCGTTGGCGGCGGCCAGCGTCGTCAGACCCGGCAGCACGCCACCGAGCAGCAGACCGAGCCCGGCGAACGCGATCGTGCCCAGCAGCACGGCGGCCAGCGCCACCAGCGGCTGGGTGCCGTCCGAGCCCCAGCCCAGCAGGACGGCGACGGCGGTGAGCACCAGCACCTGCACGACCTCGACGGCGAGGATGCCGACCGTCTTCGCCGCGATCAGCGCCGGCCTGCCCAGGGGCGTGACGGCCAGCCGCTTCAGCACCCCGTACTCGCGCTCGAAGCCGGTGGCGATCGCGGGCCCGACCATGGCGGCCGACATGACGGCCAGCGCCAGCACGCCGGGGAACAGGAAGTCGACCGCATCGTCCACGCCGTCCGGCACCGGCAGCACGTCGGCCAGCGAGAAGAACACGAGGAGGGCGACGGGGATGCCGAGCGTCAGCAGGACCGACTCGCCCCGCCGCAGCGTGAGCGCCACCTCGGTCCTGGTCTGCGCCCGCAGCGCGCTCGCCCTCATGTGAGCAGGCTCACCAGCTCGTGCGGCTCCCCGACGACGTGGTCGGCGCCGGCCAGCTCGGTGGCGTCGCCCATGCCCCACAGCACGCCGACGGTGGTGAGGCCGTGGGCGCGACCGGCGTCGACGTCGTGGTGACGATCACCGACCATCACCCCGATCTCCAACCGATCGAGCGCGCGGCCGAGCGTCACCGTCTTCGTCTCGTGGCCGGCGACGTCGAACGACGGGCCCTCGACGAACGCGAACGCGTCGAGGAGCCCGAGGTGCTCGAGGATCGGCGTGGCGAAGCCGGCCGGCTTGGAGGTGACCACGCAGGCGCCGCGGATCTCGGCGATCGCGCGCACGGCGCCGTCCAGTCCGGGCATGACCGTGGTGCGCTCGAGCATGTGCTCTCGATAGTCGGCTCGATAGGCGAGCACGAGGTCGCCGGCCAGATCGACGTCGGCACCCAGCCGCGTGAGCAGCTCGACGAAGCCGGTCTCCAGCGGCGGTCCGATGAGGAAGGCGACGTCCTCGTCGGGCAGCGCCGGCAGCCCGTGCTCGACGAGCGCCACGCGCACCGACGGCAGGATCGCGCCGCGCGACTCGATCAGGCACCCGTCGAGATCGAACGCAACCGCGGTCATGCCTGGTCTCCGCTCTGCGCCCTGAGCGCCTTCGGCGAGGAGGCCTTGCCGCTCCGACGAGCCTGCACCTGCGTGAGCCCGCGGCGCCGGCCGAGGCCTTCGGCGATCCCCGGCTTGCTCATCGCTCGTCCGCGTTGGGTCCGCTGTCCCGCGTGAGACGGAGGAAGACGTCCTCCAGCGACTGGCGACCGGCGCGCAGGTCGCCCAGGGCCAGGTCCCGCTCGGCCAGCCACGCGGTGATGGCGGCCACCGTCGTCGGCGTGGGTGACGCGCTCACGAGGTACTCACCCCGCGTCGTCTCCACCACCTGGTGGCCGATGGCGGCGCTCAGGGCGGCAACGTCGAGCCCGGGAGCGGCGTTGAACCGGATCTGGTCGGCGCCGCCGGTGCGCAGTGACTCGGGGGTGCCGTCGGCCACGACCCGGCCGTCGTCGATGATGACCACCCGGTCGGCCACCTTCTCCGCCTCCGGCAGCTCGTGGGTCGTGAGCACCACGGCGACGCCTCGCGCCCGCAGGTCGTCGATCACCGAGCGGATGACCTGGCGACCCTCGAGGTCGACGCCCGACGTGGGCTCGTCGAGGAACGCGACGTCGGGCCGTCCGACGATGGCAAGGGCCAGGGACAGCCGCTGCTGCTCGCCGCCGGAGAGCGATCGCCACGGCGCCCGCTCGCGGGGCCGAAGCCCGAGCAGCTCGAGCAGCCGGTCGGGCGAGTCGGGATCGACGTAGTACGACGCGAACAGCCGCAGCGCCTCACCCACGCGGAGGCCGGGATAGGCGCCGCCACCCTGGGGCATGACGCCGACCCGGTCGGCCAGCACCTGGCGGTCATCGACCGGATCGAGGTCGAGCACGCGCACCCGGCCCTCGTCGGGCCGGCGATAGCCCTCGGCCGTCTCGACGGTGGAGGTCTTGCCCGCGCCGTTGGGCCCGAGCAGCGCCACGACCTCCCCGGCCGACGCGTCGAACGACACGCCGTCGACGGCGACGAGATCGCCGTACCGCACCACGAGGTCGCGAACAACCACGGCGGGGGGCACGATTCGGGACGCTACCGTCGGCGCTCGTGCTGGACGTTCAGGACCTGCGGACCCAGGAGCGGGTCGACGAGCTCGTCCGGCGGCTCAACCGTCGCGGTGGCGACTTCCGCGCCGAGATCGAGGAGCTGGCCGCGCTCGACAGCGCGGCGCGCGCCCTGCAGCAGGAGAGCGAGGATCTCCGGCGACGGGCCAAGGAGATCTCCACCGAGGTCGGTGCAGCTCGCCGCGCCGGCGACGTCGCCCGGGCCGAGGAGCTGCAGGTGCAGGGCCGTGCCGAGAGCGACCGGCAGAAGGAGGTCGAGGTCGAGGCCAAGGCGCTGCGCGAGCGCGTGCGCGTCGCGCTGCTCGGCATCCCCAACGTCCCCGCCGACGACGCGCCGGACGGTGCCGGCGAGGAGGACAACGTCGTGGTCCGCGTGGAGGGCACGATGGACTGGGCCGAGCACCAGCGGGTGCCGCACTGGGAGATCGGCGAGCAGCTCGCCATGCTCGACCCGCAGCGCGCGGTGCGCATGACGAGCACGATGTTCAACATGTACCGGGGCGAGGGCGCCCGGCTCACGAGGGCGCTCACCGCGCTGGCGCTGGAGCGCCACGCCGACGCGTGGGAGGAGATCCGCCCGCCATCGGTGGTCTCGACGGCGACGCTCACCGCCACCGGCCACCTACCGAAGTTCGAGGACGAGGCGTACCACGTCGAGCGCGACGACCTGTGGCTGATCCCCACCGCCGAGGTGCCGCTCACGTCGATGCACGCCGGTGAGCTCATGCAGGAGGCCGACCTCCCCGTCCGCTACGCGGCCTACACGCCGTGCTTCCGGCGCGAGGCGGGCGCCGCCGGACGGGACACGCGCGGCCTGCTGCGCTCGCACGAGTTCGACAAGGTCGAGCTCATGGCGTTCTGCACGCCCGAGCAGGCCGAGGAGATCCACGCCGAGATCCTGCGGCGGTCCGAGGGACTGCTGCAGGAGCTGGGACTCACGTACCGCGTGCTCGACCTGTGCACCGGCGACCTCGGGTTCTCGAACCGCCGCACGTTCGACCTCGAGGCGTTCGCGCCGGGGACCGACCAGTGGCTCGAGGTCTCGTCGGTGTCGTGGTACGGCGACTTCCAGGCGCGGCGCGCCGACACGCGCTTCAAGCGGGCTGACGGGTCGGGTACGGCGATCCCGCACACGCTCAACGGCTCGTCGTTGGCGTGGCCGCGCGTGTGGGCCGCGCTGGTGGAGACGCACCGCCGGCCCAACGGCACGATCTCGGTGCCGCTGGCCCTGCAGCCGTACCTGGGCACCGACGTCCTCGGCAAGGGACGGCTCGACGGCTGACGAAGAGGTTCTGAGCGGCGGGAACCTGTCGCGCGTCGTGCGCATCGGGGACACCGTCCGGCGGCCCACCGGACCGTGGACGCCCACGATCCACGCCCTGCTGCGCCACCTCGAGGGCTTCGACGGCGCACCGCGCGTGCTCGGCATCGACGAGCAGGGCCGCGAGATCCTCGAGCACCTGCCAGGCGCGATGGCGTGGCCCGAGATGGGCGAGCTGGCCACCGACGACGGGCTGTCCCGCGCTGCCGACCTGCTGCGTCGCTATCACGAGGCGGTCGCCGACTTCGTCGTGCCGGACGACGCCGTCTGGCAGCTCCCGGACATGGCGCCGGACTGCGAGCCGTTCGTCGGCGGCGAGCGGATGATCGTCTGTCACAACGACTGCGCGGCGTGGAACCTCGTCATGGGCGATGAACGCTGGGCCTTCATCGACTGGGACGTCGCCGGCCCTCGCCCGCGCATCTGGGACGTGGCCTACGCCCTCCGCGGGATGGTGCTCGTCGACCCGGACAGCGATCTCGCGCACCGCATCGCGGTGTTCGCCGATGCGTACGGCCTCGACGCCGTCGAGCGGCGTCGACTGCCGGACGTCGTCGTGGCGCGGATCGAGAGCAGCATCTCCCTCATGCGCCGTCGCGGCGAAGCGGGCGAGGAGCCGTGGCGCAGCATGTGGCTCGGTGGCCATCGCGAGGCGTGGGAGGCGACCCTGGCGCTCGCCCGCCGGGTCCTCTAGGAGGCGCAGCCCCCGCAGCGCCCGACGAGGGCGAAGTGGTGCGGGTCGACCTCGAAGCCGGTCTCGCGTCGCAGCCGCGCCCGGACGTCGTCGAGCACGTCGTCGGGCAGCTCGACCACGGCGCCGCAGTCCTCGCAGACCGCGTGCTGGTGCAGCCGATCCGTCAGGTGGTACACGGCTCGACCGTGCCCCAGGTGCACGTGGGTCACGACGCCGATGCGCTCGAGCGCGTCGAGCGTGCGGTACACGGTCGAGAGGTGCACGTCCGGTTCGTCCGAGGCGACGCGCGCCGCGAGCTCGTCGGCGCCGAGGTGATCGTCGGCCTCCACCAGCGCGGTGACCACGGCGCGGCGGGGCGCGGTGATGCGCACCCCCGACGCTCGGAGCGCGTCGAGCACCGCGCCGGCCCGAGATGTCACCGGGCGGAGGCTAGTGATGCCACGCTGGGGTCATGCCGGCGCGCTGCGAGCAGTGTGGCGAGGAGGCGCTCACCGACACGGCCCGATTCTGCGTCGGCTGCGGCGCCGCGCTGCCTCCGGCACCGCTGCCTCCGCCTCCGCCGCCGCCTCCCCCTCCACCACCACCTCCGCCTCCGCCGCCGCCACCCCCGCCGCCGCCACCCCCGGCACCGCCCGCACCGCCCCGACCGGACACGCCGGCCTTCACGCCTCGGCCGGTGCCGTCGCGATCAGCGCCG
>DASUCO010000048.1:0-5407 GCA_036275955.1 Acidimicrobiales bacterium
GTCGAGATGCAGGTGGCACGGCGCTACGCCGGCGTGAACGCCAACCTGCTCACCGACGAGCGCGTGTACGACGCCATCTCCGGCAACGCTGCCGTCAACGGCGTGCCCGTCACCGTCAGCCCTTGCTGAGCCGCGCCCAGGCGCGACGCATCGCGATCGCGGCCACGGGTCTCGGTCAGCCGCGCCCCGCCGGCAAGATCGACGTGCGCCACCTGCGCAAGGTGGTGCAGCAGGTCGGTCTGATCCAGCTCGACTCGGTGAACGCGGTGGCGCGGGCGCACGAGCTGCTGTTCTTCAGCCGCGTCGGACCGTTCGACAAGCAGCAGCTGCACTCGCTGATCTACGAGCGCCGCGAGCTGTACGAGGGCTGGCTGCACGTGGCGTCGCTCATCCCGACCGAGCTGTGGCCGGTGCTCGACTGGCGCCGGTCGTCGGGCATCCACGAGAACTGGCACCAGTGGCGGGCCGGCCACGGCGACGTGCTCACCGAGGTGCAGCGCCTGCTGGCCGAGCAGGGCCCGCTGGCGTCGAGCGACGTCAACCACCTGGGCCCGAAGAAGGGGCCGTGGTGGGACTGGTCCCAGGGCAAGCGCGCCATCGAGGCGATGTTCGTGTCGGGCGAGGTCGGCGTCACCACCCGCAAGGGCGCGTTCGAGCGCGTGTACGACCTGATCGAGCACGTCATCCCAGCCGACGTGCTGGCCGCGCCACCACTCCCGGAGCACGAGTCGCGTCGGCAGCTCCTGCTGCTGGCGGCGCGCTCCCTCGGCATCGGGACGCTCAAGGACCTGGCCGACTACCACCGCCAGCTGCCCACGAAGGTGAAGCCGATCGTGCGTGAGCTGGTCGCGGAGGGCGCGCTGGTCGAGCACGCGGTCGAGGGTTGGCGCGATCCGGCGTACGCGCTGCCGACGATGAAGGTGCCCCGCCGCGGCTGCCCCGACGGCCGGCTGGTGTCGCCGTTCGATCCGCTCGTCTGGTACCGGCAGCGCAACGTCCGCCTGTTCGACTTCGACTACACGATCGAGATCTACGTCCCCGAGCCCAAGCGGGTCTACGGCTACTACGTCCTGCCGTTCCTGCAGGGCGACGATCTCGTGGCCCGCGTCGACGTGCGCTCCGACCGCAAGGCCGGCGTGCTGCGCGTGCCGGGCGCGTTCAGCGAGTCCGGGAACCCGGTCGACGTCGAGGGCCTGATGGCCGAGCTGCGACTGCTCGCGACCTGGCAGGGCTGCGACGACGTCGTCGTCGGTGACAGGGGCGACCTCGTGGGCGCGCTGCGTACGATCCGCTCATGACGAGAGTGGCGTTGGTGTCGGGTGGGGGACGGGGCATCGGGCGGGCGATCTCGCTCGCGTTGGCGGAGGACGGCTGCGACGTCGCCGTGAACTACCGCAAGGACGTCGACGCCGCCGAGCAGACGGTGAAGGACATCGAGGCGCTCGGCCGGCGCGCCGTCGCCGTCGCCGGCAACGTCGGCGAGTGGGACGACTGCGTGTCGATGGTCGAGGGTGCGGTCGAGGCGCTGGGGCCGATCTCGATCCTCGTGCACAACGGCGGCATCGCCTCCCGCGGCAACAGCGTCGTCGACACCGATCCCGCCGAGTTCGAGCGGGTGGTCAAGACGCACGCGTTCGGCGGCTTCTACCTCGCCAAGCTGTGCGTGCCGCACATGATCGGCCAGGAGCGGGGCGACGTCGTGATGATCTCCTCCGTCGCCACCGACGGCCTGGCGCCGAACAGCGCGCCGTACAACGTGGGCAAGACCGGGCTCGAGGCGATCGCCTACGGGCTGGCCAAAGAGGTGCAGCGCCACGGCATCCACGTGAACATCGTCGCTCCCGGTCTCGTGGCCACCGACATGGGCGACCGGCTCACGAAGGCGATGACCGGTGGCAAGGCCGAGACGGCCGACGCGCTCGACGCCGGCGCGCCGTTCGGGCACGTGTGCCGCCCCGAGGAGGTGGCCGACGTCGTGCGGTGGCTGTGCTCCGACGGCGCCCGCTACGTGCACGGCGTGCGAATTCGGGTCGACGGGGGCGGGTCGGTCCTGGGACGGTAGGTGCATGTCGGACCTCGACGACCTGCTCCTCCAGCTCCGCGATCCCGATCCCCAGCGCCGACTGCTGGCCGCGGCTGCACTCGACGACGTCCCCTCGACACCCGAGATCGAGCAGGCGCTCCGCGACGCGGCGGGCGATCGCGACGCCAAGGTGCGCCGAGCGGCGATGCACTCCCTGACCTGCGCGCACTGCAAGCCGGACGGCTGCCTGGCGCCGGCGGCCGTGGACGTCGTGGTGGACGCGCTGCTGCACGACCCGAGCATCCGCAACCGCCGGTGGGCCGCCGGCATCACGATGTTCGGTCAGTGCGGCACGGGTGCGCGCCTCGTCGAGGCGTACCGCGAGGTCCTGGCGACGTCTGACGATCGCGTGCTGCGAGAGCGCGCCGAGATCTTCCTGGCACGCACCGCCGCGTAGCGTCCAGGGGCGTGGACACGCTCCGAACCGAGACCGCCGACGGCGTGCGCTCGATCATCTTCACGCGCGCCGCCGAGTACAACACGATCACCCCAGATCTGCGTGACGAGCTGTCGATCGCCATCGATCAGGCCGACGCCGACCCCGAGGTGCGGGTCATCCTGCTGCGAGCCGAGGGCAAGGCGTTCTGCGCCGGCTACGGCCTCGACTGGTCGACCCGCGCGCAAGCAGGTGAGCCCGTGCGCGAGCGGGTGTGGGACTCGGTGGCCGACTACCGGATGATGAGCCGCTTCGTCGACACCTACATGAAGCTCTGGTACGCGTCGAAGCCCACGATCGCCGCCGTGCAGGGGTGGTGCATCGGCGGCGGCACCGACATGGTGCTGTGCGCCGACATCGTCATCGCCGCCGAGGGCGCGTCGTTCGGCTACCCGCCGTCGCGCGTCTGGGGCACGCCGACCACCGCCATGTGGGTGTACCGCATGGGCCTCGAGCAGGCGAAGCGGTGGCTGCTGACCGGCGACGAGATCAGCGGCACCAAGGCGGCCGAGATCGGGCTCATCCTCGAGGCCGTCCCCGACGACGAGCTGCAGGACCACGCCATGGCGTTCGCCAAGCGCATGGCCCAGGTGCCGACGACGCAGCTGGTGATGCTCAAGCTGCTCTGCAACCAGACGGCGGAGAACATGGGGCTGTCATCGAGTCGCACGATCGGCACGCTGTTCGACGGCGTGGCCCGCCACACACAGGAGGGCCTGGACTTCGTCGCCCGCGCCCAGGAGGTCGGCTTCAGGGAGGCCGTGCGCGAGCGCGACGATCCCTTCGGCGACTACGGCAGCAAGCGTCGCTGAATCACTACGGTTCGGGACATGCCGGACATCGCCAACGACCCCCGCATCGATCCCCGCATCAAGGCGGTCCTCGCCGCGTTCCCGGTGATGGAGCCCGCCGCTGACGCGACGAGCCGTGACGAGCTGCTCGCCGAGGCGAGCACCGAGGAGGCCATCGCTCGCCGAGCGGTGCTGACCCAGATGCTCGACGCCGCGGACAACGAGGACCTCGCGCCGTCGAAGGGGCTGAACGTCACCGAGCACACGGTGACGTCGCAGCCCGACGGCAACACGATCAACGTGCGCCTCATCCGGCCCGACGGCGCGTCGGGCGTGCCCGGCGTGTACTACATCCACGGCGGCGGCATGCAGGCGCTCTCCTGCTACGACGGCAACTACCGCGCCTGGGGCCGGATGATCGCCGCCCAGGGCGTCGCCGTCGCGATGGTCGACTTCCGCAACTGCCTCACGCCGTCGTCGGTCGAGGAGGTGGCACCGTTCCCGGCCGGCCTGAACGACTGCGTGTCGGGGCTGAAGTGGTTCGTCGAGCACGCCGCCGACTTCGGCGTCGACCCGAACCGCATCGTCGTCGCCGGGGAGAGCGGTGGCGGCAACCTGACGCTGGCCACCGGGCTCAAGCTCAAGCGGGACGGCGACATCGGGTTGATCAAGGGCCTGTACGCGCTGTGCCCCTACGTCGCCGGCCGCTGGCCGCTGCCGGAGAACCCGAGCTCGACGGAGAACAACGGGATCCTCCTCGACCTCCACAACAACCGCGGCGCCATGGCCTACGGCATCGAGGAGCTCGAGGCCGGCAACCCGCTGGCGTGGCCGGGTCTCGCCACCGAGGACGACGTCAAGGGCCTGCCGTCGACGTACATCAGCGTCAACGAGTGCGACCCGCTGCGCGACGAGGGCATCGGCGTCTACCGGCTGCTGCTCCGCGCTGGGGTCGCCGCCCGCTGCCGCCAGGTGATGGGGACGGTGCACGGCACCGAGGTGTTCCCGTTCTTCGCGCCCGACATCTCGCGCGAGACGGCGGCATCGATCGCCGAGTTCGCCCGCACCGTCTAGCGGTCGACGACCTCGTGCTCCTCGGTGAAGAACAGCGGGGAGCGGGAGAGGTCGATGAACCGCTTCTCGTCCTCGAGCAGCATGGCGCCGGCGGCGCGTCCCTCTTCGGTCTGCCCCGGCGCGGCGAGAGACTCGAGCGAGTCCCACCACAGCTCGGCCACGCCGTCGTAGGACGGCGGCCCGCCGCGTGACGCGCGGATCGGGTCGTTGACGGCGTCGTCGACGGTGTGGAGCTGGTGGTAGCGACGGATGTTGAGCGTCTCGGCCACCGAGGCGACCAGCGGTGCGTGGGTCTCCCGCCAGTAGGTCTGGAACTCCTCCCGAGAGAGGCCGTCCTTGCGGGTGAGGCAGAACACGAGCTTGATCACCTGCGGACCGTAGGTCCCCACGTGACGCCGTCGCTTGCCATCCGTTTCGTACAGTTCGGTCCGGTGCGGCGGGAGACGTGGCCCCTCGTGGGCCGGGCGGATGAGCTTGCGTACGTGGCGCGCTCGCTCGAGGAGGGGCGCGGCGTGCTCCTCGCGGGTGCGGCGGGCGTCGGGAAGAGCAGGCTGGCGAGCGAGGTCGTCGCGTCGATGGCCGAGGACGGGTGGTCGACGGTGGCGGTGTCGGTCGGGACCGAGTCGGCGTCAGCGCCGTTCTCGCCGTTCGCGGCGCTGCTCTCGGAGGGTGAGCTCGGCGATGGCGTCGACCGCATCGTGCGCGCCACGCACGCGATCGAGGCTCGCGGGGAGCGTGTGCTGGTTTCGGTCGACGACGCCCACCTGCTCGACGACGTCTCGGTCGCGTTCCTGCGACACCTCCTGACCGCCACCACGGCGAGGCTCCTGCTGACGGTCCGGTCGGGCACGCCGGCGCCGGAGGGCCTGCAGTCGATGTGGCAGAGCGGTGACGTCCACCGCATCGAGGTCCAGCCGCTCTCGCGCCCGGAGGTCGCCGACCTGCTCGACCGCGTGCTCGCCGCACCGGTCGACCTGGCGGTCACACGGTGGGTCTGGGTGACGAGCGAGGGCAATCCGCTCT
>DASUCO010000049.1:0-4883 GCA_036275955.1 Acidimicrobiales bacterium
GCTGCTTCAACCGCATGAACGATCTCGTCGAGACGGCGCGCGTCCAGGGCAGGATCGAGTACCACGGCGTCGATCTGTACGACCCGGCGATCAACCCGGTCGAGGTGCGGCGCCGGATCGGCATGGTCTTCCAGAAGCCGAACCCGTTCCCGAAGTCGATCTACGACAACGTGGCGTTCGGACCGAAGGTGGCGGGCCTGAAAGGCGACATGGACGAGATCGTCGAGCGCTCGCTGCGCCGTGCCGCGCTGTGGGACGAGGTCAAGGACCGGCTGAAGGCGTCGGCCAACGGGCTCTCCGGTGGCCAGCAGCAGCGGCTCTGCATCGCGCGAGCGCTGGCCGTCGATCCCGAGGTCATCCTGATGGACGAGCCGTGCTCGGCCCTCGACCCGATCGCGACCGGCCGCATCGAGGATCTCATGGAGGAGATCAAGGCCGAGTACACGATCGTGATCGTCACGCACAACATGCAGCAGGCGGCGCGGGTGAGCGACATGTGCGCGTTCTTCACGACCGAGGTGAACGAGGTGAGCGACACGCGCACCGGCATCCTGGTCGAGTACGACCGGACCGAGAAGATGTTCTCGAACCCGAACGACGAGCGCACGGAGAACTACGTCACGGGTCGGTTCGGTTGACGCTGCGGGCCGGCTTCCAGGGTGAGCTGGACCAGCTCCGTCTGCAGGTCGAGGTCATGGCGGTGCGCGTCGCCCAGAACCTGGAACGGATGGAGGCAGCGCTGCGGACGGGCGACGTCGCCCCTGCAGATGCCGCGCTGGCCGCTGACGACGACATCGACGCCATGCTCGTCTCGCTGACCGAGCGCTGCTACGACCTGCTCGCCCGCGAGGCGCCCGTGGCGGGCGACCTGCGCTTCATCGTCTCGGTGCTGCGCGTGCTGGAGGAGCTGGAGCGCATCGGCGACCTCGCGCTGCGGGTGGTGAAGCAGTCGGCGGAGCACGCGCTGCTCGCCGGACGCCCGCACATCCTCGAGCGGCTGGTCGCGATGGCGACGCTGGCGCGCGACCTCCACCGCACGGCGTTGGACGCCTGGTCGGCCCAAGACGTCCACGTCGCCTTCGGGCTGCTGGAGCGCAGCCGGGAGATGGACGACCACTACCGGCTCCTGGTGGAGGACCTGCTGGTGCTCTCGGGCGACAGCTCCGCCCGCATCGCGATCGTGGCCGTGGTGATGGGGCGCGCATTGGGGCGGATCGGCGACCACACTGTGATCGTGGGCGAACGGCTGCGCTATCTCCTCACTGGCGACCCCGCCTACCTCGCATCGGAGGTCAGGTGATGGCACAAGAGATCCGGAAGACGTTCCACCAGGAGCTCGACCAGCTCAGAGACGACATGATCCGGCTCGCCGGCATGGTCACCGAGGCGCTGGCCGCCGGCACGGCCGCGCTCCTGGCGAGTGACCTCCAGGCCGCCGAGGAGCTCATCGCCGGCGACGACGAGATCGACGAGCTGGCCCTGGACATCGAGGAGCACTGCTTCCGGCTCCTCGCGCTGCAGAACCCGATCGCCAGCGACCTGCGCCAGATCATCGCGGCGATCCGCATGGCGTCGGAGATCGAGCGCTCGGGTGACCTCGTCACCAACACGATGAAGGCGGCGCGACGGCTGTACGGCACGCCGCTCGATCCGCGTCTGCGTGGCCTGCTCGAGCGCATGAGCGAGCACGTCCACCGGCTCTTCCGGTTGGCGATCGACGCGTACGCCGATCGCAACGAGGGCCTGGCCGCCGCGCTCGACGACATGGACGACGACGTCGACGACCTGCACGCCGACTACATCCGCACGATCTTCGAGGTGTACGAGGGCGGGTCGACGCCGCTGCAGGTCTCCGTGCAGCTGGCGCTGGTCGGCCGGTACTACGAGCGGATCGGTGACCACGCGGTGAACATCGGCGAGCGGGTGCGGTACATGTGCTCCGGCTGGCTGCCCGAGCACACGGGTGCGGCGCGGCTCGCGGCGAAGCGGGCAGCGGCGGTGACCGAGACACCGGAGCCGCACGAGTGAGGCTGCTTGTTACGAACGACGACGGCGTCCTCGCGCCGGGCATCGCCGCGCTGGCGCGGGCGATGGTCAGCACCGGCCACGACGTCGTCGTGGCCGCGCCGCACACGGACATGACAGGGTTCGGCGCCGCCCTCGGCGCCTTCGCCAGCGACGGTTCGATCGACGTGGCGCCCGTCGAGCTCGACGGTCTCGACGGCGTGCCCGCGTACATGGTCACGGGACCGCCGGCGCTCTGCGTGATGGCTGCCCGTCTCGGTGGCTTCGGCCCGCCGCCCGATCTCGTGGTGTCGGGCATCAACCCCGGCCCGAACACCGGCCGGGCGACGTTGCACTCGGGAACGGTCGGCGCCGTCCTGACCGGGGGCAACTTCGGTGTCTCCGGTCTGGCCGTCAGCATCGGCGTCGGTGACGAGATCCACTGGGACACGGCGGGTGAGCTGGCGATCGGCGCGCTCGAGTGGCTCGTCGACCAGCCCACGAGGACGCTGCTCAACCTCAACGTCCCCAACGTGCCGCTCGCCGACGTCAAGGGCGTGCGCTGGGCGACGTTGGCGCCCTTCGGCACGGTACGGGCGCAGCTCGTCGACTCGCCCGACGGGGGTCTGCAGATGGAGCTCAGGGAGCACGACGAGAAGCTCCCTGACGACAGCGACACCGCGCTGGTGCGCGACGGCTATGCCGCCATCTCCTCCATCGTCGGCATCCGGGTGACGGCTGCGGCTCCCGTGGCCGAGCATGTGGAGTCCCACCTCTACCGGATGCGATGACCGCCGTCGCCGCCATCGTCGCCGCCGCGGCGCTGGCCGCGCTCGTCCTCCAGTGGCGACGGGCGAGCTCGCTCGCCGCCGACGTGGCGCGTCGCGACGCCGTGATCGATGGGCTCGATCAGCGCTTGGCGGACGCCATGCGTGACGCGCAGGTGCTGACCGCCGCCTTCGACGAGGTGCCCCAGGGCGTGGTCCTGTGCGACGCCGGGGGTCGCGAGGTCCTGCGCAACCGGGCCGCCGACGCCTTCGCCGGCGCTCGCCACGCCGAGGCGCTCGTCGAGCAGGCCATCCTCGAGGATCTGCGTGGCGCCCTCGAACGAGGCGCGCCGAGCCGCCGCACGCTCGATCTCTTCGGCCCGCCTCGCCGCATGCTGTCGCTGACGGCCGCGCCGCTCGACGACGGTGGCGCGGTCGCCGTCGTCGACGACATCTCCGAGCGTCGCCGGCTCGATGCGATGCGGCGCGACTTCGTCTCCAACATCAGCCACGAGCTCAAGACGCCGGTCGGCGCCCTCGGCGTGCTGGCCGAGGCGATCGTCGATGCCGAGGACGTCGAGGACGTTCGCCGGCTCGCGGCACGGATGACCGGTGAGGCGATCCGCGTCGGTCGCATCATCGATGACCTGCTGGCGTTGACGCGGATCGAGTCGGACGATGCGACGCCGCGCGAGCCGGTTCGGATCGCCGATGTCGTCACCGAGGCCGTGCAGCGCGTGCTCCCGCTGGCCGACTCCCAGCGCATCGCCATCGACACCGAGGCCGTCGGTCCCCGTCACGTCGTGTTGGGGGACCCGCGGCAGCTCGTGTCGGCCGTGACCAACCTGCTGGAGAACGCCTGCAAGTACAGCGATGCCGGATCCGGGGTCACCGTGCGCTCCCAGCTGGCGGGCCCGTGGCTCGAGCTCGAGGTCGAGGACCACGGCGTCGGCATCCCCTCGACGGATCTCGACCGGGTCTTCGAGCGCTTCTACCGAGTCGATCGGGCTCGCAGCCGCGAGACGGGTGGTACCGGCCTCGGTCTCGCCATCGTGCGCCACGTCGCGACCAACCACAGAGGAGATGTCCGGGTGCGATCGACCGAGGGTGTCGGGTCCACGTTCACGCTGCAGCTGCCGATCGGCGCTGCCGGCGAGGAGGTGGCGTCATGAGCGCACCCACCACGACCGTGCTCGTCGTCGAGGACGAGGAGTCGTTCGTCGACGCCCTGGTCGTCGGGCTGCAGCGCGAGGGGTTCGAGGTCAAGGTCGCTCGGGACGGTGCCGAGGCGCTCGAGCTGTTCGACGCGGAGGCGCCCGACCTCGTGCTCCTCGACCTCATGATCCCTCGCATCTCGGGCGTCGACGTCTGCCGTCAGATCCGGGCCAAGAGCTCGGTCCCGATCATCATGGTCACCGCCAAGTCGTCGGAGATCGACACCGTGGTGGGCCTCGAGGTCGGCGCTGACGACTACGTGACCAAGCCCTACCGGATGCGTGAGCTCGTGGCCCGGATGCGGGCGGCCCTACGTCGGGTGCCGAGCCCGACCGGCGCGGCGATGGTCGGCGCGTACGACGACGCGATCACCTATGAGGTGGGCGATGTGCTGCTCGACCCGGATCGCCACGAGGTCGTGATCCGCGGCGAGCAGATCACGCTGCCGCTGAAGGAGTTCGAGCTGCTGGAGCTGCTCCTGGCCAACGCCGGACGGGTCCTCACGCGCGACACGCTCATCAGCCGCATCTGGGGCGCGGACTACGTCGGCGACACCAAGACCCTCGACGTGCACGTCAAGCGACTGCGGTCGAAGGTCGAGGACGACCCCGCGCACCCGACCCGGATCGTCACGATCCGCGGGCTCGGCTACAAGTACGAGCGCCAGAAGTAGGTGCTAGCGACGCCGGCCGCGACGGCGAGGCGGGAGGATGTCGTCGTCGCTGGGCGACCAGCGGCGCAGTCCGGCGGCCACGAGCTCGGGCTCCGGCAGGGGCTCGGTCTCGGCCAGCCAGTCGTCGACGTCCACGTGCAGGGCCTCGGCGAGCGTGGCCGGGGCGCTGACGTCCTCGGCCAGCGAGCGCTCGAAGGCGGTGGTGCCGTCGGCCTCACCGGGCA
>DASUCO010000050.1:0-7387 GCA_036275955.1 Acidimicrobiales bacterium
GCGCGGGCGAGGCGGGTGATGCCGTCGAGGACGATCACGACGTCCTCGCCGTACTCGACGAGTCGCTTGGCCCGCTCGATCGTGAGCTCGGCCAGCTGGGTGTGCTCCTCGGCCGGGCGGTCGAAGGTCGACGCGATGACCTCGCCGTTGGTCGACCGACGCATGTCGGTGACCTCCTCGGGTCGCTCGTCGACGAGCAGCACCATGAGCCGCACCTCGGGGTTGTTGGCCTCGATCGACTTCACGATCTGCTTCACGACCGTCGTCTTGCCCGCCTTGGGCGGCGACACGATGAGGCCACGCTGGCCCTTGCCGATCGGTGCGATGAGGTCGACGATGCGCGCCGTCATGTCGACGAGCGACGCGCCCGGCCCCTCGAGCTTGAGCTTCTCGTCGGGGAACAGCGGCGTGAGGTCCTCGAAGCGCGGCCGGGAGCGGGCGGCGTCGGGATCCTTGCCGTTGACCTGGTCGATGCGGAGCAGCGCCGGGTTCTTCTCGTTGCGGCCGGCCGGGCGCATGGCGCCGGCGATGTGGTCGCCACTGCGCAGGCCGAACTGCCGCGCCTGCTTGACCGACACGTACACGTCGTCCTTGCTCGGCAGGTAGCCCTTCGTGCGCAGGAAGCCGTAGCCCTCGGCCCGCAGGTCGAGCAGGCCCTCGACGTCGATCGGGTCGCCGGTGAACGGCTCGTCGGGTCGGTTGTCCTGCTGCTGGCCGGGCTGACCGCCCTGCTGCGGGTTGGCACCGCGGTTGTCGCGGTCGCGTCCGCGGCGGCGCCGACCACGGCGGTTGCCGGGCTCGCCGTCCTCGTCCCAGCGGGCTCGGTCGCCCTGGGGCTGCTGCTCGCGCTGGCGATCGTCGCGCTCGGGGCGGTCCTCACGGGCGCCGTTCTCCTCGACCGCGGCCTCGATCGCTGCGGCCGTCGGGGCCGGCGCCGGCGCGGGTGCCTCGGGCTCGGCCTCCGGCGCCGGCTTCGCCGCCGACGCCGCCTTGGGTGCCGGTGCCGGCGCCACGCCGGCAGTCGTCAGGATCAGGTCGACCAGGTCGGCCTTCTTGGCCCGGGCCGGCGCCTTGGCGCCGAGCGCCTCGACGATCGTCTTCAGCTCGTCGCGCTCCTTGCGTTCGAGCACCGAGCGTTCGAGTACGGGTTCGCTCACGTGGCGACCTCTCCTACGAGTGGCTCCGCCTCCGTGCTCGCGCGCTGGCGCGGCCCTGGGAGGGGGAGGAAGGGACGTCGGCCCTGGTCAGACGACCGAGGTGACGCGACCAGTGTAGCGGTCGGGTCAGGCGATGGCGATGCCGGCGCCGAACAGCAGGAGCCCCAGGACGCCGACGGCGACGGCACCGACGGCGGGCGAGTCCTCGGTCTGCTGGAGCAGGAAGCCGGCCGCCGCGCCGGCCGCCAGGCCACCCAGGTGCCCGCCGATGGAGATGCCGCTGATCGCGAACGTGAGGACGAGGTTCATGATCAGCAGGCTGCCGATGCTCGTCTGCAGCACGTTGATGCCACGGCCGCGCAGCTGCATGGCGAGCGCGCCCATCAGCCCGAACACCGCGCCCGACGCGCCAGCGGTGAGCGCGTTCGGCGAGATGAGCAGCGCGCCGACCGACCCGCCCAGCAGCGCAGTGACGTACAGGAGCCCGAACCGCACGCGCCCGAGCGACACCTCGAGCTGCTGGCCGAGCTGGTACAGGATGTACATGTTGAAGCCGATGTGGATCAGGCCGTAGTGCAGGAAGCCGGCCGTGATCAGGCGGTACCACTCGCCGCCGGCGACGGCGGGGCCGTAGAGGGCGTAGTCGGCGGCCAGCTGGTTGCTCGAGCCGCGCCCGGCGACGGCGCCGCCCGTCAGTGACGGGATGAAGACGAGCAGGTTCACCGCGATGAGCGCCACAGTCACCGCGATCTGCTCGCGGGAGACCGAGCGCATCTCGCTGTATCGACGGACCGGCGGCGCGCCCTTCACGCACTCGGGGCACTGGAACCCCACCGGTGCGGTGACCATGCACTTGGGGCAGATGGGTCGGTCGCAGCGCGTGCACTTGACCCCGGCCTCCTCGTACGGGTGCCGGTAGCAGCCCCAGTCGGTGGTCTGCTCCTCAGCCACCGAGGAGCCGAGACATGAGGGTGTGCCCCGGCACTGGCGCCACGTGGGCGGTGCCGGCCTCGCTGTAGACGCCGCCCGGCCCGTCGGTCGTGCTGTCGACGATGACCCACGGCACCGGGTCCATCGTGTGCGTCTTCAGTGCGACCGGCGTCGGGTGGTCGGGCATGAGCAGCATCCGCCAGGGGCCCATGGCGTCCAGCGCGTCGACCAGCGGCGTGAGCACGCGGCTGTCCCACGCCTCGAGCGCCTTGACCTTCTCCTCGAGGTTGCCGGCGTGACCCGCCTCGTCGCTGGCCTCGATGTGGATGAGGAACAGGTCGAGGTCGCCGCGCAGCGCGTCGATCGCCGCGTCGCGCTTGTTCTCGTAGCTCGTGTCGTACCAACCCGTGGCGCCCTCGACCTCGACGACGCGCATGTCGGTGAGGCGACCGAGGCCGCGGATGAGGTCGACGGCGGTGACGAGGCCGGCGTCGACGCCGTGCGCCTCCTTGAACGACGGCAGGGCCGGCCGTGCGCCTTGGCCCCACAGCCAGATCTGGTTGGCGGCGAGATCGCTGGCGCCGACGATGTCGCGCGACGCGTCCATCAGCGCGGTGAGCTTCGGCGCGCTGGCGCCGGTGGGCAGCACGACCGGCTTGTCGGACAGGTCGTGGGGCGGCGCGCAGTCGGCGTCGGCCCAGCTCTTCGGGGCCACGAGGATGTGGCGGTACTGCACGCCGGGATGGAACGCGATCTCGTCGGTGCCCAGCTGCTCCTGCAGGGCGGCGATGACCTTGGCCGCGTCCTCGCTCGACGGGTGGCCGCCCGCGAAGTCGGCCATCACGCCGTTCTCGACGCGCACGAGGTTGCAGCGGTACGCGACCTGGTCAGGGCCGAGCTCGATGCCCAGAGCGGCGGCCTCGATCGGGGCTCGGCCGGTGTGGTACCTCGCCGGGTCGAAGCCGAGGATGCTCATGTTCCCAACGTCGCTGCCCGGCGGGTAGCCCTCGGGGATCACCGCGGCGCGGCCGACCTCGCCGCGCGCGGCGAGGCGCGCGAGCGTGGGCATGGCCGCCGCCTCCAGGGGCGTGCGACCACCGAGCTCGGGGATGGGCTCGTCGGCGCACCCGTCGGGTACGCACACCACGTAGTTCACGACTCGACGCTAGCGATGTACGCCTCGACCGCCTGCAGGTCGTTGGGCAGCCGCACGCACCGCTCCTCGCGCTCGAGCAGGTCGGCCAGGTGCTCGGGCAGCGCCGGACGCTCGCCGATCGCCTCCTCGACGGCGTCGGGGAACTTGGCGGGGTGGGCCGTCGCCACGCACACGATGGGCACTGACGTGTCGTGGTGCAGCATCGCCGCCGCACCCAGTCCCACCGCGGTGTGGGGGTCGACGATCACGTCGGAGCGCTTGTGGGTTGCTGCGATGATCTTGCGCACGGCGTCGTCGTCGATCCGGGTCCCGCTGAACGTCTCCCGCATCTGGTCGAGCACGTCGGTCAGGTCGATGCGGCCGTCGGCCCGGAAGCGCTCCATGCGCGACGCCACCTCCTGGCCGTCGCGGCCGAGCAGCTCGAACAGCAGGCGCTCGAAGTTGCTCGACACCTGGATGTCCATGGCCGGGCTCGTCGTCGGCGTGACCTCGTGCATCTCCATCACGCCGGTCTGCAGGAAGCGAGCGAGGATGTCGTTCTCGTTGCTGCCGATGATGAGCGACTTGATGGGCACGCCCATCTGGCGTGCCACCCAGGCGGCGAACACGTTGCCGAAGTTGCCGGTCGGCACCGCGAACGCCACCGGCGTGTCCGGCGCACCGAGCACGGCCGCCGTGCGCACGTAGTAGACGACCTGGGCCAGGATCCGACCCCAGTTGATGGAGTTGACCGCCGACAGCCGGTGCTCGTCGCGGAAGGCGTAGTCGGCGAACATCGCCTTCACCAGGTCCTGGCAGTCGTCGAACGTGCCGTCGATGGCGATGTTGTGGATGTTCTTCGACAGCACCGACGTCATCTGCAGTCGCTGCACCTCCGACACCCGGCCTTCGGGATGGAGCATGAACACGTCGAGCGTCTCGCGGTCGCGGCACGCCTCGATGGCGGCCGAGCCGGTGTCGCCGGACGTGGCGCCCACGATCGTGAGGTGCTCGCCCCGCTTCTGCAGCTCGTGCTCGAAGAGCAGGCCGACCAGCTGCAGCGCCACGTCCTTGAACGACAGCGTCGGACCGTGGAACAGCTCGAGCAGCCACACCCCGCCGCCAAGGGGCCGCACCGGGCACACCTCGGGGTGGGTGAACGTCGAGTACGCGTCGAACACGATCGACTCGAACGTGCCGCGGTCGATGGTGCCCTCGACGAAGGGCCACATGACCTCGACCGCAACCGCGTCGTACGGGCGGCTGGGGAAGCGGCGCAGCTGCTCGGCCGTCAGCTGCGGCCACTCGACGGGCATGTACAGGCCGCCGTCGCGGGCCAGCCCCGTCAGCAGCACCTCGTCGAAGGTGAGCGTGGGGGCTTCGCCCCGCGTGCTCACGTACTGCATCGGCACCTCAGCCGCCGACGACGCGCAGGACGCTCGTCACCGCGGTGACGACGTCGAGCTGGCGCAGGTCGTGGAGCGTGGCCTGCACCGAGGACTCGGCCGCGTCGTGCGTGATGAACACGATGCGCGCCTCGCCCTGGCCTGACTCGTCGAGGACCTCCTGCTCCATGGAGCGGATGGACACGCCGTGCTCGGCGAACACGCCGGAGACCGCGTGCAGCACGCCGGGCCGGTCGGCCACCTCGAGGTTCAGGTAGTACTCCGAGCGCACGTCGTCGATGGGCCGGATGGACGCGCGCGGCAGGCTGCCGACGGACGCGTGTGCGCCGCGACGCAGGTTCACGGCGGCGTCGATGAGGTCGCCCAGCACCGCGCTGCCGGTGGGCAGGCCACCGGCGCCGCGGCCGTAGAACATGAGCTGGCCCACGGCGTCGCCTTCGATGAACACCGCGTTGAAGCTGTCGCGGACGGAAGCCAGCGGATGCTCCTTCGGAAGCATCGCCGGGTGCACGCGCACGGCGATGCGCCCGTCGTCGCCCTGGTCGGCGATGGCCAGCAGCTTGACCTCGTAGCCGAGTCGGTGGGCGAACGCGATGTCGTCGACCGTCACGCCCGAGATGCCCTCGTGGTACACGTCGCCGGCCACCACCGACGCGCCGAACGCGATCGACGCCAGGATGGCCGCCTTGGCGCCCGCGTCGTAGCCCTCGACGTCGGCCGTGGGGTCACGCTCGGCGTACCCGAGGCTCTGCGCCTCGGCCAGCGCATCGCCGTACGCGGCGCCGTCCTCGCTCATCTTCGTGAGGATGTAGTTGGTCGTGCCGTTGACGATCCCCATGATGCGGCGGATGCGCTCCCCCACCAGCGACTCCCGCAGGGGGCGGATGATGGGGATGCCGCCGGCGACCGCCGCCTCGAACAGCAGGTCGCGCCCGGCCGCATCGGCCGCCGCGAACAGATCGCTGCCCACGTTGGCCAGCAGCTCCTTGTTCGCCGTGACCACCGGCTTGCCGTTCTTCAGCGCGTCGAGGATCAGCGTGCGGGCGGGCTCGATGCCGCCGATGACCTCGACGACCACGTCGATCGTCGGGTCGTGCACGACGGCGGCAGCGTCGTTCGTGAACACGCCGTCGGCCAGGTGGACGGGTCGCTCCTTCGAGACGTTGCGCACCGCCACCCGGGCCACCTCCAGCCGCAGGCCGGTGCGCGCCTCGATCGCCTTGGCCTCGTCGGTCAGCAGCCCGACGAGGGCGGCGCCGACGTTGCCGCAGCCGAGGACACCGACGCGAACGGGGCTGGTCACGGCGGGCAACGGTACCGGGCACCTACGGTCCCTCCGTGAACGAATCCCGTTACCGGCAAGCGGAGCGGTCGCTGTGGGCGTCGGTCGGCGCAACGCCCACCGAGCGGCGGCTGCGGCTCGAGCGCACGGGCACGACGGTCCGGGTGCAGGAGCTGGGCGAGGGCCCCACGGTGGTGTTCGTCCACGGCGCCTCGAACGCGGGCACCAGCTGGGCGTCGCTGGCGGCGCGGATGGACGGGTTCCGCTGCGTCCTGCTCGACCGGCCTGGCTGCGGGTTGAGCGAGCCGATCGCCGACCGGCTGGCCGACGTGGGGCGCCTGGCGACGTTCGCCGACGCCCTCGTCGTCGACGTGCTCGACGCGCTCGAGGTCGACACCGCGTCCGTCGTGGCCACCTCGTTCGGCGGCTACATCGGCCTGCGCACCGCGGCGGCGCACCCGGACCGGGTCGCTCGCACGTTCATGATCGGCTGGCCCATCGGCGCGCCGATCGAGAAGACGCCGATGTCGATGCGCCTGTCGACGGTGCCGGGCCTCGGTCAGGTCATGCTGTCCATCCCGCCGTCGGCCGGCATGGTGAAGGCGATGCTGAAGGGCATCGGCCTGAAGAGCGCCATCGAGAGCGGACGCTTCGGCCAGGTGGAGATCGAGTGGTTCCGGTCCGTGCTGCGGGACACGGACACCATGCGCAACGAGCTGCGATCGCTGCCGCCGATCCTCACGCCGATCAAGGGCATCAACGAGACGATCCTCCACGGCGACGAGCTGCTCGGCTCGATCACGAACCCCATCGCGTTCCTGTGGGGCGAGGACGACCCGATGGGCGGCGCCGTGACGGCGCGAGCGTTCGTCGACCGCATCCCCGGCGCCACGCTCGAGCTCCTCCCAGGGGCCGGACACGCGCCGTGGATCGACGACCCCGATCACGTGGCGGCAGCAGCGAAGCAGTTCCTCTACGGTCGCCAGCCATGACGTACGTCACCATCGACGGCAAGTTCGACGCCTACCTGGCGATGCCCGAGTCGGGATCGGGGCCGGGGATGCTCCTGTTCCAGGAGATCTTCGGCATCAACGACAACATCCGCGGCCTGTGCGACAAGCTCGCCGGCGAGGGCTACGTGACGCTCGCGCCGGACATGTTCTGGCGCATCGAGCCCCGGTTCGAGCGCAAGGACGAGTCGGGCTTCGCCGACGCCATCGCCATGGTCCAGCAGCTCGACCTCGTCAAGGCGATCGATGACATCAAGGCGACGCACGCGCACCTGAAGGCGATGCCCGAGTGCACCGGCAAGGTCGGCGCCACCGGCTTCTGCCTCGGCGGCGCGCTGGCGTTCGCGGCCGGCACGCAGAGCAAGGTCGACGCGTCGGTCCCCTACTACGGCTCCGCCATCAACGACATGCTCGACCAGGTCGGCGAGCTCGACTGCCCGACGATGTTCCACTACGGCAACAACGAC
>DASUCO010000051.1:0-9005 GCA_036275955.1 Acidimicrobiales bacterium
ATCCACGTACGGCTTCGACACCAGCGGCGTGGTCAGCTCGATCTTCAGGCCACGAGGCATCACCGCGCCCGCCAGCAGCAGGCCCGACAGGAACTGGCTGGAGACGTCGCCCCGCACCTCGACGGTGCCACCGAGCACCGGACCCCGCACGTCCACCGGCAGCCCGTCGCCAACGACGTGGGCGCCCAGGCTGCGCAGCGCGTCCAGCGCTGGGCCCATCGGCCGCGCCTGCAGCGGCGGCGCACCGTCGATGCGGTAGGTGCCGGCGGCGGTGGCGACGACCGGGAGCAGGAAGCGCGCCGTGGTGCCCGACAGCCGGGCGTCGAGCGTGGCCGCCTCGCTCCAGCGCCGACGGGTCACGGCGATCGTGGTGCCGTCGACCTCGACGCGCGTGCCCAACCGCCGAAGGCACGTGATCATCGCCTCGGTGTCATCGGCGATGAGCGCGCCGACCAGCGTCGATGGCTGGCGCGCCAGCGCCGCGCACACGAGGGCGCGGTTGGTGATGCTCTTCGACCCCGGGAGGGCCACCGTCACGTCGGGCGGACGCGACAGCGGCCGCACTACTCGAGCGTCCGCCACGACGACCGGTATCCGCGGGCGATGAGTCCGCCGGTGAAGCGCTCGACGGAGTCGGCCGGCACCAGGATGAGCAGCACGCCGGCCTGGCCCTCGCTGGAGTGGGCGATCTCGAAGTCGGCGATGCTCACGCCGAGCTCGCTGGCCAGCGTCGTGACCTCCGCCAGCACGCCGGCACGGTCGGGCACCGGCACTCGCACCTCGACCATGTCGGCCATCGACGCCACGCGCGCCGGAAGGTTCACGCGTGCGGCGCGCGCTCGGGTGAGCATGTCGAGCAGCGAGCCGCGGTCTCCGGCGGCCACCACCTCCCGCACCTTGCGGAGCGTCGTCTCCAGCTCCTCCAGAACGGTGACGATGGCGTCGCGGTTCTCGACGCAGATGTCCGGCCAGATGCCGGGATGACCCGATGCGATCCTCGTCATGTCGCGGAAGCCTCCGGCGGCCAGCCGCAGCATGGCCCGGTGCTCCTCGGCTCCCTCGGCGGCGAGCACCATCAACGTCGCAGCGGTGAGGTGCGGCACGTGTGAGACGACGGCGACCAGCGCGTCGTGGCGCTCGGGTGGCAGCTCGACCACCTCGGCGCCCAGCGACGACACCACCGAGCGCACGAGGGCGTGGGCGGCGTCGTCGGTGGCCGCCGTCGGTGTCAGCACCCACACCGCCCCCTGGAACAGATCGGCGCGGGCACCGTCGACGCCCTCCTGCTCGCTGCCGGCCATCGGGTGGCCACCGACGAACCGTGGGTCGTCGACGGCGTCGACGATCGACGCCTTCACGCTGCCGGCGTCGGTGACGACGCCGCCGTGGCGCAGCACGTCGCGAGCGACCGACGCGACGGAGCCGACCGGCGTGGCGACGAACGTGATCTCGGCGTCCGGGTCCTCCCCCACCGCGTCGAGCGCGCCGAGCTCGAGGGCCCGCGCCGCACGCGTCGCGTCCCCGTCGGCGCCGGTCACGTGCCAGCCCCGCTCACGAAGGGCGAGGCCGATCGACCCGCCGATCAGGCCGGTGCCGACGACGGCGGCTCGCCTAGCCGGGGAGGTCATCACGAAGGCCCTTGGCACCCTCCAGGTACACGTGGCGCATGTCGGACCTCGCCCTCGTCGTCTCGAGGTGGGCCATGATCCGGATGCAGCGCTGCGTTCCCGTGGGCACGTCGATCTCCATGGCCCCGATGAGCGGCACGTCGCCCAACCCGATCGTGCGCGCCGCCGCCGGCGGATACATGGAGTGGATGTCGGGCGTCGCCGTGAACAGGATGCTGATCAGATCGTCGTGGTGCACGGCGTTTCGCTCGAGCATCTCCTGCAGGAGGGCGACCACGCGCTCGGTGATGTGCTCGGGCTCGTCGCGATCGACGGTGGTGGCGCCGCGCAGGGCTCGAACAGGCACGGTCGGCGAATCTACCGGGGGGTGCCCGCGGCCACGGCCTTCTCGAGGGCTCGCACCTCGTCGAGCGTCAGCGGCCGCCACGTGCCCGGCTTCAGCGTCCGATCGGTGATCGGACCGATGCGCGTGCGCACCAGGCGCAGGACCGGATGGCCGATGGCATCGCACATGCGCCGGATCTGGCGGTTGCGGCCCTCGTGGATGGTGATGGTGAGGACGTTGGGCGGCGTCAGCACCGCCTTGGCCGGCGCCGTCCTGCCGTCTTCGAGGTCGATCCCCTCGCGCAGGCGCCGCACCTCGGCCGGTGTGGGCGTTCCCTGCACCTCGGCCACGTACTCCTTCTCCACGCCGAAGGACGGGTGCGTGAGGCGGTGGGTGAGATCGCCGTCGTTGGTCAGCAGCAGGAGGCCCTCGGTGTCGGCGTCGAGCCGGCCCACGGGGAACACGCGCGGCTCCGCCGGGACCAGGTCGACCACGAGCCGCTCGGCGTGGGCATCGGCCGCGCTCGTCACCACGCCGCGCGGCTTGTTCAGCAGGTAGTGCACGAGACCGGCGCGCGTCCCGATGGGCACGCCGTCGACCTCGACGCGGTCGCTCTCGGCGTCGACCCGTCGGCCGAGGACGGCGACCTCGCCGTTGACGCTGACGCGGCCGGCGGCGATCAGGTCGTCGCAGACCCGGCGGCTGCCGAGTCCGGCGCGGGACAGCACCTTCTGCAGCCGCTCGCCGTCTCCCGTGTGCCCGTCGCCCTGGATGCCGGGCGGCTCGTCATCCCACGGCGGGAGGGGCATCCGGCGGCCTGCTGGAAGGGATGGACTCGCCAGCCTCACCTTCGACATCGACGTCGAGCGCAGCGTCCGGCGTGATGCGAAGGCCCTGCTCCAGCGCCTCGACCACCTCGGCGCTCGGGACGAACTCGCCCAGCGGCGGCAGGTCGTCGAGCGAGCTGAGGCCGAGCTTCTCGAGGAACAGGCGCGTGGTGCCGAACAGCACGGCCTGACCGGGGCCCGGATCGCGGGCAACCTCCTCGATGTACCCGCGGTGCTGCAGCGTGCGCATCACGCCGTCGACGTTCACGCCGCGGATGGCGCCGATCTGCGCCCGCGACAGCGGCTGCTTGTACGCCACGATGGCGAGCGTCTCCAGCGCGGCCGCCGACATGCGCGCCGACTGGCCCTCGAGCGCGAACCGCTCGACGTAGGCGGCGAGATCAGGCGCCGTCTGGTAGCGCCAGCCACCCGCCACCTTCACCAGCACGAAGCCGTGCTCCTCGGTGACGTAGCGCGCTGCGAGCTCGGCACACAGCTCCTCCACGCGAGCGGGCGACACCTCGAGCAGCTGGGCCAGCAGCTGCGGCTCGGCCGGCTCGTCGGCCACCAGCAGGATGGCCTCGAGGGCGCGATGCGTCTCGGTCCAGGACGCGGTCTCGCTCACCCGTCGTAGGAGTCGATGGAGGCCAGGGCGAGGGCCTCGTCGGCGCCGTCCTCCCCCAGCCACAGGATGTCGATGTCGCCGAACGCGGACGTCTGGGCGATGTCGACCAGGCCCTGCTTGAACAGCTCGAGGAGGGCGAGGAAGCGCACCACGACCTCGAGCCGGTCCATGAGCGACGCCGTGAGCCGGCGGAACGTGATGCGCCCGGCGCGGGGCAGCTCGTCGAGCAGCTCGGCCACCGCGTCGGTGACGTTGGCCTTGATGTTCGTGACGTGGAACAGATCCACGCGCGGCACCGGCTTGGGCGCCATGGCCCGCAGGAACGCGGCCTTGAGGTCGACCGGCGTGACGTTCGCCAGCAGGTCGGGCGTGAGGTCGAGGAACCGCTCGTCGAGTCCGGCACGGCGCGGGAACGAGCGACCGGCGTCGTCGGACAGCTGGGTGAGGACCCGGGCCGCATCCTTGAACGTCTTGCACTCGAGCAGGCGGGCCAGCAGCACGTCGCGCTGCTCCCACAGCGCCAGCTCCTCGTCGAGCTCGATGTCGTCGCGACCGGGCAGCAGGCGGCGGGCCTTGAGCTCGATGAGCGTGGCTGCGATGAGGAGGAACTCGGTGGCGACGTCGAGGTCGAGCGCCGTCTCCGCCTTCGTCATGCGGTCCAGCTCGGCCAGGTACGCGTCGACGATGGTCGACAGCGAGATCTCGTAGATGTCGAGCTGCTCGCGCAGGATCAGGTGCAGCAGGAGGTCGAACGGGCCCTCGAAGACCGGCGTCTGGACCAGGCACCGCGAGGTGGCGTCGAGGGTGGGCTCAGCCACCTCGTTCTGCATGACAGGAGTGTAATTCTCCGGGGGGACCATCGGCGACACCTAGCCTAAGCCCCCATGGCCAGGGTCTTCTCGGGCATCCAGCCCTCGGGTGAGATGACGCTGGGCGCCTATCTGGGCGCCCTGCGCCGCTTCGCCCTGAACCAGGACCAGGACACCAGCTACTTCTGCATCGTCGACCTGCACGCCCTCACGCTCCCCCAGGACCCGGCCGAGCTCCGGGAGCGGATCGTGCGCCAGGCAGCGCTGTACCTGGCCGTGGGCATCGACCCCGAGCGGTCGACGATCTTCGTCCAGAGCCACGTGCACGAGCACGCCGAGATGGCGTGGCTGATGGAGTGCACCGCCGCCTTCGGCGAGCTGAGTCGGATGACCCAGTTCAAGGACAAGTCGGCGCGAGGCGAGTTCGTCTCGGCGTCCCTCTTCACGTACCCGGCGCTGATGGCCGGGGACATCCTCCTGTACGACACCGACGAGGTCCCGGTCGGCGACGACCAGCGCCAGCACATCGAGCTCACGCGGGACGTCGCCATCCGCTTCAACGCCCGCTACGGCGAGACGTTCGTGGTGCCCGAAGGCGTGATCCCGAAGATCGGGGCGCGCATCATGGACCTGCAGACGCCGACCAACAAGATGTCGAAGTCCGTCGACTCGCCCCAGGGCACGGTGCTGATGCTCGACGACCCCAAGGACATCGAGCGCAAGTTCAAGCGCGCCGTCACCGACAACGACGCCGAGGTCCGCTTCGATCGCGAGGCCAAGCCGGGCGTGTCCAACCTGCTCGAGATCCTTGCCGTCTCCATCGGCGAGGACCCGGCGACCCTCGCCGGCAAGTACACCCAGTACGGGCCGCTCAAGGCCGACGCCGCCGCCGCCGTCATCGACCTGCTCCGCCCGGTGCAGAGCCGCTTCGCCGAGCTGCTGAGCGACCCGGCCGAGCTGCAGCGCACGCTCGCCGCCGGCGCCGCGAAGGCCCAGTCCTACGCGTCGGTCACGCTGACGAAGGCCAAGCGAGCAGTCGGCCTCCTCTGACGGTTCTGGTGATGTGAGCGGGTCGCTTTCGACCCGCTCCCATCACCAAAGTGCCGAAGTCAGTCGTCGTCGGCGGCCTTGAGGGCGCGGCCGGCGTCGAGGGGAACGGTCCAGCGGTCCTCGGGCAGGTGGTGCTCGCGCGCCCAGGCGACGGTGAGCGGAGCGCTGCCCGCCTGTGCGAGGAGCTCAGCGCCGATGGCGTCGTGCCGCAGGTACACGCCGAGGCGACCGCCCCAGTCGCGGCGCACGGCGCCGAGCAGCGTGGCGCCGACGCGGGCGAACGTGCCGAGGCCGCTCTCGACCTTGCCCACGTCGTGCAGCAGCGCGGCGACGGCGAGGTCAGCGGGCACCGACTGGGCCACGCCCACCGCGTGCCGGCGGTCGGCGTCGGACATCCGGACCCACAGCGCCCGCTCGCCGTCGTTGAGTCGAGCCAGCGCCCACGCCTCGTCCGCCGGTCCGCCCCGCCGGAGCGAGCCGAAGAACCGCTTGGCGAGATGGATCACGCCAGCAGGTCGAACCACAGGTCGAGGGCCGGCTCGAACACGCGGTTGAGCGCGCCCGGGATCACGAAGATGAGCAGCAGCAGGACGCCGAAGCCGTACTGGCGGAAGCGCAGCCACGTGGGCCACCACGAGTGGGGCAGCACGCGCTCGATCATGGCCGAGCCGTCGAGGGGCGGGATCGGCAGCAGGTTGAACACCGCGAGCAGCGTGTTCACGAACCCGAGCACGAACGCGAACCGCACGATCACCGGCACGTCGTACGGCATGCCGTCGACCAGGAAGACGGTGTCCGGTCGCGTGACCCGGAACACCACGACACCGATGACGGCCAGGATGATGTTCGTGAGCGGCCCGGCCAGCGACACGTACAGCGAGTGCTGCCGCGGGTGGCGCAGGCGACGGACGTTGACCGGGACCGGCTTGGCGTAGCCGAACGTGCCCAGCCCGCTGAGCGACAGCAGCAGGGGCAGGATCACGGTGCCGAAGGGATCGACGTGCCTGATCGGGTTCAGCGTCAGCCGGCCGGCCCGCTGCGCGGTGTCGTCACCGAACCAGAGGGCGACGACGCCGTGGGACACCTCGTGGAAGATGATCGACGGCACGATCGCCGCGAAGAGGTAGGCGACCTCGACCCACTCGACGTCGATGCCGCCCACCGGTCAGGCGTGCTTGATGCAGTAGCGCGCCGACGGCATCGCCTCGAGCCGCGCCTCGGCGATCTCCTCGCCGCACTCCTCGCACTTCCCGTAGGTGCCCTCGTCCAGCTTGGCCAGCGCCGCCTCGACGTCACGAAGCGAGTCCTGGATGTGGCCGACGATGGCGCGGTGCTCGCCCTGTTCGGCTGCCACCTGACCGGAGTCGGCGAAGTTCTCGTCGAACGGCACGTCGCCGTTCTCGGCGAGCTGGGTGGTCAGCTCCGCGCGCTCCGCTTCGAGGGCGGCGCGTACCTGCGCGAGAAGCTCCTGGCTGGGCATCGCATCAGGCTAGCGAACCCTTCGCCGACTCCCGCCGCGAAGCGCGGGGATGGGCCGATTCGTACGCCTCTCGCAGCCGGGACTGGCTGACCAGCGTGTACACCTGCGTCGTCGAGATCGATGCGTGGCCCAGCAGCTCCTGCACGACCCGGATGTCGGCGCCGTGGTCGAGGAGATGGGTCGCACACGAGTGGCGCAGGACGTGCGGCGTCAGCCGGTCACGAAGGCCGACGCGGTCGCCGTGGTGGCGGATGATCCCCCACGCGCCCTGCCGGGTCAGGCGGCCGCCGCGCAGGTTCAGGAAGACGGCCTCCGCGTCGCCCCGACGAGCCCACCGTGCGGGTTCGACCGCGCCACGACCGGACGGCGCCAGCCACTCGCGCATCGCCTGCAACGACATGCCCATGAGCGGCACCACCCGCTCCTTGCTGCCCTTGCCGAACGCTCGCACCAGTCCCTCGTCGAGATCGAGATCGCCGAGAGAGAGGCCCACGAGCTCGGAGATGCGCAGGCCGGTGCCGTAGAGCACCTCGAGGATGGCGCGGTCGCGCCGAGCGCGCGGATCCCACCCGGTGACGGCGCCGATGAGCGTCGCCACCTCGTCCTCGGTCAACGCCTTGGGCAGGCCACGGGGCACGCGCGGCGACGCGACATCGGCCCCCGGGTCACGGTCCGTCTCGCCCTCCTCGGCCAGGAACCGGTGCAGGCCGCGCACTGCCACCAGCCCGCGGGCGATCGAGGCGGGCGCCTTGCCCGTCGCCCGCAGGTGGCCGACGTAGCGCTCGAGGTCAGCCGGCGCCACGCGATCGAGGGGGGTGCCGTCCAGCCAGTCGACATACTGCGCCAGGTCGCGGCGGTAGGCGGCGAGCGTGTTGGCCGAGCGTCCGCGCTCGGCGGCCAGCCACGACAGGTGCTCCTCGGCCTCGAGCGGGAGGGCGCGGGTCACGACGGGATGGCGGCGGCGACGACCGGGTTCACGACGCGACCGTCGAGCGTGTTCACGCCGTGGGCGATGGCGGGGTCCTTCGCCATGGCGTCCTGCAGCCCCACGTCGGCCAGCTGCACGATGTACGGCAGGGTGGCGTTCGTCAGCGCGTACGTCGACGTGTGTGGCACCGCGCCGGGGATGTTGCCGACCGCGTAGTGCAGCACGCCGTGCCGCTCGTACACCGGCTCGCTGTGCGTCGTCTCCCGGATGCCCTCGACGCAGCCCCCCTGGTCGATGGCGACGTCGACGATGACCGAGCCCGGTCGCATGCCCCGCACCATCTCCTCGGTGACGACGACCGGCGCCCGCCCGCCGGCGACGAGCACGGCGCCGACCACGAGGTCGGCCTCGGCCACGCTGCGCTCCACCGCGCCGCGGTTCGACGCCAGCGTCATGATCCGGCCCTTGTGGATCTGGTCGACCCAGCGCAGTCGATCGAGGTTCTTGTCGAGCAGCACGACCTCGGCCTCCATGCCGGCGGCGATCCACGCCGAGTTCCACCCGACGTTGCCGGCGCCGATGACGACGACGCGTCCGGGGCGCACGCCGGGCGCGCCGCCGAGCAGGACGCCGCGCCCGCCGTTCTCGCGCTCGAGCCAGTGGGCGCCGACCTGCGTCGCCATGCGGCCGGCCACCTCGCTCATCGGCGCCAGCAGTGGCAGCGACCCGTCGGCCAGCTGCACCGTCTCGTAGGCCACCGAGTCGGTGCCGGCGGCGAGCAGCGCCTTCGCCACCTCGGGGTAGGCGGCCAGGTGCAGGTACGTGGCGAGCAGCAGGTCGTCGCGCAGGTGCTGCCACTCCGATGGCTGCGGCTCCTTGACCTTCACGACGAGCTGCGCCGCCCACGCGTCCTCGACGCTGACCATGGTGGCGCCGGCGGCCACGTACTCGGCATCGGTGATCGACGAGCCGAGCCCGGCGCCGCTCTGCACCCGCACGTCGTGTCCGCGCGCGGTGAGCTCGCGCACGCCGTCTGGCGTCATCGCGACGCGCGCTTCGCTGTCCTTGACCTCGGTGGGCACGCCGACGAGCACGCCCCATTCTGCGTTCTCGGGACCCCAGAGAGCCGGATGTGGCGCGTTCCGGTCCCGAGAACGAGCGTCAGGCCACGCGATCGCGGGCGAGCAGCAGACCGATGATCGTCTTGCCGTCGCGGATGCGGCCGTCGGCGATCATGGCCGGCACGTCGTCCAGCGCCACCTCGACGACCTCCATGAGCTCCTCCTCGGCGCTCTGGGGTCGGGCGTCGCACGCCTCCGTCTCGCGGCACAGG
>DASUCO010000052.1:0-25087 GCA_036275955.1 Acidimicrobiales bacterium
TGGCGGGGCCGGCGAGCGCGAGCGCGTCGAAGCCCTCGGCATCGACGCCCAGCAGGCGGGCGACGGCGTCGGTGACCTTGGTCGCGTTCAGCGTGCACACCAGTGGGAGGTAGCGGCCGGTGGCGTCGGCGAAGCCGGCGACGGCGCCGGTCTCGTCGGCCGTCGGCTCGTCGCTCACGCAGTAGGCGGTGCCGCTGGTGCCGAGGCTCAGCGCCAGGTCACCGGGACGCAGGCCGAGACCGAGCGCGGCGGCCATGTTGTCGCCGGTGCCGGGACCGACGGGGATGCCGTCCCACTCCCCCGCCTGTTCGTTGGGACCGAGCACGCGGGGCACGGCGTCGTCCCACGCACGCTCGTCGACGAGCGCCAGCAGGTCGTGCCGGTAGCGCTCCTCGCCCGGTGACCACCAGCCGGTGCCGGAGGCGTCACCGCGGTCAGTCGTGTGCGCGCCGGTGAGCTGCGACGTGAGCCAGTCGTGCGGAAGCGACAGGCGGGCGATGCGAGCGAACACGTCCGGCTCGGTGCGCCGCAGCCAGCGCAGCTTGGTGATCGTGAACGCGGGCACGGGCACGCTGCCGCACGCCGACGCCCAGCGCTCCGCCCCGAGGGCGGCCACCAGCTCGTCGGCGTCGTCGGCTGACTCGGTGTCGTTCCACAGCTTGGCCGGCCGCAGCACGGCGTCGGCGGCGTCGGTGACGACGAGACCGTGCTGCTGCCCGGCGATGGCGATGGCGTCCGGCCGGCGGCCGAGCTGACCGAGCGCGTCGTCGAGCGCCTGGCGCCACGCCCGCGGGTCCTGCTCGCTGCGCGGCGGCGTCGTCGGCGGATGTGGGGCGCGGCCCGACGCCACCAGCTCGCCGGTGTCGGCGTCGCGCAGCTCGACCTTGCACGCCGTCGTCGACGAGTCGACGCCGGCGACGAGCGGCACGGGCTACCGGGCGCCGAGCAGGTGCTCGAGCGCGAGCTGGTCGATGACGGTGGCGCCGTGGCTGCGAGCACCTGACGCGTCGGCGTCGAACGTCTCGAACGCGGCCGGATCGGCCAGCAGGCCGGCCAGCGTCTCGCCGTTGCCCAAGGTGGGCACCTGCAGGTCGGGCACGCCCGCCGCGGCGAGTGCGGCCTGCACCTCAGGATCGGCCCGGAAGGCGGCGGCGCGCTCCTTCAGCAGCAGGTAGGTGCGCATGTTGGCGGCGGCCGACGCCCACACGCCGTCGATGGCCTCGGTGCGCAGCGGCTTGTAGTCGAAGTGCCGGGGCCCGTCATAGCCGCCGTGCTCGAGCAGGTCGACCAGCGCGAACGCGCTGAGCAGGTCGCCGTGGCCGAACACCAGGTCCTGGTCGAACTTGGGACCGTGCTGGCCGTTGAGGTCGATGTGGAACAGCTTCCCGTGCCACAGCGCCTGGCTGATGGCGTGCACGAAGCTGAGGTTGGACATCTGCTCGTGGCCCACCTCGGGGTTGAGGCCCACCATCTCGTGGTGCTCGAGGGAGGCGATGAACGCCAGCGCGTGGCCGACGGTCGGCAGGTAGATGTCGCCGCGGGGCTCGTTGGGCTTGGGCTCCAGCGCGAAGCGCAGCCCGTAGCCCTGGTCGATCGAGTGCTGGGCCAGGAGGTCGATCGCCTCGCGGTAGCGGTCGAGCGCGGCGCGGTGGTCCTTGGCCAGGTCGACCTCGGAGCCCTCGCGCCCGCCCCAGAACACGTAGGTCGACGCGCCGAGCTCGGCGGCGAGCGCCATGTTGCGCATCGTCTTGCGCAGCGCGAACCGGCGCACGTCGCGGTCGTTGGCGGTGAACGCGCCCTCCTTGAACACCGGGTGGGTGAACAGGTTGGTGGTCACCATCGGCACCGCCAGGCCGGCGGCGTCGAGCGCAGTGCGCAGCCGCTTGACCGCGGCCTCGCGGTCGTCGTCGCTGGCCTGGAACGACATCACGTCGTCGTCGTGGAACGTGATGCCGTATGCACCCAGCTCGGCCAGACGGGCGATGGACTCGGCCGGGTCGAGCGCTTCGCGGGTGGCGTCGCCGAAGGGGTCGCGGGCCTGCCAGCCGACGGTCCACAGGCCGAAGGTGAACTTGTGCTCGGGCCGCGGGGTCAGCGCATCCGTCATCGACGGTCAGGCTAGGCACCGGGCCCGAGCCTCGCCTGGCAGGATCGGGGGGTGACCGTGCACGAGATCAGCGTCGACGACATCAACCTGACCGACCCGGTCTTCTGGACCAAGCCGCTCGAGTGGCGGCAGGCGGCGTTCGCCACGCTGCGCCGCGAGCAACCCATCGCGTTCTTCGAGGAGCCGATGCTCGACGGCACCCCGGTCGGTCCCGGCTACTACGCGCTGACGCGCTACGACGACGTGGTCGAGGTGAGCCGCAACCCCGAGATCTACTGCTCGGGCCAGGGCTCGACGTCGGTCACCGACATGCCCCCGGAGGCGGCGGAGTTCTTCGGCTCGTTCATCACCATGGACGACCCCAAGCACGCCCGCCTGCGCGGCATCGTGTCCCGCCGCTTCACGCCGAAGCAGCTCTCCAAGGTCATGGACGACGTCGCGCACATCGCCGACGAGGTCATCGACGACATGTGCGAGAAGGGCGAGACCGACTTCGTCGCCGACATCGCAGCGCCGTTCCCGCTGCTGATCATCTGCGACATGATGGGCATCCCCCGCAGCGAGTACCGGACCGTGCTCGACGCCACCAACAAGATCCTCGGTGGCGGCGATGCCGAGTTCGTGGGCGACGATCCGATCACCGAGATCATCGGCGCCGGCATGACGCTCGTGCAGCTGGTCAACGAGCTGGCCGAGCACAAGCGCACCAACCCGGGCGACGACCTCACCACTGCGCTGATCAACGCCGAGGTCGACGACGACGTGCTGACGCCCCAGGAGCTGGGCTCGTTCTTCATCCTGCTGGCGGTGGCCGGCAACGACACCACCCGCACCGCGCTCAGCCACGGCATGCACTACCTGACCCAGAACCCCGACCAGCGCAAGACGTGGCAGGACGACCTCGACGGCGTCACCCCCACCGCGGTCGAGGAGATCGTGCGCTACGCGGCGCCCGTCGTCTACATGCGCCGCACGCTCACCCGGGATGCGGTGCTGTCGGGCAAGGAGCTGAAGCAGGGCGAGAAGGTCGTGATGTTCTACGGCGCCGCGTCACGCGACGAGTCGGTGTTCGAGGACCCCGACCGCTTCGACGTCCGCCGCTCGCCCAACAACCACCTCGGCTTCGGCGGCCCCGGCCCCCACTTCTGCCTCGGCGCCCACCTGGCCCGTCGCGAGCTGTCGGTCATGTTCCGCCGGCTGTTCGAGCGGGTGCCCGACATCACCGCCGTCGGTGCTCCCGAGCTGCTCGACCCGATGTCGATGCCGCTCGTCACCGGCGTGAAGCGCCTGCCCGTGTCGTTCACCCCGACGGCCAAGCTCGGCTGATGCGCGTCTCGGTGGACCTCGACCGGTGCGAGGCACACGGCGTGTGCACCGGCATCGCGCCCGACGTGTTCGAGCTGGACGATGACGACGTGCTCCACGTGCTCATCCCCTCGCCACCGCCCGAGCGGGAGGACGCCATGCGCGACGCCGCCCTGCGATGCCCGAAGCAGGCGATCACGCTCTCCGAGTAGGGCGTCAGTCGACGGCCAGCTGCAGGAGACCGAACGGTCCATCGGTCGGGCCCCGCATCGACAGGGAGCGACCTGCGTTCCGACAGCGCTGCGACAGGCTGACGAGCACGGGGAGGCCAGACGCCGCGAACTCGGTGAGGCCGCTGATGTCGACCACGACGAGGGGCACGTCGACGGTGAGGGCCGCTCGCAGCAGCGAGTCGAGCAGAGGTGCGGTCTCGTCCGTCACCTCACCTCGAAGGGTGAACGTGAGGGCGTCCTCCTCGCACTGGCATCGCACGTCGAGCATCTCCGCCCTTTGTCGTTCGGGACGGGGCTGCCGCGCTCAACCCTCTCGGTGACCCTACCTACGCGGCGTCTGCCGCAGCGCGCATCGCCGCGACGTCGATCTTCTTCATGCCGAGCATGGCGCGCATCGCACGCGCCGCGCGAGCGGGGTCGGGGTCGTCGAACAGCTCGGCCATGCCCTCGGGCACGACCTGCCAGGAGAGGCCGTAGCGGTCCTTGAGCCAGCCGCACTGGACCTCCTCACCGCCGGCGGTGAGCGCCGACCAGTAGTGGTCGACCTCGGCCTGGTCCTTGCACTCGATGAGCAGTGAGATGGCCTCGTCGAAGGTGAACTCGGGACCGCCGTTGATCGCCGTCAGCGGCTGGCCGTCGAGGACGAAGTCGACGGTGAGCACCATCCCCGCTTCGCGGGGCCCGGCCTCGGTGTAGTGGGTGACGTTCCTGACCTCGCTGTTCGGGAAGACCGAGCAGTAGAACTCGGCCGCCTCGAGGGCCTGTGTGTCGAACCAGAGGTTGGGTGTGATCGTGGGCATGCAGGTACGACGATCGCGCATCGCTGAAGTCATCGTGATCGCCGTGAACCATCGGGCACCGGCAGTCGTCTACCGGGTGTGCGCCGCCTGCTGCCCGTGCTCCTCGTCCTGCTCGCCGCCTGCGGTCGAGGTGAGGCCCTCACCTCGGCCACCCCCCTGCACGAGGCGGCGCGGCCGGCGCACGTGCTGCGCATCCCCGACCCGTCGGGGGTGAGCCTGCTCGACACCGACGCCGGGCGGGTGCTCACTCGGGTGCGGGACGGCGTGCGCTCCCGCAACTGGGTGTTCCAGGCCCGCCTGACGCCGACGGGGACCCTCGTGCACGCCGTCGACGGGCGGGGCGAGTCGGTGTGGCAGCGCGACCTCGACGGCGACCTCGCCGTGCGGGTCGCCTCCTCCGATGGCACTCGCGTCGGCCTGCTGCCGTTCGAGGACGCACGCGTCGATCCGTACCACCCGGCCGGTCGGCTGACGACGGCGCTGACCGTGCTGCCCACCGATGGCGGTGAGCCGCGCACCTACGAGCTGGACGGCAACTTCGAGCCCGAGGCGTTCTCGACGTCGGGCCGGTCGCTCTTCGTCGTCGAGTACGTGCCGCCCGAGGCACCCGACCGCTACCGCGTCCGGAAGCTGGACCTCGACACCGGCGAGGTGGGCGCCGTCTACAGCGTCGACGGCCACCTGCAGGAGTCGATGCGAGGGACGGCGCGCGTGCAGGCGATGGACGCCGACGGCTCGCGGCTCTACACGCTGTACACGACCGACGACGGCACCGCCTTCGTGCACGTGCTCGACCTCGACGAGGAGTGGGCCCACTGCGTCGACCTGCCGGCGCCCATCGGCGCCTCTCCCGAGCAGCTGCTGGCCATCGCCGCGTCACCCGAGGACGACCGCGTCGTGGTCGTCGACGCCCTGGCCGGCGTGGCCGAGCTGGATACGGCATCGCTCACCGTCGACCGCACCGTCGAGCTCGTCGTCGACCCCACCCAGGCCGGTCGCGTCATGGCGCTCCTCGGACGAGACGGCCGCCTGCTCACCGGCGTCGGCACCACGCTGGCCGTCCTCGACCGGAACCTCGCCTTCGAGCGGATGTGGTCGGCGCCCACGACCATCCTCGGCATCCACCTCGACCCCGGCGACGAGCGGGTGTGGGCGCTGGGTGACGAGGCCATCTACGCCCTCGACCCGCGCACCGGCGACGTCCTCCAGGCGGCCGCCCTCCCCGACGGCATGCCGCGCATCGACGTACCCGACCCGTGGGCGCCCGTCATGCAGTGCGCGTGCTGATCACCGACTGGAAGAGTGGGTGCGCGTGGAGGACCCCGATCCGGCGGTCGTGCGGGCAGCGAGGAACGGCGACCTCGCCGCGTTCGAGCACCTGGTGCGCACGTACCAGGCGCCGGTGTGGCGCTTCCTCCGCCATCTGCTGGGCGACGCCGAGCTGGCCGAGGACGTGACGCAAGAGACGTTCGTGCGCGTGCATCGACGGCTGGCCTCCTACGACGGCCGGTCGCGCTTCACGACGTGGCTGTTCCAGGTGGCGCGCAACGCCGGCATCGACGCGCTGCGGTCGCGGTCGCGGCGCGAGCGCCTGGAGCTGGCGGCATCACCCCACGTCGCGTCGCCCGAGCTGCGCCACGAGCTCGACGCCGCCCTCGCCGCGCTCGACCGCGACCTGCGCGAGGCGATCCTCGTCGTCGAGGTGCTCGGCCTGTCGTACGTCGACGGCGCCGCGCTCCTGGGGGTGCCGGCGGGGACGCTGAAGAGCCGCGTGCACCGCGCCCGCGAGCGGCTCGTCCGCTGGATGCAGGCCGGGGAGGCGACCGGTGGCTGACCTGCTCTGCGAACGCACCCGCGCCGCGCTGTCGGCCGCCGCCGACGGCGAGCCGGCCGAGGTCGACCACGAGCACGTCGCCGGCTGCCCCGGCTGCTCGTCCTTCGATGCCGGCGTGCGGTCGCTGCGCAGCCGGCTCCGGTTCGAGGTGCTCGACGGCGCCCCCGACGTGGCGCCCCGGGTGCTCGAGGCGGTGTCGTCGCAACCGCTGGCCCGCCGGTGGCTGCCGACGGCCGCCGCGCTCGTCGCCGGCGTCGTGCTCGGCGCCGCGTTCGTGTGGCCCAGCGGCGGTGACGACGTGGCCGTCGCCTCGCTGCCGGCCCGGGTGGTGGCCGCCCAGCACGACGTGGCATCGGTGTCGGCGCAGCTCACGATCACCGACCCCACCGAGACCCGCACCGGCACGCTCCGATACCGCGCCCCGGAGACGCTCGAGCTGCGCGTCGGCAAGCACGTCCTGTCGGTCGGCGACGGCGGCGAGCCGTTCGCCGGCGACGCGCCGGTGGCGCTCGACCTCGTCCTCCCGGTCGCCGGGTTCACCGGCGCCGCCGGCCCAGCATCGCTCGGCAGCCGGACCCTTGACGGTCGGCCGGCGATCGGCGTGCGCGTCACCGCCGCCCAGGTCGACGCGCTGCTGACCGGTCTGCAGCTCGGCGCCGAGTCCGAGGTGCACGCGACCGACCCGGTCGACCTGTGGCTGGACCGCGACCACCTCGTCCCCCTCTCGGTGATCGTGCGCGCCGCCGCCGGCCCCGACCGGGCCCGGTGGGCCGCGGCCCGCGGCGGCGCTGACGCCGGCGACGTCGTGCTGGAGGCGCACCTGTCCGACGTGGTGGTCAACGACGCCCGCACCGTCGACGGCCTGCAGCCGGCGCCGGCGGACGTCCGCTCGTCGTACCGCGACGGGGCGCCGACGGGCCCGGCGCCGTCGTGGCTACCGTCCGGGATGGCGCCGTGGCGGGCGGGCACGATGGACGACGTGTCGATCGCGACGTGGACCGACGGTCGGGCCTGGATCAAGGTCCGCTCGACCACGGCGTGGGCCGGCACCCACCTGTTCGGCGACGTCGGACGCGCCGTGCGCCCGGTGCGGCTCGGCGACGGCGTCGGCTACGCGGCAGAGGGCGGCAACGCCGTCGCCGTGCACGGGGACGACGTCGACGTCGTCGTGACCGGCAGCGTGGGGCCGGCCGTGCTGCGGCGCGTCGCCACGTCGCTCGGCGTCACCGGACGCCGGGTGCCGGCGACGTGGGACGAGGCTTCGACGGCCACGATCGGCGAGGTGGCCGCCCGCCTCGACGTCCTCGTGCTGCCCGATGACACCGGGTTCGCGCCGCCAGCGGCGCGGCTCGACGGCGACACTGCGAGCCTCGTCTTCACCGGGCCCGGTGAGCGGCTGCTCACGCTCGTGACGCGTCCGGGCTCGGCGCTGACGCCGCCCCTCGATCCCGACGCCGTCGGTGTCGTCGTGCGCGGGCACGACGCCCGGTGGAGCCCGGCCCGCGGCGACCTCGAGTGGGCGGAGGGCGGACAGGTGTGGTCGCTGCGCACCACGACCATCGGCCTCGGCGAGCTGGTCGGTCTCGCCAATCGTCTGGTGGCGTCATGAGGCGCGTCGGGATCACCGCGGCCCTGGTCGCCGGCGTGGCGCTCGGCGTGGTGGGCACCAGCGCGCTGCGCCGCGACGACGTCAACACGCCGGCGCTCCCGCCGGCCGAGCCCACCGCTCTCACCGTGACGACCGTGCCCACGCCGGCGGACGGCGTCCTGCTGATCTGGGTGCCGGGCGGCCTCCCGTCCGGGTTCGCCGACCGCCTGCGCACCGCCGCCGGGCTCGGGGCGGTGACGGTGGTGCTGGGCGACACCGTGCAGCTGGTGTCGAGCGCCGACGCTGACGGCGCCGTGGTCGACGCGCCGGCCGACGGCCGCATGATCCCGCTGGACGCGCTCGCCGTCGACTGCACGTCGTGGTCGGCGGTGGCGCCGCTGGCCGACGCCACCGCGGTGTGCAGCCTGCAACCGGACGAGGCCCTGCTGGGCTCGACGTCGGCGTCGCTGCGCCGCCTCGGTGCCGGCGCCACGCTCACGCTCGCCGGGGGCCGCACCGTGCGCGTGGCCGGCGTCGTCGACGACCACGTCGTCGGTGCCGCCGAGCTGGTGGTGCCGATGGTGAGCGCGGCGGCGACGGGCATCGACACCGAGCGGTACGCGCTGGCTACCTACGCGGACGACCGGGCCGCGGCCGAGGCGCGCGTGCGCGCGGTCACCGACGTGGGGCTGCGCGTGCGCGGACCCGGCGAGACCCCGTGGCTGCGCCACGGCGACGCCGTGCTCCCCCAGTCGCTGCTGAAGGAGGTGTTCGGCGAGTTCGCCGCCCGTCCGACCGGTGGCGGCCGTCTGGCCATCGACCCCAGCTGGGAGTCGGCCAACCTCGTCGTGGAGGAGCTGCCGCTCCTCGGTGCCGCCCGCTGCCACCGCGCCCTGCTGCCGGCGCTGCGCGGCGCGCTGGCGGAGCTGCAGTCGCGCCGGCTGCTGACCACGCTCGACCGCGGTGCCGCAGGCTGCTGGAACCCGCGCGTCATCGCTGGCACCGACCAGCCGTCTCGTCACGCGTGGGGTGCGGCCGTCGACCTGCTCCCGTTCCC
This sequence comes from Acidimicrobiales bacterium, assembly GCA_036275955.1. GTDB lineage: Bacteria > Actinomycetota > Acidimicrobiia > Acidimicrobiales > CADCSY01 > DATLFP01. The sequence continues at coordinate 8,925 of DASUCO010000052.1, forward strand.
CAGCGATCAGGGCACGATCGACGAGGTGGTGGCGGTCATGGAGCGGTGGGGCTTCACGTGGGGCGGGCGCTGGGTGTCGCCCGACCCCCCGCACTTCGAGTACGTGCGACCACCCGACTAGCCCCCGTGCGCGTGCTCGCCGTCGCCGCCGTAGACGTCCCACGTGGCGCCGGCGGGCGGCACGTCGAGACCGGCCCGCTCGGCGGCGGCCAGCAGCTCGCCGATCTCCGACGCCTGGGCCTTGCGCATGCGCGTGGCCAGCTCGAGCAGGTCGCCCGACGCGTGGTCGAGCACGCCGTCGATCATGGCCACGCCGCCGGCGTGGTGGTCGACCATCAGCGCGACGAACCAGGCATCGGTGTCGCCCCCGGCGTCGCGCAGGGACTGCATCTCGTCGTCATCGGCCAGCCCCGGCATGGCGTCGCGCGCGACCGGGTCGCCCATCCACGCCATGGCGTCGTCGGGCACGTCGTAGCGGCTGTGCCCCCACTCCTCGAGGAAGCGCTCCAGCAGCCCGATCTCGTAGCTCTGGAAGCGCATGATCTCGTCGGCGAACACGCGCACGCCGCGCTCGGTGCCGTTGGCCAGCTCGATCTGGCTCATCACGATGGCCTGCTCGTGGTGGCTGATCATGTCGTGCACGAAGCCGACCTCGGGTGAACCGGCCGACGGCGGGAAGCCGCGGCCGACTCGCCAGCCGACGATGCCGGCCAGCAGGCACAGGGCGATGACGAGGGCGACCAGCTGGGGGGTCGTCGGCCGTGAGAGGCGCATCAGGGCGACGCCGTGGCCGTCTCCCGAGCAAGACGATCGAGCGCACGGTGCCCGCTGCGGAACCAGCGCCGCGACGCCCGCACCCGACGTCCGGGATCGAGCGTCATGCGCGACCGGTCGCCGAGGTGGGGGCAGAGCACGATCACGACCGGCACCCAGCGGCGGGTGAGGGGCCGGCGCAGCCACGCCTCCAGCGACCACGCCCCACCGCCGTCGTCGTGGACGGCACCGATGCGCAGCCGGTGCTCGATCTCGCGCCGGGCGGCGAGCGCCGCGCACACCTGGGCCGGCGGCGCCAGGACGAGGCGGAAGAACGAGGCCGGCGACGACGGCAGCACCAGCACCGGCTGCCTGGGCGTGCCGGCCAGGGGATCCGCGACCGGTGGTGCCGGCGCGGGAGGCGCGTCGTCCTCCAGCCCGTAGACCGGCAGCTCGTCGGTGCTCGTCACCGGATCGCGTCCGCCACCGCGTCGGCCTGGTCGATGGCGTCGCGCAGCGCCTCGAGCAGCGCGGGCGCCGGCTCGCCGTCGACGAAGTCGGCGCTGACCGCGTAGACGACCTTGGGCACGACGAAGCCGTCGAGGCTGGCGATCAGCGCGCGGCCGCCGGTGTCGAGGGCCAGGAAGTGATCGGCGATGCCGGCGGTGGCCACCAGTACGACCGCAGTGCCCGCCAGCGCGCCGGCCGGGAACCGGTCGAAGAACGCCTTCAGCGCGCCGGTGTAGGTGGCGCGGTAGATCGGCGTGGCCACGACGAGCACGTCGGCCGCCGCGGCCCGCTCGACGGCGGCCGCCACCGCCGGGTCGTCAGCACGACCGAGGAGGCCGTCGGCCGACAGCGTCGACAGGTCGATGACCTCGCCGCCCCGCTCGCCCACGACGCCGGCGACCAGTCGCAGCGTCTTCGACGTCGCGCTCTCCCCGGCGCTGACGGCGACCAGCGTCACGTACGTGCGAGGTCGCGGGCGGCGACCTCCTGGCGCACGATGGGGATGACGTGCTGGCCGAAGTCGATCGTGTCCTGCAGCGTGTCGTAGCCCCGGGCCGAGAGGATGTCGACGCCGAGGTCGACGTAGTCGAGCAGCGCGGCGGCGACGGTCTCGGGCGTGCCGACCAGCGCGTTCGAGTTGCCCGAGCCGCCGGTGGCCAGCGCCGTGCCGGTGAACATGCAGCGGTCGAAGCGCTCGCCGCGCTTGGCGATCTCCACCAGGCGCTTGCTGCCGGTGTTCTCCGGTCCGCCGCTCCCCTTGCGGATCCACGGGTTCTTCTGCTGCCGCTGGCGGATGCGCTCGACGATGTCGTGCGCCCGCTCCCACGCCGCATCCTCGGTCGGCGCCAGGATGGGTCGGAACGCGACCTGGATCTTCGGCCGCGGCCGTCCGATCGACGCGCACAGCTTCTCGATGCGCTCGATCTGCTCGGCGGTGTCCTCCAGCGGCTCACCCCACAGGCAGTAGATGTCGGCCTCCCGGGCGCCGACCTCGTACGCGGCGTCGCTGGAGCCGCCGAAGCTGATCTGCGGGTAGCGCTGCACCGGGAACACGTCGGCCACGAAGTCGTGGAACGAGTAGTGCTCGCCCTCGTGGTCGAACGGCTTCGTGTTCGTCCACACCTTCTTCACGATCTGGATGTACTCGTGGGTGCGCGCGTACCGCTCGTCGTGCCCGAGCGTGTCGCCCTCGCGGCGCTGCTCGTGGTCGCTGCCGCCGGTGATGAAGTGGATCGTCAGCCGGCCGTTGGAGATGTGGTCGAGGGTGGCGAACGTCTTCGCCGCGAACGTCGGGATGGAGAGGTTCGGCCGGTGCGCCAGCAGCAGCTGCAGCGTGTCGGTGTGCATGGCGATCCACGCCGCCGCCTGTGCGGGGTCGGGCATGCCGGACCCGTAGGCGGTGAGCACGCGGTCCCAGCCGTGCTCCTCGTGGGCCCGGGCGAGGCGGATCGTGAACTCCGGATCGAAGCTGCCGTTCGTTCGCCGGTTCGTCTCGGAGCCGTCGTTCGTGGCCCCCATGCCGAGGAACTCGATGGGCACGCTCAGGACGGTACTCGCACCACCACCGCGCTCGGCTTGGAGCGTTCGCGGAAGCCGAGCGCCAGGTAGAGGCGGTACGCGTTCTCGTTCGTGTCGGCCACGTGGAGGAACGCCTGCTCGCCGCGGTCGTGGATGGACTCGACCAGCGCCCGCACCATGCGGGTGCCGAGACCCTTGCCCTGCTGGTCGGCGGCGGTGCACACGGCGCTGATCTCGGTGTAGCCATCGCACCGCAGCCGCTCACCGGCCATGGCGATCAGCGTGCCGGCGTCGTCACGCAGGCCGACGTAGCCGCCGAACTCGACCGTCCGGACCGAGAACGGCCCGGGTTTGGTGGCCGCCACCAGCTCGAGCATCTCCGGCACGTCGTCGGGGCCGAGGGGCACGAGGCCTTCGGACTCGCCGTCGGTGGTGACGTCCTCGGCCACAAGCTGCCCGCACGGCACGCGCATCAGCTCCTCCCAGCCGTCGGGCAGCGCGACGCCGGACCCGAACAGGCACGTGACGTGACCGGCGCCGACGAGCCCGGCGAGGTCCGACCACGCCGCATCCGTGCGGTCGGCGATGGCGCCGAACGGCGACACCTCGGGATGGAATCGCCCGGCGAGCCCGCGCACCTCGCCCAGCGCCTGGCGGGGGCCGGTGAGCGCGTGCCACACGACGTTGTCCAGCGGATGCGCCACCGGACCATGATGGCGGCATGGACGACGACGTCGCCGCGGCATTCGAGATCGCGGACGAGTTCCTCCGCACCTTCAACGCGCTCGACGCCGCCGGGCACGCGGCCACGCTCGCCTACCCGCACGTGCGCCTCGCCAGCGGGACGGTCCGCATCTGGCAGGACCTGGCCGAGGCCACCGAGCAGATGACGACCAACATGGCGCTGATCCGCGAGCGGCTGGGCTGGGACCACAGCAAGTGGGACCACAAGCGCCTCATCCACGCCGGGCCCGGCAAGGTGCACCTCGACGTGCAGTTCACCCGCTACCGGCCCGATGGCTCGGTGATCGGCGTGTACCCGGCGGTGTACGTCGTCGTGCAGACCGACGACGGGTGGCGCATCCAGGCGCGGTCGTCGTACGCCCCGTGACGCTGTTCGCCGACCTCGTCGCGACCTCCGACGCGGTGGCGGCGACCAGCAAGCGCACCGAGAAGATCGCGGCGCTGGCCGCGCTGCTGTCGACGCTCGACGTCGACGAGGTGGAGTCGGCGGTGGCCATGCTCACCGGCGCGCCGCGCCAGGGTCGCATCGGCGTCGGCTGGCGGACGCTGTACGACCTGGAGGTGACGCCGGCGTCGTCGCCGTCGCTCGCCGTGCTCGACATCGACGTCGCCGTCGACCGGCTGGCCGCGTGTGCCGGCGCTGGCTCGAACGCCGAGCGCACGCGCATCCTGACCGACCTGTTCGAGCGCGCCATCGAGGGCGAGCAGTCGTTCGTGCGGCGGCTGCTCACCGGCGAGCTGCGCCAGGGCGCGCTCGAGGGCGTCATGGCCGACGCCATCGCCAAGGCGTCGGGCGTGCCAGCGGCGCCCGTGCGCCGGGCGGCGATGCTCAGCGGCGACCTGGCCCGCACCGCGTGCGTGGCGCTGGCCGACGGCGCCGAAGGACTGGCCGCCATCCGGCTCGAGGTGGGGCGCCCGGTGCTCCCGATGCTGGCGGCCACCTCGCCCGACGTCGCGGCCGCGATCGGCGAGGTGGGGCTGGCGTCGGTCGAGTGGAAGCTGGACGGGGCCCGCATCCAGGTGCACCGCGACGGCGACGAGGTGCGGCTCTACACGCGCAACCTCAACGAGGTGACGAGCCGATTGCCGTCGATCGTCGCCGGCGTCCTGGCCATGCCGGCGCGCTCGTTCGTGCTCGACGGCGAGGCGATGGGGTGGCTGGAGGACGAGACGCGGCCCGGCGTCTTCCAGGACACGATGTCGTCGTTCGGGCGCCAGGACGGCGTGGCCGGCGCGTCGCTCGGAGCCCGCTTCTTCGACGTGCTCCACGTCGACGGCGAGGATCTGCTCGACGCGCCGCTCACCGAGCGCCACGCCCGCCTCGACGCGCTGGTCGGCCCGCTCGCCATCCCTCGCCTCGTCACCGACGATCCCGACGCCGCGAAGGCGTTCGCCGACGACGCGCTGGCGCTCGGCCACGAGGGCGTGATGGTGAAGGCGGCCGACTCTCGCTACGAGGCGGGGCGGCGCGGCAGCTCGTGGCGCAAGGTCAAGCCCGTCCGCACGCTCGACCTCATCGTCATCGGCGTCGAGTGGGGCTCCGGCCGGCGACGGGGGTGGCTGTCGAACCTGCACCTCGGCGCCCGCGATCCCGACGGCGGACCGCCGGTCATGGTCGGCAAGACGTTCAAGGGGCTCACCGACGCACTGCTCACGTGGCAGACGGAGCACTTCAAGGCCATAGAGGTCAGCGACGACGGCCACGTGGTCGTCGTGCGGCCCGAGACGGTCGTCGAGATCGCACTCGACGGCGTGCAGCGCTCGACCCGCTACGCCGGCGGCGTCGCCCTCCGCTTCGCCCGCGTCAAGCGCTACCGCGAGGACAAGACGCCGGCCGAGGCCGACACCATCGACGACGTCAGGGCGCTCCTGCGCTGATCACGCCTCGGGGCTCGGGCCTTGCTCCCGGTGGAGTCGGTCGTGTGCGTCGAACGCGTCCATCGCGTCGGCCCGTACGCCGAACGACGCCGACCACCCGCACCCGCACACGACGTTGCAGCGCGGCACGGCTGCCACCAGGCGATAGGTCGGCTTGGGATCGGTCAGGCCTCCAGTCTCGCCGCTCATCGCCGCATGATCCACGCGCTATCGCCCTTCGGTCGGCACGGCGTCGACGCAGCGATCCGCGAACCACTCCTGACGGTCCTCGTCGCTCTCGACGATCGACGCCTGGACCGAGCACGTCTGCTTGCCGGTCGTGTCCGGGCCGTAGCCGTTGTAGAGCGACCAACCGAGGACGACGCCAGCAACGGCGACGACGGCCGCTACTGCCGCCCATCGCCACCGCGTCGGGAGCGCGTCGGGCTCGACGATCAGCTCCTCCGGATCGGGCGCCGCGCGCGGTGCCCCTGGTGCCCGCGTCTCCCTGACCTCAAGTGGGCAGCCGTGCGCGTCCACGAGCAGCCGATAGCTGAACATGCCGTCGGGCGTGTCAGCCCGCGAGAACGGTCGGGCGTCCGACGCTGGTGCATCGAGTCGCCGCCCATCTCGCAGCTCGAAGGAGCGATCGTCGCCGTCGGCCTCGCTGATGACGACCAGGCGCGGGATCGCCTCCCGCACCGCCTCGTCGCCGCGCGCCTGCACGCTCGCCAAGACGGTGACGATGGCCGTCTCCCAAGCGCTCAGTGGGCGCGCCACGACGTCAATGGTGGTCGAACCGCCGCTGCGGTGTCAGGCCGCGATGGTCCGGCTGAGGTCGTGGAGCGACCAGAGCAGCTGGTTCAACGTCGGGTTGGCAGCGCCGATGGGCGTGCCGTCGGCTCGGCGGAAGAAGAAGGTGTCGTCGGGTCTTCGCTCGATCTCGAACATGCCCTTGTGGTGGAGGTGGTGGTGCGTGCTGCACAGCGGGAGGAGCCAGCCGACGTCGGTCCGCCCGCCACGCTCCCAGTGGTGGACGTGGTGCAGCTCGCACCAGGCGAAGGGCCGGTCGCACGAGGGATGGGCGCACGTCGACCAGATGGCGCTCAGCGCACGGCGCTGGCCTTCGCTCGGCGAGCGCACGGTGCGACCGAGCTCCAGCGGCACGACGCCGTCCTTGACCACGACGCGAGCCACGGCGGCATCGCACGCGAGGCGCTCGGCGTCGGCCAGCGGAAGGGGCGCGCCGCTGGCGAGGCGGGCTCGCACGATGCGGATGGACTCGCCGACGAGGTCGGCGTCGATCGTCACCAGGACGAGCGGTCGCGCCGGCACCACGGGGACGCCGTCGGCGACGGCCGCCGTCACCGCCGCGGCACGCTTCGCCATCTCGACCGCGGCAGCCGCGGCTCGCTCGGACGACGTCCGCATCGGTGCCGGTTCCTCGCCCCGCAGCTTCGCCTCGACCTGCTCGCGCCGCTCGGCGCGATGGAGCTCGTCGGCGATGGCGTTCAGCACGGAGCGGATGACGGCCGTCGCCTCGGCGCCGAAGCGCCCCTTGACGAACCCGACCCCGTCGAACGACTCAGCGATCTGCAGGTAGTCGTCCTCGTGCTTCGCATCAGCATCCGCGTTGGCGCCGTCGTGATCGACGAGCCGCCGCCAGTGCGCCAGCAGGATGACCAGCTGGTCCACCGAGAGCCGACGGGCGTCCTTGATGAGGATCTCCTCGTGCGCGGCGAACGCCTCAGCCGTGCGAGCGTCGATGGCGTTGGCCAGCAGGCGGACCTTCGGCCACCCGAGCTCCTCGCAGACCGCTCGCGTCAGGGGCATCGACGTCGCCAGCAGCCCGGCGACCTTGACGCGCTCGCGTGCCTCTCTGCCGGCGATCGCCGTCTCCCTCGCAAGGCGGCCCGCTGGCGTGGCCGAGCCGTCGTTCGCCCACGCCTCACTGCGGACCCACTCGGCAAGCAGCTCGGCGCGCTCCGCGTCCAGCGCTCGTTGGCGGGACTCGAGCTCTCGGAGCTGGTTGGTGAGAGCGTCTCCCGTACCGAACATGTGTTCGTATCGTATCCAAACGGACATCGCCGGGCAAGCGATTCCGCCTGATTTTCCTGACTTTTCCATGCAGTACCGTCGCCGGATGCAGGCCTTCGCCACGGCGTCTGCCGGGTTCCTCCTCGCCGTGCTGTGGTTCGACCTCATGCACGACGTCCTCGCCCGCGGCGACGTGAGCGACGACGACCTCGGGACCATCCAGCGCTACTACCGCCGGGTGACGACCGACGCCTTCCCGATGAACCGCCTCGTGCTCGTCGCCATGGTCTGCCTGCTCGCGTCCATCGTGGCCGAGCTCGCCGGCGACTCGGTGCCGGCGTGGGCACCGATCGCGTCGCTCGTGCTGGCGCTGCCACCGATCGTCCTGTCGCGGAAGGTCGTGCGGATGGCCAAGGCGCTCAGCACGCGCGCGGAGGCCAAGACGATCCTGCGCGATCACGTCTTCTGCTTCGTGTGCATCGGCGCCGTGCTTGCGGTGCAGCTCGCGTCACTGGCCTAGGTTCCGGGCATGTCTGTCGCCCTGGTCACCGGCGCGGCGCGCCCTCGCAGCATCGGCCGCGCCACCGCACTCCGTCTCGCCCGCGACGGCCACGACGTCGCCTGCCTCGACATCGCCCGTCCCTACGAGGAGGCGCCGATGCACGGCACCGCGTCGGGCGACGACCTCGACGGCGTCGTGGCCGAGATCACCGCACTCGGCCGCAAGGCCGTCGCGGTGCGGGCGGACGTGTCCGACGAGGAGCAGGTCGAGGCGGCCGTGCAGGCGGCGACCGACGCGCTGGGCACGATCACGCTCGTCGCCAACGTGGCCGGCGGCAGCGGCATCGGGTTCGGCCTGGGGCCGCTGCTGAACGTCCCCGTGTCCGAGTTCCGCAAGGTGCTCGACGTGAACCTGGTCGGCACCTGGATGGTGTCCAAGGCGTGCGCCCAGCGCATGGTCGACGCTGGCGTGCCCGGGCGCATCTGCAACGTGTCGAGCCAGGCCGGCAAGCGCGGCTTCCCCATGCTCGGCGCCTACTGCGCGGCCAAGGCGGGCGTGATCCTGCTGACGCAGACGATGGCCACCGAGCTCGGTTCGGCCGGCATCCACGTCAACGCCGTGTGCCCCGGCACCGTCGACACCGAGCTCATCAACCCGGGCGGCGCGATGGAGGGCGCCATGAAGGAGCTGGTCCTGCGCGACATCCCCCTCGGGCGGCTGCAGCCGCCCGAGGAGATCGCCGCGGCCATCTGCTGGCTGCTGTCCGACGACGCGTCCGGCGTCACCGGCGAGGCGCTGAACGTCAGCGCCGGCCAGACGATGGTCTAGATCTTGCCGGTGGCCTGACCCGAGAAAACGACGACGCCGTCCTGGTTGGACGTCGTCACCGTCATCTTCGCCACGCCCCCGTCGACCGAGTCGACGACGAGCTTGCCGGTGAGCGTGTCGCCCGGGAACACCTGCGACGTGAACCGGCCGCCAAACGACGTCACGTTCTCGGCGCCGACGAGATCGGTGACGAGCCGGCCGGTCATGCCCATGGTCAGCATCCCGTGGGCGAACACGGACGGGTAGCCGGCGACCTTGGTCGTGAACACCTCGTCGCTGTGCAGCGGGTTGTAGTCGCCGGACGCGCCGGCGTACTGGACGATCGTGGTGCGCTTGAGGTCCTCGACGAGGACGGTCTCGACGGTGTGACCGGCTTCGATGCTCATGACTGCTCCACCACCTTCTCGGTGCGCACACCGACGCCGCGAGCGGTGACGACCAGCTCGCCGTTCTGATCGCGATACTCGGTCACGTTCTCGGAGAACAGCAGCTTGCCGCCGCGCTTGCCCTCCTTCTCCCACGTCTTGCCCTGGCCGCTCGTCGCGGTGAGCACGTCGCCCGGACGCAGCGGGCGGTGGATCTCGAAGTGCTGCTCGGCGTGGAGACCGCCACCGCCGCCACCGCCCCCTCCCCCACCGCCCCCGGAGCGCTTGGCGCCCGAGGGCTCCTTGCCCGAGCCGAACCACCCGTCGGCGCCGACCTTCGGACGCAGGAAGTAGTCGGGGTCGAACTGCGCGCTCGCCTGGGCGAACGTCGGCGGCGCGACCATCTCGCTCGGATCAGTGACGGTGCAGTCGAACACCGGGTTCGGATCCCCGATGCTTCGGGCGAACATCATGATGTGGCTCGACTCCACGCGGAACTTCTCGACTGCCATGGATCTCCTACTAATCGACGATTGACGGATAGACGAGCGACCGCAGCTGGCCGCGGAAGTTGAACGTGCCCGACGGCATCAGCTGGGTCATGAACACGACGGCGAGGTCCTCGTTCGGGTCGACCCAGAAGATCGTCGACGCCGCGCCGCCCCAGTAGTAGTCGCCGGCAGCGCCGATGGTCTGCGTCGCCGCCTCACCGAGACCGACGGCCATCGTCAAGCCGAAGCCGATGCCGTCGAAGCCGGTCTCGCCGTAGCCGCCCTCGACGGCGAAGTCGCGCAGCTGGCCCCCACCCGGCAGGTGGTTGGTGCGCATCAGGTCGATGGTCTTGCGCCCGAGCACGCGCTGGCCGTCGAGCTCGCCGCCGTTCACGAGCATCTGACAGAACCGCACGTAGTCCTCGGTGGTCGACACCAGGCCACCGCCGCCGGACAGGAACTTCGGCTGCTTGCGGTAGGCGCTCGTCTCGGGGTCGTCGATGCACTTCAACGTCTTGTGGCGCGTGCGCCCGTAGTTCGCGGCGAATCGCTCGATCTCGCTGTCGGGGACGCTGAAGCCGGTGTCGCGCATCTGCAGCGGCTCGAAGATCTCCGTGCGCAGGTAGTCGTCGAGCGGGCGGCCGGACATCAGCTGCACCAGGTGGCCGACGATGTCGGTCGACACGCCGTAGAGCCAGCGCTCGCCGGGGTGGAACTCCAGCGGCAGCGACGCCAGGTTGGTCACCATCGTCTCGAGCGTCCCGTCGCGCCCGCCGCGCAGGGCCACCATGGCTTCGAGGAACCGGTCCATGTTCAGCTCGTCGACGCCCCAGCCGAGGCCGGTCATGTGCATGAGCGTGTCGCGCACGGTCATGGGTCGGTTGGGCTTGACGGTGCCGCCCGAGCCGTCCTTGACGCGGAGGTCCTTCCACTCCGGGATCCACCGGGAGACGGGGTCGTCCAGCTGGAAGACGCCCTTCTCGTACAGCGTCATCAGCGCCACGCCGATGATCGGCTTGGTCATCGAGTAGATGCGGAAGATGGCGTCGTCGGCCATGGGCTTGCCACGCTCGAGATCCATCGACCCGAACGACCGGAAGTAGCCGATGGCGCCGTGGCGGGTGACCGCCACCTGGCACCCGGCGATCTTCTGCGGCTCGATGTAGCGCTCGTTGAGGTGGTCGGTGATGCGCTCCAGCCGGGAGGCGTCGAGACCGGCGGCGTCCGGATCGATCTTCATGACGGTTGTCTTAGCAAGATTCCGCGTACGCTCGCCGCGGCCACCGCACTCGCACCACCGCATCGCACCAGGGGGAACCGATGACCGACGTCCTCGACCGGCTCGACGAGCCGGTCACCGACACCGTCGTGGCGGACGACGTCGACCGTGGGAACGACCGACCGGCGCGCACGGCGCTGGCTGCGGTGTCGGCGGCGGCGGCGCTGATCCACGTGGCGATGGGCCCCGGCCACCTCGCCGAGGATGCCATCGTCGGCGGCGGGATGATCGGTGCGACCTGGCTCCAGCTGGCGGTGGCCTGGTTCGCCCTCGCCCGCCCCGGTCGACGGGTGTGGCTCGGCACGATCGCCCTGAACGTCGCACTCATCGGGACGTGGGCCGTCAGCCGGACTTCGGGGCTGCCCTTCGGTGCGCACGAGGGCGAGGCCGAGTCGATGACGATCGTCGACCTCACGACCGTTGCCCTCGAGGTCGCCACGCTGCTCCTGGCGGCACGCCTCCTGCTGCTGCGCCCGTCCGGCTCTCGCCTCGCGGCGCGCGCCATGACCTTCGGCATCCCGGTACTCGCCGTCGTGGCGGCGTCAGCCGCGCTGGCGTCACCGGACGCGCGCAGCCACGGCGGCACCGCGCACGACGACGGCCATGCCGCCGCGACGCCGGCGCTGGCGGCGCTCCAGGAGCGCGGCTTCGGCACGTTCATGAACGGCCACGCCCACGACATCGTGCAGACGACTCTCGACCCGGTGACCCAGGCCGAGCTCGACCGTCAGCTCGACATCACGCGCGAGCTGGCGGCCGAGTTCCCGACGCTGCAGGACGCCGTCGATGCGGGGTACCGGCGCGCCGGCCCGTACGTGCCCGGCCTCGGCGTGCACATGATCAAGTTCGACGGCGAGGGCTACCTCAACCCCGACGGCGTGATGGACGACGTCGACCTTCGCCATCCCCTCAGCCTCCTGTACCTCGGCACCGACGCCGACGCCGAGCTGGGCGGCTTCATGTACTACGCGGCGACGACCGAGGAGCCGGCCGGCTTCCCCGGGCGCAACGATGGCTGGCACTACCACGAGAACCTGTGCGCGGTGCCAGCAGCAGACGGCTTCCTCGACTTCCCGTTCGGTCCCGACTTCGGCGCCACCCAGGCGCAGTGCGACACCGTCGGCGGCAACCTCATGGACTCCAACTGGATGATCCACGTGTGGACCGTCCCCGGTTGGGACGACATGGAGGACTACGGCGGCGTGTTCGCCGAGATGCACCCGGGGTTCGCGTGCAGCGACGGCACCTGGTTCTCGAAGCCGTTCGAGGAGTGGAAGGACAACCGGCTCAACACCTGCCAGTCGGGTGCCGTCGGCGCCTACTCCGTCGCCAGCTAGGCCCGGACCGACTCCGGCTTCGGCTGCGGGAAGAGCCGCTGGAAGGCGGCGACGACGTCGGCCTCGCCCTCGATGGCGAAGCGGCCGTCGGCGGTGGCGGCGGCGACGGGCAGGGAGCCGTCGGCCACGGCGGCGAGCGTCGACAGGTCGGCATGGACGAGGACCTGCGCCGGCGTCTCCGGCTCGGGCACGTGGACGAGCCGACCGCCGTCGACGCGCACCCGCACGGTGTCGCCGCTGAGGAGGTCGAAGTCGACGTCGAGCGAGACGTCGGCGGCGCGGTCGGCGCGCAGCATCCCGCGCAGGCCGAGGACGAGCCAGTGGGGACGGAACGCCTCGTCGTCGGTCTTGGGTCCGAGCAGTCGCGAACCCCACTTCGACAGCGCGGCGACCGCGGGACCGAGGCCGAGGCCGAGCTCGGTGAGCTCGTAGACCTTCGATGCCGCCGGTGGCGGCAGCGTCCGGCGCTCGATGATGCCGTCGTCCTCCAGGTCCTTGAGCCGCGCCGCGAGGACGTCGGTGGAGATGCCGGGGATGCCCTCGCGCAGGTCGGTGTAGCGCCGGGGGCCCTCGAGCAGCTCGCGCACGACGAGGAGCGACCACCGCTCACCGACGACGTCGAGCGCCTTGGCCAGGGAGCACCACTGGTTGTACGAGCGCACGGATCGGAGCGTAGCGCATCGACCAAGCGATCACTTCATGTGACCAAGTGCACACTTGGCTTTTCCAACTGTCAGGCGTACGGTGCCGACATGACCCTGCGCCACCACGACGAGAAGATCGACCTGCTCCGCTCGCTCCCGCCGTTCACGGGTGCCAGCAACCGGGAGCTTCGTGACCTGGCCGCGGCGGCCGACATCGTCACCGCCCAGGCCGGCCGGGTGCTCCTGCGCGCCGACCGGCGTGCCCTCGAGACCTACGTGGTGATCGACGGGACCGTGGACGTCGTCATCGGCGGCACCACCGTCTGCTCGCTGCACCGCGGCGAGTTCGCCGGCGAGCTCGGCGTCATCGACGGGCGGCCCCGATCGGCCGACGTGGTCGCCGCCACCGACGTCACGCTGCTGGCCATCTCGGCACCCGCGCTGCGGGCGCTCATCGAGACCAGCCACGCGGTGCGCATCGCGCTGCTCCGGCAGATCGCCGAGCGGGTCCGGCACATGGACCTCGAGCTGCAGCCCGCGTCCTAGTGCGAGCCGCAGCCGCCGCCGTGGACGCCTTCGATGCCCGAGAACGGGCCACACGGCTGGTCGGTGAGCCAGACGTGGAGCATGGGCGGCGTGGCGCGGAACACGCCCCGGGGGCAGCTTCCGTCTGACCGCGTGACGGCGACGACCCGGAGGCCGTCCCAGCACAGGTTCTGGTGGTCGTGCCAGGTCGTGAGCTCGCCCGCGATGTCGGGGACGTCGGCCATCGTCGCCGTGGGGCCGAGGACGAACATGGCGGACACGACGGTCTTGGTGCCGCCGCTGACGCGCAGGACGATCGACTCGATGCGCGCCGGATCGAGGTCCACGCCGTCCCCGAGGTACTCGGCGTGCACGAAGTGCTCGAACCCGGTGATGGAATCACCGATCGACTGGTAGCCGGCGGCCACCACCGCCGCCTCGTCCGGGAAGGCCGCCATCGCGGCACGGGTGGAGTCGAGCAGCGAGCGAGCCGCCGCCTGCTGCGCGGCGGTGAGGCGGCTGTCGTCGATGGTCACGATGGGGCCCGGCGACGCGGTCGGAGCCGCCTCGTGCTGGTGGACGGGCGCCGTGGTGACCGGCGCCGCCGGCGTCACCGGCGTCATCGGGACGGTGACCGCGACCTCGTGCTCGTGGACCGCCGGCGCCGGTGCGGGTGCGGACGCGGCGACGGCCGACTCGACGTGTCCGTGCCCGGCCGTCGTCTCGGGCGTGGATGCGGCCGCCGGCGTGCGCTGGTCCTGCTCGTGGGCCGCGTCGTGGTCCGTCGGTGCCGAGGTGGGCGCCGACGTCGACGCCGACGCCGTCGCGTCGTGGCCGTGGTCGAGCTCCTCGGAGGTGACCAGGGAGGCTTCCTCGGCCTCGTGCGTCTCGCTCGCCGGCGCCAGCACGAAGCCGGCGACGAGCAGCGCGAGCGTGGCCACGATCGCCACGGTCGCGAGCGCGACCGTCAACCGGGACCGGGGGGTGTCCTCCACCCGGACATCATCGTCCGGTTCCGGGTCCGACATGAGTCGGGGCTCAGCGGCGGGCGTGGGCGTCGAGCACGGCGGCCACGCAGGCGGTCACCCGGCGGGCGGTGGGCAGGTCGAGGAACTCGTTGGGCCCATGGGCGTTCGAGCCGGGACCCATGACCCCGGTGACGAGGAACTGGGCATCCGGGAACCGCTCCCCCAGCATCGCCATGAACGGGATGCTCCCGCCGATGCCGAGCGCCCCGGGCGGCTCGCCGAAGGCGGCCAGCGACGCCTCCTCGACGGCACCCGCGAGCCAGGTCGCCGTCGCCGGCGCGTCCCAGCCCGGCCCCGCCTCACGCCCGGACACCGTGACCACGGCGCCGCTGGGCGGGTCGGTGGTCAGCGCCTCGGTCAGGAGCTCGAGGGCACGGTGCTCGTCGCAGGTCGGTGGCAGCCGCATCGAGAGCTTGGCCGTCGTGTACGGGCGCAGCACGTTCCCGGCGTCCTGCGGGCGCGGCGCCCCCTCGAGCCCGGTGACCGACAGCGCCGGCCGCCACGTGGTGGCGAGGATCTGCTCGGTGGGGTCGTCGGTCATCGGCTGGGTGCCGCCGGCGAAGGGATACTCGCCCTGGATCTCGTCGCCCAGCGCGGCGGCCGCCGCCTTGGCCTGCTCCACGCGCTCGGGCGGGATGTCCACGTGCAACCCGGGCAGCAGGACGCGGCCGGTGTCCTCGTCCTCGATGCGCGACAGCAGCTGGCGCAGCAAGCGGAACGACGACGGCACCAGGCCGCTGGCGCCCGAGTGCACGCCCTCGGTCAGCACGTCGACGCGCAGGTCGAACCCGACGAGGCCGCGCAGCGACGTCGTCACCCACAGCCGGTCGTAGTCCGAGCAGCCCGAGTCGAGGCACACGACGAGGTCGATGGCGCCGAGACGCTCGGCCAGCGCGTCGATGTGCGCCGGCAGGTCGGGGCTGCCGCTCTCCTCCGACGCCTCGATGAGCACGATGCAGCGGGCGTGCCGGCCGCCCAGCTCGCGCACGGCGCGGATCGCCGTCAGCGCCGCGAACGCGGCGTAGCCGTCGTCGCCGGCGCCGCGACCGAAGAGCCGGTCGCCGTCGAGGCGCGGCTCCCATGGCCCGAAGCCCTCGAGCCAGCCCGTCATCTCCGGCTGCTTGTCCAGGTGGCCGTAGAGCAGCACGGTGCCGGTCGCCTGGGCATCCGTCGCCGGCACCTCGGCCACGATCACCGGCGTCAGGCCCGGCAGGCGGTGCACGAACAGCTCGAGGCCCTCGACGCCCTGGTCCTGGAGCCAGCCGCTGATCAGCTCGACGGCGCGCTCCATGTGCCCGTTCGCCTCCCACGCCGGATCGAACACCGGCGACTTGTTCGGGATGCGGATGTACTCCTCGAGCACGGGGACGATGGCGTCCCACCGCTCGTCGACGAAGGGCCGGGCAGCCTCGGCAAGCGTCATGACCCGACCGTACCGTGGGGCCGTGGCGACACCGGAACAGCACCGCGAGCGCAGGGTGGCTGCGCTCGCCGGCTACGACGTGCGCGACGAGCGCGTCCTCGGCGCCATGCGCCGCGTGCCGCGACACGAGTTCCTGGCCCACGTCGCCGACCTCGACCTGGTGCACGACGTCGACCGCGCCGTCGCCGTCCCCGGGTTCGACCCCGAGCAGGTCACCACCAGCGTGTCGGCGCCCGGGATCGTCGCCGTCATGCTGCAGCTGCTCGAGCTCGAGCCGGGGATGCGCGTGCTCGAGATCGGCGCCGGCAGCGGCTACAACGCC
>DASUCO010000053.1:0-12582 GCA_036275955.1 Acidimicrobiales bacterium
TGGTTCCTGGTCTGGTGGTTCCTGGTCTGGCGGTAGCTGGTCCGGTGGTTCCTGGTCCGGTGGTTCCTGGTCTGGTGGTTCCTGGTCTGGTGGTAGCTGGTCTGGCGGTTCCTGGTCTGGTGGCAGCTGGTCTGGCGGTTCCTGGTCCGGTGGTTCCTGGTCCGGTGGCAGCTGGAGTGGCGGCTCGTGGTCTGGCGGCAGCTGGAGCGGTGACGCCTGGGCCGGGACCAGCTGGTCGTAGGCCCGGGTGCCTGACGGTTCGGCATCTCCCATGCCGGCCGGCGATCATGATGTGATCGTGGCAACGAGCATGAAGCGGTCACGAGGCCTGGGCGGGGCGAGCGTCCGCGAGCGCCACGCCAAGGTGTGGCTGCTGACGCTCGCGCTCGGCGGCGTCGCCGCGCTCTTGACGACCCTCCCGGCGAGCGAGCAGCTGACCGATGCTCCGGTCCACATCAGCTGGTGGGTCCTGGCGCTCGGGTTCGCGGCAGCCGAGGTCTTCGTCATCCACTACCAGTTCCGTCGCGAGCGGTACACGTTCAGCCTCATGGAGCTGCCCCTGGCGCTGGGGCTCTTCTTCTCCACGTGGCCGGCGGTCCTCTTCGCTCGCCTGCTCGGAAGCGGCCTCGCGCTGCTGCTGCACCGCCGGCAGGGCCCGATGAAGCTGGCGTTCAACCTCGCCAGCTTCGCCCTCGAGACAGCGCTCGTGATGTGCGCGTTCCGGCTCCTGGCGGGCGAGGCCGAGGGCCAGAGCGTGCGGGCGTTCGCGTCCGCCATGGGCAGCGTCACCTTCGGCGTGCTGCTGGCGACGGCGACGATCGTCCTCGTCATCTCGATCAACGAGGGCCTCCCCGACCGCAAGACCTTGACGCGCCTGTTCACCGCCAACTTCGTGGTCGCGGTGATGAACGTCAGCCTGGCGCTCGTCGCCGTCTCGGTGCTGTGGGTCAGCCAGAGCGCCGGCTGGCTGCTGCTCGTCGTCGCCTGCATCCTCTTCCTCGGCTACCGCTCCTACGCGCGGCTGCAGCAGAAGCACGACGACCTCGAGCTGCTCTACGACTTCACACGGCGGACGGGCACCGCGCTGCAGATCGATTCGGCCATGAAGGAGCTGCTCACGCAGGTCCGGGGCGTGCTGCGCGCCGGCGTGGCCGAGATCGTGATCCGCTCGTCGCGCCCGGGATCGGGCCTGGTGCGCACGGTGCTCTCGGGCGACGACGACATCGAGGTCACGACCGCCGAGGAGGACGCCCTGTGGCGCCGCATCGACCTCGACGGCAAGCCGTTGCTGGCGTCGGCACCGATCCGCGAGGACGCCCTGCGCTTCGAGCTCGCCGCGCGCGGCATCGACGACGCCATGATCGCTCCGCTTCGGCGCGGTGACGGTGCGCTGATCGGCCTCATGCTCGCCGGCAACCGGCTCGGCGAGCGCACCTTCTCGCTCGAGGACCTGAAGCTGTTCGAGACCCTGGCGAACCACGCCAGCGTCTCCCTCGAGAACCGCCATCTGATCGATCGGCTGCGCATGGAGGCAGCCGACAAGGAGCACCAGTCGCTGCACGATGCGCTGACCGGGCTGCCCAACCGCCTGCTGTTCCACGAGCGGGTCGAGCAGGCGCTCACCCACAGCGCGCGGGTGTCGGGCAAGGTCGGCGTCATGCTCCTCGACCTCGACCGGTTCAAGGAGGTCAACGACACGCTCGGCCACCACAACGGCGACCTGCTCCTGCAGGAGATCGCCGAGCGGCTGCGGCGGACGATCCGTGCCGGCGACACCGTTGCCCGCCTCGGCGGTGACGAGTTCGCCGTCCTGCTGCCCGAGCTGTCGGGTCCCGAGGCCGCGGTGGCGGCCGCCAACGGCATCCGCCACGCGCTCGAGCGACCGTTCTCGATCGGTGAGGTGACCCTCGACGTCGGCGCCTCGATCGGCATCGCCGTGTGGCCGGATCACGGCGATGACGCCGCCACGCTGCTGCAGCGGGCCGACGTCGCCATGTACGCGGCCAAGGCCACGCAGGACGCGGTCGACGTCTACGACCCAAACCGCGACACGTACTCGCTCGAACGGCTCGCTCTCGTCGGCGAGCTGCGGCGCGCCATCGAGCAGGGCGAGCTCGCGGTCCACTACCAGCCCAAGGCGGACACCCGCAGCGGGCGCGTCATCGGCATGGAGGCGCTCGTCCGCTGGCACCACGCTCGCCGCGGCGATGTGCCGCCCGAGGAGATCATCCGGGTCGCCGAGCAGACCGGCCTCATCCGACCGCTCACGCTGTTCGTGCTGGCGCAGGCCCTGCGGCAGTGCCGCTCGTGGCGTCGCGCCGGGTTCGCGTACGACGTCGCCGTGAACCTGTCGCTGCGCAACATCCTCGACGCCGAGCTGCCGAACGACGTGCTGCGCCTGCTCGACGACGTGGGCCTGCCGAGCTCGGCGCTGACGTTCGAGATCACCGAGTCGTCGATCATGGCCGATCCGGTCCGCACCGAGGCCGTCGTGTCGCGCCTGCGCTCGATGGGCGTGGCCATGGCCATCGACGACTTCGGCACCGGCTACTCGTCGTTCAGCCACCTGCGCCGTCTGCCGGTCGACGAGATCAAGATCGACAAGAGCTTCGTCCAGCACATGGCGCGTGACGACAGCGACTTCACGATCGTGCGCACGATCGTGGACCTCGGCCGCAACCTCGGCATCCGCGTCGTGGCCGAGGGCGTCGAGAGCATCGAGACGTGGGAGAAGCTGGCGTCGGTGGGCTGCGACGTGATCCAGGGCTTCGTGCTCTCGCAGCCGCTCGGCGCGCTGGACCTCGACCGCTGGCTTGCCGGGGGCGGCGCCGGCGTGCACGGTCCGGCCAGCCACAAGGAGCCCAGCGAGGCCGACGTGCTACCTCTTCGCCCCCCTGCGTCCAATCGGTGAGACTGGCGCGGTGCTGCGCCTCTCCAAGCACCACGGCCTCGGCAACGACTTCCTGATCCGCCTCGACGGCGACGTCGACGCGGCGATGGCGCGCGCCGTGTGCGATCGCCGGACCGGCGTGGGCGCCGACGGGCTCATCTCCGTCGTCGGTGACCGGTGGGTGCTGTTCAACGCCGACGGCTCGCGGGCCGAGTCGAGCGGCAACGGTCTCCGGTGCGCGGCGCAGGCCGTGGCGCGGGCCCGCGGCGTGCGCGAGCTGGACGTCACGTTCGTGACGGATGCCGGCGCTCGTCGGGTGCAGCTGTCGAGCGACGTCGCCACGGTCGAGATGGGCGCCGTGACCGTGCACCGGTTGGGCGACGAGGACGCCGAGGTCAGCACGGGCAACCCCCACCTCGTGCTGCGAGTGCCCGATCCGGCCGCGGTCGATCTCCTGGCGCTGGGTACGGCCAACCCCGACGTGAACGTGGAGGTCATCGCACCGGGGCCGGAGGCCGACTCGCTGGCATTTCGCGTGCACGAGCGCGGCGCGGGCATCACCATGGCGTGCGGCACCGGCTCGGTCGCCGCCGCGGCGGCGGCGCACGCGTGGGGGATCGTCGGCCCGGTGGTCGTCGTGCACAACCCCGGCGGCGACGTCACCGTCGAGCTGAAGGACGACGAGGCGCTCCTCACCGGCGAGACGGTGTGGATCGCGGACGTGGAGATGCAGTGGCCCAGCTGATCGAACGAGAGATACGGGAGCGCATCATCCTCGTCGGCGTCACCATCCCACCCGAGACGACGGAGGAGACCGAAGCCCACCTCGACGAGCTGGCCCAGCTGGTCGACACGGCGGGCGCCGACGTCGTCGGTCGCATGCTGCAGCGTCGCGAGCACCCGGACCCGGCGACGTACCTCGGCAAGGGCAAGATCGAGGAGCTCCGCGAGGAGAGCCTGATGCTCGACAGCGACACCACCGTGTTCGACAACGACCTGTCGCCGGCGCAGCAGCGCAACCTCGAGAAGGCACTGGGCCGGACGGCGATCAGCCGGACGGAGGTGATCCTCGACATCTTCGCCCAGAACGCGCGCACGCCAGAGGGCCGCGCCCAGGTCGAGCTGGCCCAGCTGCGCCACCGTCTGCCGCGCCTCCGCGGCCGCGGCACGCAGCTGTCAAGGCAGGCCGGCGCGTCCGGCGTCGGCGGTGCCGGTGCCGGCGGCGCCCGCATCGGCGGCCGTGGCCCCGGTGAGACGAAGCTCGAGATCGATCGCCGGCGGCTCCTGCAGCGCATGTCGCGCCTCGAGGCCGACCTCAAGCAGCTGGGCCAGACACGGCGCACCCAGCGCAAGTCGCGCGCCCGCTCCGGCATCCGCTCGGCGTCCATCGTCGGCTACACGAACGCCGGCAAGTCCACCCTCCTCAACCGGCTCACCGACGCCGGCGTCCTGGTCGAGGACAGGCTGTTCGCCACCCTCGACCCGCGCGTGCGGCGACTCGAGCTGCCCGGCGGCGAAGCGGTGCTGCTGGGCGACACCGTCGGCTTCATCCGCAAGTTGCCCCATCAGCTGGTCGAGGCGTTCAAGTCGACCCTCGAGGTCGTGGCCGAGTCCGACCTGCTGATCCACGTGGTCGACGCGTCGTCGCCCGACCCCGACGGGCAGATCGCCGCCGTGCGCGAGGTGCTGGAGGAGATCGGCGCCGGCGCCGTGCCCGAGCTGATGGTCTTCAACAAGACGGACGTGACGACGGAGGGCAAGCGCCTCGTCGAGTCCCATCCCGGGTCGATCGCCATCTCGGCCGCGACCGGCGACGGGATCGATGTCCTGCTCGACGTGCTCGGGGACCGGTTGCGGGCGATGGGCACCGTGGTCGAGCTGGTGGTGCCCTACGAGCGCGGCGACGTCCTCGCCGCCCTGCACCGCGACGGCGAGGTGCTGGTCGAGTCGCACGAGGACACCGGCACGCGCGTGCGGGCCCGCCTGGATGACGCGCCCCGCAGCCGGTACGCCGAGTACGTCGTGGAGTCAGCGTGACCGAGCGATGCTCCTGCGTTCCCCGGCCACGCAGGCCGTCGGTGGCCGCTTGCTCGCTGGCGCTCGCGGCGCTCGCATCGGAAGGCACCTTTGACTGAGCCCTTCGTGCCGCCGATCTACCCGTTCGAGAAGCTGGCGCCGCTGGAGGCCAAGGCCCAGCAGCTCGAGGGCGGCATGGTCGATCTCTCGGTCGGCGCGCCGGTCGACGCGCCGCTGCCGGCGGTGCTCGACGCGCTGGCGCACTCCGATCTCGAGCGCGGCTACCCGGCGTCGATCGGGATCGGCCCGCTGCGCGAGGCGGCAGCCGCATGGATGCAGCGCCGCCTCGGCGTGTCCATCCCCGTCGGCCAGATCGCGGCGTGCATCGGCACCAAGGAGCTGGTGGCCGGCATCCCGCACTGGCTCCACCTGCGCGACCCCTCGCGCGACACGGTGCTCTATCCCGCGGTGTCGTATCCCACGTACGAGATGGGCGCCATCCTCGCCGGCCTGCGGGCGGTGCCGGTGCCCGTGGACGACCGGTGGCGCCTCGACGTCTCCCAGGTCAGCGATGAGGACGCGTCGCGTGCGCTGTGCCTGTGGTCGAACTCACCGGGCAACCCCGCGGGCGGGCTCGACGACCTCGAGTCGGTCGTGGCGTGGGGTCGCGACAACGACGTGCTGATCGCGTCGGACGAGTGCTACATCGAGTTCACCTGGGACGGTCCGAAGACGACCGCACTGCAGTGGGGGAGCGACGGCGTGCTCGCCGTGCACTCGATCTCCAAGCGCTCGAACCTGGCCGGCATGCGGGCCGGGTTCTACGCCGGTGACGCGTCCGTCGTGAGGTTCCTGGGCGACGTGCGCAAGCACGCCGGGTTCATGGTGCCCGGTCCCGTGCAGCACGCCGCCGCGGTGGCGCTCGGTGACGACGCGCACGTCGACCGCCAGGCCGACGTGTACCGGCGCCGGCTGGCTCGCTTCGCGCAGATCATCGAGAAGGCATTCGGCATCGAGGTGCCGTTGCCGGGCGGGGGGATCTACCTCTGGTTCCCGGCGCCCGGCGGCGACGCGTGGGGCTTCGCCGACCGGCTGGCGACCGAGGGCGGCTGCCTCGTCAGCCCCGGCGACTTCTACGGGCCCACGGCCGCCGGCCACGTGCGCATCGCCATGGTGCAGCCCGACGATCGCCTCGAGCTGGTCGCCGAGCGCCTCGGCGTCTAGTGGACGCGGTCGCGGCCAACCGCGACCTGTGGGACAAGCGCGTGCGGGCCCACCTGCAGTTCGGGCTCTACCCGTCGGCTCGCGTCGAGGACGGCACCTACGACGTCGGTGAGCCCGAGATCAGCGAGATCGGTGACGTGCGCGGTCTGCGGCTGGTCCACCTGCAGTGCAACGCCGGCGCCGACACGCTGGCATGGGCCCGCCGGGGCGCCATCGCCACCGGCGTCGACTTCTCGACCGAGGCCATCACCGAGGCGCGCCGGTTGTCGTCGGTGACCGGGGTCGACGCCACCTTCGTCTGCGCCGACCTCTACGCGCTGCCCGACGACCTCGGTCCGTTCGATGTCGCGTACACGTCGATGGGCGTGCTGTGGTGGCTGCCCGACCTCGACCGATGGGCGGTGGCCGTGGCGCGGCTGCTGCTCCCCGGCGGTCGGTTCTACCTGCACGAGATCCATCCGATCTCGATGGCGGTGACCGAGCAAGACGGCCGGATCGAGCTGACCGACGACTACTACGGGCCGGGCGAGCCGATCGTGTTCGAGTCGACCGGGACCTACTACGACGCGCCGCCCGAGTTCGTGGCCGAGCCGGGGATGGAGCACGGCACGATCCACTCGGTTGGCGACGTCATCTCCGCGCTGGCCGGTGCCGGGCTGCGCATCGATCGGCTGGTCGAGCACCCGTCGACGACCTACAAGCTGCACGAGTCCCTGGTGTGGGGCGACGACGGCCGCTGGACGTTCGCGCCCGGCCGGCCACGGATGCCGCTGACGTTCTCGGTCATGGCATCGCGCGTCTGAACACCAGCGATCTGGGCACAGGGTCCCCATGGACATCGTTCGCAACGACGACGGGACGCTCGTCGTCCCGGTGATCCCGGACCGGCACGCCACCGATGAGGACGCCGAGGTCGCCGGGGACTCGCCGACGACGCGCGTGCTGCACCCGGGTGAGGGCGGCTACGACGAGGCGCTCGCCGCCTGGGACGAGCAGGAGAACCCCGACCGCGAGGCCGCGGTGTCCACGGCATCGGGTCGCGACGAGGCGATGGCCGTCGTGCACGCGGTGGCGACGGCCCCCGAGCACGACGTCCAGGCCGCGCTCGACACCGTCGACGATCCCGCCGCCGTCGGCGAGGCCCTGCGCCACGTGCTGGTCGGCGGGGTGCACGCCGTCGAGGACTTCGCGACCGAGACCGCGGCGGCGGAGGGCGGCGAGCCGGTCGCCGCGCACACGGCGACGAAGATCATCGGCGAGGTGCTGGCCGAGCTCGAGTAGCTACGCCGTCAGCAGCCGCAGCACGAGCAGCCCCAGCACGACGCATCCGAGCACGCGTCGGAACGGGCTGTCGCCGCGCACGACCTCGTCGACGCCCCACCAACCGAGCGCGACGGTGCCGATCACCGACACGACATCTCCCGCGGTGCCGTCCGGGTCGGCGACGATGCGCACGGCGGTGGCCACGAGGAAGATCGCCAGCGGCAGGTTGGGCCGCTGGGCGATGACGAGCTGGCCGGTGTCGGGGTTGCGGAAGAAGCGGGTCACACCGTCGCCCTTGACCGGCATCAGTCCTCCTCGGGCCCGTCGTCGGTCAGGACCCAGCGGGGGCCGGGGCCGAGGTCGCCGGCGACGTCGTCCGGGTTGTACAGGTGGCACGACTTGAGCGAGAGGCAGCCGCAGCCGATGCAGCCGTCGAGCTTGTCGCGCAGGCGCTGGAGCACGGCGATCTGCTCGTCGAGCACCGGACCCCAGCTGCGCGACAGCCGTGACCAGTCCTCCTTGGTCGGCGTGCGCTGCTCGGGGAGCGTGGCGAGCGCGGCGGCGATGTCGTCCAGCGTGAGTCCCACGTTCTGGGCCACCTTGATGAACGAGATCCGGCGGAGCATGTCGCGGTGGAACCGGCGCTGGTTGCCGTCGCTGCGGTCAGCGTGGATCAGCCCTCGCGACTCGTAGAAGCGGAGCGCCGAGGGGGCCAGCCCGGTGCGCTCGGCGACCTCGCCGATCGTGAGGAGGTCCATGCCTCCAATTCAACCTCGGTTGAGGTTGAGACTGCTACTTCACCTCGAGCTCGGTGACCATGCCCTCGGAGAAGTGGGACTCGCCCGACTCCTCCACGATGGCGCACAGGAGCGTGTAGGTGCCGGCGGCCAGCTCGAAGCTGCCCTGGCACTCGGTACCGGGTGCGAACGCCTCGATCTCACCGATCAGGCCGTCCTCGAGCGGCGCGCCGTCGTCTCCCACCTGGACCTCGTCGGCCGGACCCTCCAGCACGACCAGCTCGTGATCGACGGCGCCGTCGTTGGTCGCCTCGAACTTGACGATGCCGGCCTCGGCGCCGTCCTCCTCGACGTCGATCGCGTACTCGCTGAGCGTGACGTGCACCTCGGAGTCCTCGCCCTCGACGCCGTTCACGACCTCGCAGTCGCCCTCGGCCGCGGCAGCCGACCCGGAGCCGGAGCCGGAGCCCGACGCGCTGGCGGTGCCGGCGCCGTCGTCGTCACCGCACGCGGCGACGAGGAGCAGGAGGGGGAGCAGGAGGACGAGCGACCGACGGATCATGTTAGGTGAACCTAACAGCGAAGGGCGGAGCCGTGCCAAGCCGTAGCCTGCCCAGCCATGGCTGATCTCGCCGCCCGCATCGACGAGCTCTGGGACCAGCGCGAGTCGCTGTCGCCCGCCGACACCGAGGCCGACGCCCTCGTGACCGAGGCCATCGACCTCCTCGACACCGGCGCCGCTCGCGTGGCCGAGCTCGTGGACGACGAGGTCGTCGTCCACGAGTGGTTGAAGAAGGCCATCCTCCTGCTGTTCCGGCTCCGGGGCATGGAGACGACCACGGTCGGCCCGTTCGAGTTCCACGACAAGATCCCGCTCAAGACGGGTTTCGCCGAGGCCGGCGTGCGTGTCGTGCCCGGAGCGTCCGCGCGCTGGGGCTCGTTCATCGAGGCCGGCGCCATCCTCATGCCCAGCTACGTCAACATCGGCGCCCGCGTCGGGTCGGGGACGATGGTCGACACGTGGGCGACGGTCGCCACCTGCGCGCAGATCGGGCGCAACGTGCACCTGGCCGGCGGGGTCGGCATCGGTGGCGTGCTCGAGCCGCCGAACGCGGTGCCGGTGTTCATCGAGGACGACTGCATGATCGGCAGCCGCTGCATGATCACCCAGGGCGCGCGCGTCGGCCGAGGGAGCATCCTGGGCGAGGCCACCGTCCTCAACAAGGGCATCCCCGTCATCGATGCCGAGACGGGCGAGGAGGTCGGAAGGGGCGTGGTGCCGCCCGACTGCATCGTCGTGCGCGCCGATCGCAAGAAGGAGTTCCCCGGAGGGGACTTCTACCTGCCGTGCGCGCTGATCATCCGGCGCATCCAGCCCGGTGAGCGCACCCATCTCAACGACATCCTGCGCGAGAGCGGCATCAGCGTCTCTTGACCGACCTGCTTGCGCTGACTGCTGAGCTCGTCGACATCCCGTCGGTGTCGCTCGACGAGCGCGCCATCGCCGACCACATCGAAGCGGCCCTGCGCGACGTGGCATGGCTGACCGTCGACCGCGTCGGGGACAACGTCGTCGCTCGGACCGACCTGGGCCGTGCGCAGCGGCTGCTCCTCGTCGGCCACACCGACACCGTCCCGGTCAACGACAACGCGCGCGCCCGCATCGACGGCGACGTGCTCCACGGGCTCGGCAGCTGCGACATGAAGGGTGGCTGCGCCGTCTTCCTGGAGCTGGCGCGCACGGTCGCCGAGCCGACCGTCGACGTCACCTACGTGTTCTACGTGGGTGAGGAGATCGCGGCCGAGCACAACGGCCTGCTGCAGCTGTACCGGGACCGGCCCGACCTGATGGCGGGCGACGCGGCCGTGCTGGGCGAGCCGACCGGCGCCGCCATCGAGGCCGGCTGCCAGGGGACGTTGCGCGCACGGGCCACCTTCACCGGCGCCCGCGCCCACACGGCTCGGCCGTGGATGGGCGTCAACGCCATCCATCGCCTGGGCGGGTTGCTGCGCACCCTCGAGTCGTACGAGGAGCGCCGCCCGGTCCTCGATGGCTGCGAGTTCCGCGAGGCGGTGCAGGCGGTGAGCGTCGAGGGCGGCGTCGCCGGCAACGTCGTGCCCGACCGCGCGTCGGTGACGATCAACCACCGCTTCGCGCCCGACCGCGACGGCGACGCCGCCGTCGCCCACATCCGCCAGCTGGCGGCCGAGGCGGACGAGGTCGAGATCCTCGACCTCGCGCCCGGTGCGCCCCCGGCGCTCGACCACCCGCTGCTCGCCCGCCTCGCCCGGGGCCGCGAGGTGCGGGCCAAGCTCGGGTGGACCGACGTGGCCCGCATGTACGAGCAGGGCATCCCGGCCTGCAACTTCGGGCCCGGGGATCCGACGATCGCGCACACCCGCGACGAGCACGTCCACCGTTCCGAGATCGAGGCAGTGCACGCCGCGCTGCTCGACGTACTGACAGGAGACTGACCATGGCCGCAGACATCGGTGACGACGCACCGGACTTCACGCTGAAGTCCACGCAGGGCGACCCCGTGACGCTCTCGGAGCTGCGGGGCACGCCCGTCGTGCTCGTCTTCCATCCGTTCAGCTTCACCGGCGTGTGCGAGGGCGAGCTGTGCGCCATCCGTGACGACTACACGCCGTTCGAGTCGGCTGGTGCCCAGGTGCTCGTCCTCTCCTGCGACCCGGCACCGAGCCAGAAGGCCTGGGCCGAGCAGCAGGGGTGGACGTTCCCGGTGCTGTCGGACTTCTGGCCGCACGGCGAGGTGGCGAAGGCCTACGGCGCCTTCAACGACGCGCTCGGCTGCGCCAACCGCGTCACCGTCGTGATCGACGGCTCGGGGAAGGTCGTCGACCGCTTCGACACGCCTGACCTCAAGACCGCCCGTACCGGCGAGCGCTACGCGGAGGCGATGACCAAGCTCTAGCTCGGCGTTCTGGCCTGCATCGAGCGCGCTCTGACGCGCTGGATGCAGGCCAGAACCGTGAGGGCGAGCGCGGCGGCGACGATGGCGGGCGCGGTCTTCGATGGGTCGTCGTCGTCGGCATCGTCGTCGGTGAGGGCGGCGGTGACGGCGTCGGTCTTCGAGGTGGTCGACGGGCGCGGCTCGACCGTCATCGTCGGCGTGGGCGCCACGCTCGTCGTGCTGGCTGCGTCGGCGGCGGCCGGCGCCGTGGTGGCCGTGCCCGAGCGACCCGGCGCCGTCGTCGGCGCGGGCGTGGGCGCCGGCGTCTCGTTCCCGGGATCGACGCCGTCGCTCGCCGCCGCAGCCGCCAAGTCGAGCCGTCCGGCGCCGAAGGTGTCGTCGCGGCCGGGACTGCCGATGTCGTCGGCGGTGGCCAGCAGCCGGTCGACCGCCTGCTGCGGCGACATGCCCATGCCCAGGAGCACGGCCACGGCGCCGGCCACGTGCGGTGCCGCCATCGAGGTGCCGGCGTCGTACGCGTACTGATCGGTCATGCCGGCCACCCAGTAGGTCGACAGCACCGCCTGGTCCTGTCCGAGTGCCGGCTGCTCGCCGCCGGGGGCGGCGATGCCCCACCGGGCCGAGCCCACCGAGCTCGAGTAGCTGGGCTTGCCGTCGTCGCGGGTGGTCGCGGCCACGACCATCGCCGGCTCGTCGGCGAACCCGGAGCCGAGCACGTACTGGTTGCCGGCAGCGATGACCGGCACCACGCCGGCCTCCCACGCCTCGCGCAGCGCGTCCGCCAGCGACGGTCCGAGCACGGCCTGGGCGTCCTCGCTCAGGGACAGGTTGATGACGTCGGCGCCGTGGGCGACGGCCCACCGCACGCCGGCGACGACGGTGTCGAGCGTCCCCGTGCCGTCGTCGCCGAGCACCCGCACCGGCAGCAGCGATGCCGCTGGAGCCACGCCGACGATGCCGGCGCCGTTGCCACCGGTGGCGGCGACGATCCCGGCGACGTGGGTGCCGTGGCCGTTCTCGTCCTGGGCGACGTCGTCGCCGTCGACGAGGTCGACGCCGGGCAGCACGCGGTCCCGCAGGTCGACGTGGGCCAGGTCGACGCCGGTGTCGAGCACCGCCACCACGACGCCGGCGCCACGGCCGGAGGCGGCGCCGATCCGATCGAGCGCCCACTGCTGGGGCCGGCCCGGGTCGTCGGCCGCGCCGGCGTTCGCCACCGTCAGCGACGACGCGACGAGGACGAGCACGAGCAGGCGGCGCACCGCACCATGGTGCCCGGTGCGCGGACCTACAGACGACGCAGGACGGTCACGACCTTGCCGAAGATCTGGACCTCCGACGGGTCGAGGTCGATCGGGGCCAGTCGCTCGTTGGCCGGGACCAGCACGATGCGGCCGCCCTGCTTGGTGAACGTCTTCACCGTGGCCTCGTCGCCGGGGATGCCGGCCACGACCACGTCGTTGTTCTTGGCCTCGGCCTGCTGGCGCACGACGACGTAGTCCCCGTCGAGGATGCC
>DASUCO010000054.1:0-7605 GCA_036275955.1 Acidimicrobiales bacterium
CGTGGCGTTCGGCGCGGCGATGACGTTCGTGGCCATGGTCGTCTACGGCGCCGTCGAGTCGTGGTGGGGCATCCTCGGCGTGCCCGCCGCCGTGCTCACCGGCATGACCTACGCGGCGATGCTGACGGCCTTCTCGGTCTCGCAGCAGACCGACAGCGCGTTCCCGCTCATCATGCGGCTCGGCGTCATCCCGTCGTACCTGTTCTCGGGGACGTTCTTCCCGGTGTCGCAGCTGCCCGACGTGCTCGAGGCGGTGGCCAAGGTGACGCCGCTGTGGCACGGCGTGGATCTGTGCCGCTCCCTGTCGCTGGGCACGGCGACGCTCCTCGGCTCCCTGGGTCACGTGGCCTACCTGTCGGTGTTCCTGGTCGTCGCGCTGGCCGTGGGTCGGCGGACGTTCGAACGGCGGTTGCACCAGTGAGCTCGATCGCGCTGCCGCTCAGGGGCGTGCCGCTGAAGCCGTCGTCGCAACGGGCGATGACGCTCACCGAGCGCAACGCGCTCGTGTACTTCCGACTCTGGTACATGTTCGTGACCGGCTTCTTCGAGCCGTTCTTCTACCTGCTGTCCATCGGCGTCGGCGTCGGCGAGCTGGTCGGTGGGATCCAGGTCGGCGATCGCACCATCCCGTACGAGGCGTTCGTGGCGCCGGGGATGATGGCGTCGGCGGCGATGAACGGCGCCGTGTTCGATGCCACGTTCGCCATCTTCTTCAAGCTCAAGTACATGAAGCTGTACGACTCGGTGGTGGCCACACCGGTCACCGCCAACGAGATCGCCGCCGGCGAGCTGACGTGGTCGCTGATCCGCGGCGGGACGTACTCCGTGGCGTTCCTCGTCTGCATGGCTGCGCTGGGCATGGTCGACACCTGGTGGTCGCTGCTGTCCATCCCCGCCGCGCTCCTGATCGGCTTCGCGTTCTCGGCCGTCGGCATGGCGCTCACCACCTACCTGCGCACGTGGCACCACTTCGACTTCATCAACCTGGCGCTCATCCCGCTGTTCCTCTTCTCGGCAACGTTCACGCCGCTGGACGTGTACCCGCGGACGCTGCAGCTCGTCGTGCAGCTGTCGCCGCTGTACCACGGCGTCGCGCTCATCCGATCGGTGTGCCTGGGCGACGTGACCGCAAGCCTGCTTCCCCACGTCGCCTACCTGGTGGCCATCGGGCTCCTCGGCCTCTTCCTCACCGGCCGCCGGCTGGAGCGGCTTCTCCTCACCTGAGGGCCCCGTCGTAGGCTCCGGCCCATGACGTACGCAGGGGGGCGAGTCATCCACGACGCCGACTCGCACATCATGGAGACGCCGGACTGGCTCGCGTCCTACGCGGACGAGGCGACCAGGAAGAAGATGAACCTCGACTACTCGGGCACGCACTCCGGTGAGTCGAACGACACGCTGCTCGACAAGGCGAAGGCGGCCCACGCCGACCCCGCGTACCGCGCCGAGGATGAGGCGCAGCTCATGCTGCGCAAGAACTGGGCGGCCACCGGCTCGTTCCTCGCCGCCGACCGGCCGAAGGCGCTCGACCTGCTCGGCTTCCGCAGCCAGCTGGTGTTCAACACGTTCCACAACGGCCGCCTGATGAGCGCCGAGCACAGCGGCGACCTCGACCTCGCGTACGGCATGGCCGAGGCCCACAACCGCGCCATCGTCGACTTCTGCTCGGTCGACGAGCGCCTGCTGGCCGTGGGCTACGTCCCGCTCGCCGACCTGTCGCGCGTCGAGACGTGCGCCACGGCCGCGCTCGAGATGGGATGCGCGGCGCTGATGATCGCGTCGGCGTGCCCACCAGGTCACTCGCCGTCGCACATCGGACTGGACCCGCTGTGGGCCACGGCGCAGGACGCCGGCGTGCCGATCGTCTTCCACGTGGGGGGCGAGGGCAAGCACATGAACCCCGACTACTTCGAGAACGGCCTGCCGCCCGTCCCCGACTTCCACGGCGGCGACGGCAACTTCCGCTCGATCGACTACATGTCGATCCCGTACCCGGTGATGCAGACGCTGGCGGTGCTGGTGATCGACGGCGTGTTCCACCGCTTCCCGAACCTGCGCTTCGGCGCCATCGAGCTGGGCGCCACGTGGCTGCCGGGGCTGATGAAGAACATCGACTCGGCGGCCGAGGCGTTCCGGCGCAACGAGGAGCGGCTCCAGAAGCTCGACCTGCGGCCGTCGGAGTACCTGCAGCGCCAGCTGCGGGTGACGCCGTACCCGCACGAGGACGCCGGGTGGGTCATCAACGAGTGCGGTGAGGACGTGGCGATGTTCTCGTCCGACTACCCGCACGTCGAGGGCGGCCGGAACCCGCTGAAGCGGTTCGACCGGTCGCTCGAGGCCGCCGGCGTGTCCGACGTCGCCGTGCACAAGTTCTTCGCCGGGAACTTCGAGGACCTCATGGGCGCCGCGCTGCCGGCGTCGCTCGCCGTTGCCTGATCTGCTCGCCCTCTCGGCGCGGATCATCGACGAGGGTGATCTGTCGGAGCGGGTGAACCGGGTCACCGGCGAGCTCTCGGAGCTCGACGACCGGCTGGCGATGGTCGAGGCGTTCTCGCACGTCATCTCGTTCCGGACCGACGAGGGCCAGGTGCTGTTCGACACGTCCGTGGCCGCGTTCGGACCGGTGGCCCGGGATGCGCTGGCGGCGTGGACCGGCGGCGAGCGGGTCAACACCATCGTGTACACGCACGGCCACGTCGACCACGTCGGCGGTGCGTCGGCGCTGCGGGACGAACGGACCGTCGTCGTCGCCCACGAGAACGTGCCGGTGCGCTTCGACCGGTACGACCTGACGAACGGCTACAACGCGGTGATCAACGTGCGGCAGTTCGGCCGAGAGATGCTCACGTTCTTCGACGACTGGGTGCAGCCCGACGTGACGTACTCGACGTCGCTCGACCTGTCCGTCGGCGGACTCGACATGACGCTGCACCACGGCCGGGGCGAGACGGACGACCACACGTGGACGTGGATCCCGTCACGGAAGGCGATCTGTGCGGGCGACTTCCTGATCTGGGCGTTCCCCAACGCCGGCAACCCGCAGAAGGTGCAGCGCTACCCGTCGGAGTGGGCGGCGGCGATGCGGGCGATGGCGGCCATGGAGCCCGAGCTGTATCTGCCGGCGCACGGGCTGCCGATCGCCGGGCGGGAGCGGATCGCCGGTGTCCTCGACGACGTCGCCACCGCGCTCGAGGGGCTGGTGCGGGACACGCTGGCGATGATGAACGACGGGCGGCCGCTCGACGAGATCGTGCACGAGGTGCGGGTGCCGGCGGCATTGCTCGAGAAGCCGTACCTGCGGCCGACCTACGACGAGCCGGAGTTCGTGGTGCGCAACATCTGGCGCCTCTACGGCGGCTGGTGGGACGGCAACCCGGCGACGCTGAAGCCGGCGAGGGACGCCGACGTCGCCCGCGAGATCGCCGCCCTGGCGGGCGGCGCCCTGCCGTTGGCGCAGCGAGCGCTGGAGGTCACGTCATCCGACGTCCGGTTGGCGTGCCAGCTCGTCGAGTGGGCCGCCCAGGCCGCCCCCGACGACCCCGCGGTCCACGCCATCCGAGCCGACGTCTACCAAGCCCGCCGCGCCACTGAGCTCTCCCTCATGTCCAAGGGCATCTACGGCCAAGCCGCCGAACGCTCCAAGACGATCTCGACGCAATCAGACCGGTAGAACCGGTTTCCTTGCGTCGAGAAGCTGGCGGACTCGACGGGCGACGTAGTCGGGACGCTTCAGGACCTGGTGCCAGGTGAAGTGGATGATTCGCCAGCCGTAGTCCAGCTCGAGCATGTCGTCGCGCTCGAAGTCCTTCTGCATCGCATCCGGCGTGCCGTGCGTCTCGAACCCGTCGACCTCGATGCCCACCTTGAGATCGGGGTAGGCGAAGTCGATCTGCGCCACCAGCTTGCCGGCGGCGTCGAAGACCTTGTGCTGGTAGTGGTACGCCGGGAGCGAGAACCGCTTCGACAGGCCTGCGTACCTCGGCTCCAAGAGGCCGCGGTGCGGCGAGCGCGCACGCAGCTCACGATCGGTCAGGACGAGCCGGATCACGCCACACCCGGCGCGGCCCCGCTCGCTCAGCATCGCCAACGCCCACTCGACGGCCCTGAGTGTGCAGAGCTTCCCCTGCAGCGTGCGCTCGAGCGCGTCCTTCACCGTCCCGTATGACTCGACCGCGCCGAGGTCGACGAGCGTCCGGTGCGGGCCGGTGCACGGGATGCCGTCGACGATCGTGACGTACTCCTGGGTGAGGTCGAGGCCGCGGTGCACGATGACGCCGACAATGCGACCGGAGAGCGGACGCGGCACCGAGATCTCGACCAGCTCCGGCGCATCACGGTGCGCGATGGCGAGGAGGATCGCTGCCGCTCGATGCGAGACGCATGCGCCCGGCCCAGCGGCGAGGACGGCGACCATCAACGCCTGTCGCCACGTCCGTGGGGCACCCGCCGTGACGTAGACCGCGGGCTGCACTCGGATCAGGTCGCCAGCCGTGACGGCCCAGTCGATGGCGTGTCGGCTCGCACCGGCGGCGAGGAGCTGCCGACGCGACACCGCGCCGTGCTGGCGCGCTGCGAGCGCGCCGATGAGTCGAAGCGTGGACATGACTTCTCCCGGAACGAGGGTGTTCTGGGGGAAGTACGGAGGTTCTCGACGCATGCAGACCGGTTCAACCGGTCTGGTTGCGTCGAGAACGATTACGAGGGGAGGAGCTCGCGGGCGCCGATGTCGACGCTGGGGTGGCGGAGCTTGGACATGGCGCGGGCCTCGATCTGGCGGATGCGCTCACGGGTGAGGTTGAAGGACTCCCCCACCTCCTCGAGCGTCCGAGGCTCGCCCCGGTCCAGGCCGAAGCGCAGGCGCAGGATCTCCCGCTCACGCTCGTCGAGCGGCTTCAGCAGGCGCTCGATCTCCTCGGGCAGCAGCGCCTCGGCGGCGGCATCGAACGGCGACACCGCACCGGGGTCGGCCACGACGTCGCCCAGCTCGGCATCCCCGTCCTCACGGAGGGGATCCGACAGCGACAGCGTGTCGGCCGCGTACCGCACGATCTCCGACACCTTGTCGACCGGCATGTCGAGCTCTTCGGCCAGCTCCGCCATCGTGGCGGGACGGCCGTACTTGACCTCGAGGTTGGCGCGTGCCTTGCGCAGCCGCGTCAGCTGGTCGCCGGCGTGGACGGGGAGGCGGATGGTCCGGCCGGTGTTGGCGATGCCCCGGGTGATGGCCTGGCGGATCCACCACGTGGCGTAGGTCGAGAACTTGAAGCCCTTGCGCCAGTCGAACTTCTCGACGGCGTGGATCAGGCCGAGGTTGCCCTCCTGGACCAGGTCCAGCAGCGGCAGCTCCGACGCCTGGTACTTCTTGGCGATCGACACGACCAGGCGCAGGTTGGCCTGGATGAAGGTCTGCGTGGCCTCGTCGCCCTCCCGGATCTTGTTCCGGAACTCCCGCTTCTTGGCGACGGTGAGCTTCTCGCCCTTCTCCTCGAGCTTCACGAGCTCGTTGCGGGCGGCGTTGCCCTCCTCGATGGCCTGGGCCAGACGGGCCTCGTCAGCCTTCGTGAGGAGCGGGTGCTTGCCGATGTCGCTCAGGTAGAGCCGGACCAGATCTTCTTCGGCCCGCTCTGGGCGCTGCTTGGGCAAATGAGAACCCTTCCGAACGTCTGGTTGGACCGCGTGGGCCCCGGGTCACCATCAGCGACCGAACACAGGGGGTGTCCATAGTATGCGGAAACCCCGGCGAAACTCACAGGGGGGTTGTCCGGGTTTTTCCGAAGGATCCCCAAAATCGTGATCGTCGACTGCGCCGTCTACCAGGGCGGCAAGCGCCTGCCGGAGCCTCTCACCCTCGCCGAGGCCTACGCGCGGGCCCGCCAGGCGGACGACGCCTTCGTCTGGATCGGCCTCCACGAGCCCACCTTCGAGGAGTTCGACGAGGTCACCGACGTCCTCGACCTGCCGCCGCTGGCCGTGGAGGACGCCGTCCACGCCCACCAGCGCCCCAAGGTCGAGCACTACCCCGAGGCCGACTTCGCCGTCCTCATCACCGCCCGCTACATCGACCCGGACGAGGTCATCGAGTTCGGCCAGGTCATGCTGTTCCTGGGCGAGCGCTTCGTGGTCACCGTCCGCCACGGCGCCGGCGTGGCGCTGGCCGCCACCCGCCGCGAGCTCGAGGACCATCCCGACCGCCTGTGCTGGGGGCCGACCTCGGTGTACCACGCGGTCATGGACCGGATCGTCGATGAGTACCAGGCGGTGCTGGTCGGCCTCGACAACGACATCGACGAGATCGAGAGCCAGGTGTTCGCCGGCAACCACCACAACCACGCCGAGCGCATCTTCAAGCTCAAGCGCGAGGTGCTCGACTTCCGCCGCGCCGTGCGCCCGCTGGCCGCCGAGATCACGGACCTCACCAGCCACATCCACGCCGGCGACCACTTCCGGGACGTCCACGACCACGTGCTCCGGGTCACGGAGCACGTGGAGTCCTACGAGGCGATCCTCGTGTCCGCGCTGAACGCCAACCTGGCCCAGGTCGGCGTCCGCCAGAACGAGGACATGCGCAAGATCTCGGCGTTCGCCGGCATGCTCGCCGTCCCGACGATGATCGCCGGCATCTACGGCATGAACTTCGAGCACATGCCCGAGCTGGACTGGACGTGGGGCTACCCGTTGAGCCTGCTCGTGATGGTGCTCGCCGTGGCCGGCCTGTACGTGAACTTCAAGAAGCGCGGCTGGCTCTAGCGACGCGGACACGCCCTCGTCAGGAGCGCGTGCGGGTTCTTGGGACCCGCCCGGTTGATGACCTCGAAGTGCAGGTGGGTCGGGCCGCCTCGCGCGTTGCCGGAGTCGCCGACGGTGCCGATGATCTGGCCGATCTTCACCCGCCCGTCGCCCCGCACGAACGTCGCGAGGTGGGCGCCGTAGTACGTGAGCCCGTCGTCGCCGCGCAGGTAGTACGCGAGGCCGCCCCGAGGCTGGTCGTGACGCACGAGCACACCGCTCACGGTGGCGACCACGGGCGTACCCCGCGGCGCCAGCATGTCGATGCCCTCGTGTCTGCGCCCGCCGCCGCGCGGCGCGCCGAAGTCGTTGATGTACCGAGTGGGCGCCGCCACCGGACACACCCACGTCGCACCGACGGCGGCGCCGCCGGGGATGACGAGCACCTGCCCGATGCGCAGCAGGTTGGGGTTCGAGATGCGGTTGGCCTTGGCGAGCGCGCCGACCGAGACGCGATGCCGGCGGGCGATCGCACCGAGCGTGTCGCCGCCCCGCACCGTGTACTTCGACGGTGCCGGGCCCGGCTTGGCACCGGGGATGACGAGCTGCTGCCCGGCGTAGACCCGGTTGAGGTTCGTGATGCCGTTGGCCTTGGCCAGCGCGGCGACGGACACGCCGTTGCGAGCGGCGATGGCGCCGAGCGTGTCGCCCGGCTTGATCGTGTACGTGGCGGCTGCAGAGAAGAGTGCGAAGACCACGAGCGCCAGAAGTGTGCGCACGAGAGATCCTCCGGCCGCCCGCCGGGTCGTTACGGTAGACCATCGACGTTCGCGGCGCAGCAGTGGTGGGACTCGGCATCGGCACCGAGCACGTGCGCGC
>DASUCO010000055.1:0-5710 GCA_036275955.1 Acidimicrobiales bacterium
GCTCGTCGCCGTCGCGCTCCTGGTCGCCTGCTCGTCCGGCGACGAGTCGACGCTGGGCCGGGCCGAGGAGGCCATGGCCGAGCTGGAGGCCGGTGCTCTGACGCTGGAGCTGGCCGCCACCGCGGCCGACGTCGAGGAACCTGTCGGGTTCCGGGTCGACGGCACCTACTCCTTCGCCAGCGAGGGTGACCTCCCGGTCTTCGACTTCACGTACACCGAGCTGCTGGCCGGCGACGAGAACGTGGCGACGATCAGCTCCGACGGCGACGCCGTGGTGGTCGTCGTCGACGGCGAGGAGCACGAGCTGTCTGCCGATGATGGCGCGTCGCTGCGGCTCGGTGACGACGAGGGCTTCGCCGACCTCGGCATCGCCAGCTGGGTGGACGAACCGCAGGAGCGACACCGGGGCGACGACACGGTCGTCACCGGTGGCGTCGACGCAGCCGACCTCCTGTCGGACATCGCCCGCATCGCCGCCCAGGTCAGCGGCGCCGGTGAGATCGGTCCGCTCGACGAGGAGGGCGCGACGCGGCTGGCGTCGCTCGTCCGCTCCAGCGAGATCGAGGTCGTGGTCGGCGACGACGACCTGCCGCGGTCGGTGGAGGCGGTGCTCGACTTCGGGTCGGACGTGCCCGACGAGCTGTCGGAAGCGCTCGGTCCCTACGCCGCCGCCCGGTTGCGGCTGTCGGTCACCCTCGAGCCGCAGCGCTGAACGCCGCCATCGCCGCCGCGTCGAACAGCACGAAGCGCACCAGCTCGACGCGGGTGTCCGCTCCGCGCACCGACGTGAGCGCGATCGGGGCCGCCTCCTCGACCGGGTAGCCGTAGATCCCGCAGCTGATGGCCGGGAACGCCACCGTCGTGGCGCCGAGCTCGTCGGCCACCCGCAGCGACTCCGTGTGGCACAGCGCGAGCAGGTGCTCTGGGTGATCATGCGCGCTGAAGACCGGGCCCACGGTGTGGATCACCCAGCGCGCCGCCAGCCGGCCGGCGGTGGTGGCGACGGCCCGCCCGGTAGGGAGCCCGTCGGGGAGCGAGGTGGCGCGCAGCTGGCGGCAGTGGGCGAGGATCTCGGGCCCGCCCCGACGGTGGATGGCGCCGTCCACGCCGCCACCGCCGAGCAGCGACGAGTTGGCGGCGTTCACGATCGCGTCGACGTCCTGGTCGGTCAGGTCTCCTCGGACGACCTCGATCTCCATGGGGTTATCGTCGCAGCGATGTTCGCCGACCGAGTGCGCCGAGCCCGCGAGCGCATGGCCGAGGTCGACGTCGACGTGCTGCTGCTGTCCGTCGGTGCCGACCTGCCATGGCTCACCGGCTACGAAGCCATGCCGCTCGAGCGGCTCACGATGCTCGTGTTGCCCCGCGACGGTGACGCCACGATGGTCGTCCCCCGCCTCGAGGCGCCGCGCGTGACCGAGCAGCCCGACGTGTTCTCGATCCTGCCGTGGGACGAGACCGACGACCCGGTCGGGCTGGTGGCCAAGCTGGCCGGCTCGGCGTCGACGGTGGCCATCGGCGATCGGACGTGGGCTCGCTTCCTCGTCGACCTGCACGCGCTGCTCCCCGACGTCACGTGGCGAAAGGGGAGCGACGTGACCGCCCCCCTGCGGGCCCGCAAGGACGCGGCCGAGATCGCCGCGCTGCGCGCCGCGTCGGCTGCCGCCGATCGCGTCGCCGTGCAGCTGCAGACCGGACAGATCCCGCTCGTCGGTCGCACCGAGCGCGAGGTGTCGCGCGACCTCGGTCGCCGCCTGGTCGCCGAGGGACATGCGCGCGTGAACTTCGCCATCGTCGGGGCCGGCGAGAACGCGGCCAGCCCCCACCACGAGCCGGGTGAGCGCGTCATCCGCTCGGGCGAGCTGGTGCTGTGCGATTTCGGCGGCACCATGCCCGACGGCTACTGCTCGGACATCACCCGCTGCGTGTGGACCGGCGGCGAGGTGCCGTCCAAGGTGCGCGACCTCTACGCCGTGCTGCAGGACGCCCAGGCGCAGGCGGTGGCGGCGGCCGTGGTGGGCACGCCGTGTGAGGACGTCGACGGCGTCGCCCGGCGGCTGATCACCGACGGCGGCTACGGCGCCCACTTCATCCACCGCACCGGGCATGGCATCGGACTCGAGGAGCACGAGGACCCGTACCTGGTCGGCGGCAACTGCGAGCCGCTGGCTCCCGGTCACGCGTTCTCCATCGAGCCCGGCATCTACCTGGCCGGCGAGGTCGGCGCCCGCATCGAGGACATCGTCGTCGCCACCGACGACGGCCCCGAGCCGCTCAACCTCGTCACGCACGATCTCGTGGTGGTGGAGGCCTGATGGACCTCGGGATCCGCGACCGCGTCGCCATCGTCGCCGCGTCGTCGAAGGGGCTCGGTCGGGCGTCGGCCGAGGCGCTGGCGGCAGAGGGCTGCAAGGTCGTCATGTGCTCGCGCAACGAGGACGAGCTGCGCGCCGCGGCCGAGCCCATCGGTGCGCTGGCGCTCGCCATGGACATCACCGAGCCGGACGCGCCGCAGCGCCTGGTGGACGCCGCAGTCGCGGAGTACGGCCGGCTCGACATCGTCGTGCCCAACGCCGGCGGGCCGCCGCCGGCGCGCGCGCTCGACATCACCGACGAGCAGATCGCGGCGGCGGTGAACGCCAACCTGACGTCATCGGTCCGGCTGATCCGCAGCGCGCTGCCGCACCTCGAGGCGCAGTCGTGGGGGCGCGTCTGCATGATCACCAGCTACACGGTGAAGCAGCCGGCTCCCGGCCTGGCGCTGTCGAACCTCGCCCGCACCGGGCTGTGGGCGTGGACCAAGACGGCGGCGGCCGACCTGTTCCCCAAGGGCATCACCGTGAACATGGCCGCACCCGGCCCTCACGCCACCGACCGCATGAAGCAGCTCGCCGGCACCATGTCGACCGACGGGATGGGTGACCCGGCCGACTTCGGCAAGGTCGTCGCCTTCCTGTGCTCGGAGCCGGCGCGCTTCATCAACGGCGTGGCACTGAACGTCGACGGCGGCTCGGTGGCGGGTCTGCTCTAGCCCGCCGTATAGGCGGTGAGCTGATAGCGGACCGACGGGTTGTCGACCAGGCCGAAGATCCCGTCATCGTTGAGGCACCACGTCGATGCCACCGCGCCCTGGACGGGGATGGCGATGCAGTCGAGGCCGTCGCGCTCGGACAGCTCGGCGTCACCGGCGTCGACTCGCCGGGCGGTGGCCTCGATCGCCGCGCTCGGGTTGGCGGCCAGGAAGCCGGAGAAGATCCCGTACTGCGCCAGCGCCGGCTCGTCGTCCAGATCCACCGGCGCACCATCGATGGTGACGGTCAGCATCGGCGGGTCGGACTCGACGTGCACGACGTGCTGGCCCCCGCCGTTCTTGTTGAGCAGCTCGTAGTCGGCGACGAAGGCCAGCTCGCTCGGGTCGGCGACGCGGTCGAGGAACGCCTGCACGTCCTCGGGCACTGGGCGACTGCGATCGACGACGCCGGCATCGAGATCGTCGTCGTCACCGCACGCGGCCAGCAGGAGCGCGCCGAGCACGATCGCGGGGAGGCGGCGCACGTTCCGTACCCTGCCACGTCGTGATCCGGTTGGACGCAGCGACGGTGCTCCTGCAGTGGGCGACCGGAGGACTGCTGTTCCTGTGGGTCACCACGCGCCGGCGCGAGGTCGGCATCGGCTACGGCTGGCTGCTCCGCGGCACGTACCTGGTCATGGCGGCTGGCGCGCTGGTGGCCGGGATCGCGCTGGAGCCGGTCCCGGTGCGCGACGTGGCGGCGGCGGTCGTGGCGGTCGCGACGTCCGTGGCGCTGGCGGTCTCGATCATCCGGCGGCGGGCCGGTGTGGCCGGGGAGCGGGCCGACGACGCCCGTCGCAGCGAGCGGGTGGCGGCCATGACCGGCATCGAGCGTGAGGCGGCGGCCCGGGTCGAGGACGCCGCCGAGTTCCCGCCGTGGCTCGACCTGCTGGCGCCGATCGCGGGCGCCGTCGGCCTGGTCGCCGCCGCGCTCGACGCCGGCGGAGACGCCACCGCCGTGGCGCTCCTGCGCACGCTCGTCGGCGCCGCCTTCCTCGGCGCGGTCACCGACGCCATGCTCCTCGGGCACTGGTACCTGGTGCAGCCCGGCCTGGCCCGCACGTCGCTGCTCGACCTCGTGCGGTGGACGGCCGTGCTCTGGCCGTTCGAGGTCGTTGCCCTCCTCCTGCCCACCGGGATGCTGTCCGTGCTGTCGGGCGCCGTGGACGACGGCTACGGGGGCACGCTGGGCTGGACGTGGATCATGTGCGCGGTCACCACGATCGGCCTGTGCGCGGTGACCCGGGCCGCGCTCAAGGAACGCGCGTACTCGGCGGTGATGGCGGCCACCGGCTTGCTCTACCTCGCGATCATCATGGCCTTCGGCACCGACCTGATCGCACGCGCCGTGCTCGCGACGTGACCGTCCGCGAACGGTAAGGAAAACTTCACAGACCGGCAGGATTCGGACACCGGTGGAACGAACGGTGGCCCGGGGTCACACCACCCAATCCGCCAACCAGGGGAGTCCAACTTGCGCAAGGCAATCATGGCGTTCGTCGTCGGCGTGCTCATGCTCGGCGGTCTGAGCTTCGCTCAGGCCGAGCCCGGCCCGAACGGCAACAACGATCACGGCCTCTGCACCGCGTACTTCAACGGGCAGAAGGAAGGCCATGACAAGAACGGCCAGCCCGGCCCGTTCCAGGCGCTCGAGGACACGAGCCGCGAGTACACCGACAGCGACGGCGTCGACAACGACGGCGACGGCGAGGTGGACGAGGAGGAGGAGAACCAGGATCTCTCCGCGGCCGAGAACGTCTTCAACTTCTGCGACAGCACGACCGCGATCGGTGGCAACCCCGAGCACGGTCGCTACACCTGCTCCGACTCCGACCCCGCCGAGCCGGGCAACCAGCCCGAGTGCGAGGAGAACGAGAAGCCGGGCAACGGCGACGACAAGGACTGATCGAGTCCTGCAGCAACGCTGAACGAGCAGCGAGGGGCGGCCCCCGGGTCGCCCCTCGTTCGCGTCCGGCTCACGACGGCGGGAACGCCACCGCCTGGTCGTCGTCCGGCGCGTCGTCCCGCACCATCGCCGGCGTGCCGAGCGCCTCGTAGCGGCCCCACTCCGACGCCACCGACCAGCGGAAGCGCTCGGCGTCGCCGAGGTGGCCCGATGGGAAGCGCAGCACGACGTCCCCGCCCTCGGTCGTGACCGTGACCCCGGCGCCCTTGCCGAACCCGCCCTGACCCGGGCCGTTGTCGAAGTACGTGGCGCCCCACCCGCCGGAGGCGACGTTGGCCCAGATCTCGTAGTCGATGTCGCCGTCGCCATCGACGTCGTAGAACGACGCCACGTTCATGGTGTGGTCCTCGTCGGTCGACTCGGGGGCGTCGCCACCCCCGAGCGCGATCCGCAGCTCGAACCCGGTACCGGACCGGATGAGTCGAGCGCCGACGAGATCGGCCCACGGCGGCGCCGGATCGATGGGCGACGCGGTGGCGTCGCCCTCGGGGTCGGTCACCGTCGCCTCGATGGTCGGCGGGCCGGCTGTCCGAGGGACGGTGGCGTCAGGGCTGACGGCGTCGGTGCCGCCGAGGACGATCACCTCGGTCGTCGGCGCGGCCGTCGACGTGGCGCCCACGTCCTCGCCGGCCACCGTCGTCTCCGGCGCGAACGTCGGCGTCAGGCCCTCGTCG
>DASUCO010000056.1:0-5827 GCA_036275955.1 Acidimicrobiales bacterium
GCCTGGTCGGCGGTGCCGTGCACCACGAGCGCCGGGCACAGGATCTCGCCCAGGCGATCGGTGATGTCGTCCCGCTCGAACAGACAGTCACCGGCGGGACCCATGTTCTCGCGCGGCAGCTTCTCCCACTTCTCCCGCCACGCCGGCTCGATGGCCGGGTCGCCGATGATGAGACCGGAGACGATCTCGCCCACGTTGACGGGACCGTTGGCGATCCAGTCCGCCGTCATGCCCTTGTAGCCCTCGAGCACGGCGGGATCCTCGCCGCCCGACTGCGTGTCGATCAGCACGAGCGCGCGAACCCGTGACGGGTACCGGAGCGCGGCGCGCAGGGAGAGGAAGCCGCCCTGCGACATGCCGGCCAGCACCGCCGCGGTGATGCCGAGGTGGTCGAGCAGCCCGATGGCATCGTCGGCCGAGTCCCAGTACGTGAACGGCTGGCCGTCGTACTCGGTGCGGCCGAACGCCCGCTCGTCCCAGGTGATGCAGCGGAACTCGCCCGCCAGCTCGCGCACCTGCGGCTCGAACATCTCGCCGTCCATGAGGAAGCCGTGCGAGAACAGCACCGCCGGGCCGTCACCGCCGGAGTCCTCGT
Organism: Acidimicrobiales bacterium; assembly: GCA_036275955.1. GTDB lineage: Bacteria > Actinomycetota > Acidimicrobiia > Acidimicrobiales > CADCSY01 > DATLFP01. The sequence goes on from DASUCO010000056.1 coordinate 596, forward strand.
AGTAGAGACGCTGACCGTTGACCTCGGCGTATGCCATGGCTCCCCCTATCGGCCGGTGAAGGCCGCCTTCCCCGGTCCGCTCTCGAGGAACGATCGCACACCGATCTGGCTGTCTGCCGTCTCGAACACCTTCTCGAACAGGTCGCCCTCCCGATCGAGCCCGTACGCGAGCGTCGTCTCCGTGCCCTCGTCGACGGCCGCCTTGATGTAGCCCTGCGCCACGACGGCGCCCCTGGCCACCTCGGCCGCCTTGGCCAGGGCTCGATCGAGCACCTCGGCCTTGGGCGCCAGCTCGTCGACCAGGCCGATGCGCAGCGCCTCGTCGGCGCCGACCTGGCGGCCGGTGATCATGATCTCCTTGGCCCGCGCCACGCCGATCAGGCGCGGCAGCCGCTGGGTGCCGCCACCGCCGGGGATGATGCCGAGGAGGATCTCGGGCTGGCCGAGACGGGCGTCATCGGCGGCGATGCGCCAGTCGCACGCCAGGGCCAGCTCGCAGCCGCCGCCAAGCGCGTAGCCGGTGACGGCGGCGATCACGAAGCGCGGGATGGCGGCGACGGCGCCGAGCGCGTCGCGGAAGAGGCCACCGATCTCGCGCGCCTCGTCGGGACCACCGAACTCGGAGATCTCGGCGCCGGCCGCGAACACGCGCTCGCCGCCCCACACGACGACGGCACCGGGCGGGTCGTCGATGAGCGACTGGGCGACGTCGCGCAGCTCCGTGAGGAGCTCCTTCGACATCGCGTTCATCTTCGGGCGGTCGAGGGTGACGAGCGCGACGCCGTCGTCGCGTCGCTCCAGGTTCACGTGCGCCATTCGATGATCCTCTCTGCTGCCTCGTACGGGTCGACCTCGCGACGGAGCACCGACGTGCGCAGGGCGTCGACGCGCTCGTCGCCCATCGCGTCGTACGCCCGCTCCTCGAGCAGGCGGGCCACGATCGTGCGCAGCTCCTCGGCCAGGCGCGACTCGCGCCGGCGGGCCAGCTCGCCGTTGGCCTCGATGTGGGCACGGTGCTCGCGCACCGCCTGCCACAGCTCACGCACACCTTCGCCCTTGGCCGCCACCGTCTCGAGGATCGGCGGCGTCCAGTCGCCCAGCGACGACATCTCCAGCATGTTGACCAGATCGCGCTTGGTCTCGGCCGCACCCGGACGGTCGGCCTTGTTGATCACGAAGATGTCGGCGATCTCGAGCAGGCCCGCCTTGTTGGCCTGCACGGCATCGCCCCACCCAGGGTTGACGATGACCAGCGTCGTGTCGGCCTTGCCGGCGATCTCCACCTCGACCTGGCCGACGCCGACCGTCTCGACCAGCACCCACGGCTTGCCGGCGGCGTCGAGCACGCGGATGGCCTGCGGCGCGGCGAGGCTCAGCCCGCCGAGATGACCGCGGGTCGCCATCGACCGGATGAAGACGCCACCGTCGAGAGCGTGGTCCTGCATGCGGACGCGGTCACCGAGGATGGCGCCGCCGCTGAACGGGGACGACGGGTCGATGGCGAGGACGGCGACCTCCTCGCCGGCACCGCGCAGCTCGCCGATGATGGCGCTGGTCAGCGTCGACTTCCCGGCCCCCGGCGCACCGGTCAGGCCGACGGTGTACGACGTCCCGCCCCGCGTGTGCGCCAGCCGCCCGATCTCGCGAGCGGGGTCGCCGCCCTGCTCGACGATCGACAGCGCCTGGGCCAGGGCGCGCCGGTCACCGGCCACGAGGGCCTCGACGAGCTCGGCGGGGGGTCGGCGGCGAGCCATGGCCCCGGGAACCTACCGGCGCGGTCTTCGTGCGGTGAAAGTGCCGAGCACCTCGGCCGGATCACCGCCCAAACGGCGCTAGACGGCGACGACCTCGGTCACGCCTTCGACGCGATCGCGCAGGATGCGCTCGATCCCGGCCCGCATGGTCACGGTGGACGCCGGGCAGGTGCCACAGGCACCGACCAGCTCGACCGTCACCTTGCCGGTGTCCTCGTCGACGTCGCGCAGCACGATGTCACCGCCGTCCGCCTGGAGGGCGGGGCGGATGACGTCGATGGTCGACAGGATGCGGTCCTTCAGCACGATGGTCCAGTCTCGCTCGGGGGGGCAGGTTCTCCAACCCGGCGGAGCGTGCCAGCATTCCGCCCGATGCCCCTCGCCCACCAAGGCGGCTGGGACGAAGCGCTCTTCGTCGCCGTGCCGCTGCTGATCTTCTTCGTGCTCCTGCTGATCGCGAAGCGGCGAGCGGAGGCGGAGCGGCGGGACGAGCGAGACGAGTGAGGCTGACGGTCGCCGGCGCCCCGGCGCACGCCACCGAGGGCGTGGTGGCGGAGCGCGAGGTGTCGCCCGGCATCTTCGAGGCCGCCGAGGGGCCGGTCACCCGCTACCGCCGTGCGGGCGAGCGGGTGGACTTCAAGCTGGCCGTCCCCTTCTTCGGATGGCTGTTCGTGCTGCCCGTGCGCCACGAGCTGCGCAAGCAGCTGCGGGGCACGACGACCGGCATGCCGTGGTGGGCGCCGGCCGACCGTCTCAGCGCCCGGGCCGCCACCGTGCTGGGCGCGCTGTGTGCCATCTCCCTGTTCGACGGGTACCTGGGCACGCTCATCACCCAGACCCTCACGTACGTCGCGGACGGGTTGGGGGTGGAGAGCGACCGGTCACAGGGCGTCACGCTGGCCGTCGTCCGTCTCGCCATCTTCCTGGCCTTGCCCCTCGTCGCCATCGCCGACCGGCGCGGGCGACGGCGGATGCTCCTCATCGCCGTCACCGCCGGCGTCGTCATGGCGGGCGTGACCGCGCTGTCGCCCTCGATCGTGTGGTTCACCGGCGCGCAGACGATCGCTCGCGGCTTCTCGACGTCGCTCGGCATCCTGATCGTCGTCATCGCCGCCGAGGAGATGCCGGCCGGAGCGCGCGCGTTCGCCGTGAGCGTGACGTCGATGTCGGCCGCGCTGGGCGCGGGGTTCTGCGTCATGGCGCTGCCGATCGCCGACATCGGCGACGACGGCTGGCGCCTGCTGTACGCGCTGCCGCTGGTGGGCCTGCCACTCGTCGCACTGGCGGCGCGGCACCTGCCCGAGAGCCGCCGGTTCGTGACACCGCACGCCGACGCGCACCTGGCCGGCCACGGCGGGCGGTTCTGGCTGCTGGCGGTGGCCGCGTTCTTCGTGGCGCTGTTCGCCACGCCCGTGTCGCAGCTGCAGAACGAGTTCCTCCGCGACGAGCGCGACTACAGCGCCGCCGCCATCTCCCTGTTCACGATCCTCACCGCGACGCCGGCTGGAATCGCCGTGCTCGCCGGCGGCCACCTGGCCGAGGCACGGGGGCGGCGACTGGTCGGTGCCGTCGGGCTGGCCGGGAGCAGCGTGCTGCTGGCCGCCATGTACCTGACGAGCGGGCCGGCGATGTGGACGCTGTCGCTCGTCGGCTCCCTCTTCGCCGGGCTCACCGTGCCCGCGCTGCGCGTCTACGGGCCCGAGCTCTTCCCCACGTCACTGCGTGCCGGATCCGGCGGGCTCATCACGTTCGCCGGCGTGGCCGGCGCCGCGTCGGGCGTCCTCGCCGCCGGCGCGCTCTCGGACGCGCTCGGCGGACTCGGGCAGGCGATGTCGATCCTGGCCATCGGACCGCTGCTCGTCGCCGTGCTCGTGCTCACCCGCTTCCCCGAGACCGCGCACCGCGAGCTCGAGGAGCTGAACCCGGAGGACGCAGCGCCGCCAGCCACTCCTGCACCGTCGTCGCCAGGAGCGCGTCCGCACCCTTGAGGTCGTGGCCCTTGCCCTCGACCCACACGTGGGTGACAGGACCGGGGATCGCCGCCGTCGCCGTCTCCAGCTCGTCCGGCGCGCCGAACGCGTCGCGGGTCCCCGAGATGAACAGACACGGCACGGTGATGCGGGGCAGGTGCTCGGTGCGCAGCGTCTCGGGCTTGCCCGGCGGGTGCAGCGGATAGCAGATGAGGACGAGACCAGCGGCGGGCAGTCCCTCGGCCACGGCCATCGAGCACATCCGCCCGCCGAACGACCGGCCGCCGAGCACCCAACCCGGTCCCGGGACGTGCTCGACGACGTCGGCGATGGCCTTGGGCGCGCGGTCGGGCGCCTTGCGCCCCTCTCGCCGGTAGGGGAAGTCGTGCCGGATGACGGGCAGCGGGGCGACGGCCGCCTCGATGGCCCGCAGCGACGAGTGGTCCCGCGTCGACCCGGCGCCCGGCGTCAGGAACAGCCCTTCGACGCCGCTCACGCCAGGAGGATGTCGCGGGCCTCGGAGAGATCGGCGATGCGCTGGGCGGCGCCGGTCTCGAGGGCGCCGTGATCCGGGTGCGCGTCGCGCACGAGCGTGCGGAAGCGTCGCTGCACGTCGCGCTTGGCCGGGACGGTGCCGTCCCCGAAGCCGAGCACCGACAGCGCCCACAGCTCGGGGTGGGCGAAGGCGCCGACGGAGCGGCTCCGCGCGCCGGTCGCACCCGAGAGGTGGTTGACGAGGCTGGGCCCGACGTCGCCCCGCCAGCGCATGGCCCGTCGCAGCACCTCCATGACCGGTCCCCGCGCCGCGGCGTCGAGGCGGCCGGCGGCATACGCGGCACCCAGGATCTGCGACGCCGGGCTGCCCTCGGTCACGAGGGAGAAGTCCAGCTCGTCGCCGTGGCCGAGCAGCCGGTGCCGGCTCTTCGCCAGCCCGATGTGGTCGACCTGGAACCGGTGGCGCAGCCGCGGCTGGGGGATGCGCCGGCCCTCCTCCAGGTCGACGAGGAGCGCGGTGAGCTCGGGCACGAAGTCCGGATCGAGCTGGTCCATGTGCACGGCCACGACGGCACCGAGCAGCAGTCCGCCGAACCCGGGCGCCGGATCCGTCGGCAGCAGCCGCCGACCGAGGGCGACGCGGCGCGTCGGCGCGATCGGCCGGCTGTGCCAGATCTCGAGCTCGGCCAGCAGCACGGTCAGACGCTACCGATCAGACGAGCGGGTGCAGGAGGTCGCGCAGCTCGCGTGCTGCCGCCCGGATGGCATCTTCGTCGGTGTTGTCGTCGAGCAGCTCGGCCACCGCCGCCGCCCGCCGCTGGATCTCCTCCCATGTGTCCTTGGTGACGCCGTAGGGCGCGTCCATCTCCTGCGCGTCGGCCTCGGCCTGGCACAGCTCGAGCACCGCGCCCGGGTTGCCATGGTCGCCGGCGAGCACGTCGGCCGCCACGTAGAGGGCGGACAGCAGCTCGGCGGCGGCGTCGTCATCGTCGTCCTCCACCTCGAGGGCGTCG
>DASUCO010000057.1:0-4362 GCA_036275955.1 Acidimicrobiales bacterium
GCCGCCGGCGCCGACTACCAGATCCTCGACGTCGTCATCGGCCGCACGAACGTCGACCCGTCGAAGGCCGTCCTGCAGATCGACGCCATCGACGACGACGCGCTCGAGGCGCTCATCGAGGAGCTCCAGGTGCACGGGGCGAACCGCGTCGGCGACCGCGACGCCACCCTCGAGGCGTGCGAGGTCGACGGCGTGCTGCCCGCCGGCTTCTACTCGACCACCAACCTGCCGACCGAGGTGCGCATCGGTGGACACTGGCTGCCGGTCGTCAACCCGGAGATGGACTGCGCGCTGGTCGTGACCGGGGACGTCGTGCGGACGGTGCCGATGCACCGGGCGACGCGGGGCGACCAGATCGTCGTCGGCGGCGAGGGCGTGCGCGTGCAGGCCCCCAAGAAGCTGCGCGGCGTCGCCGGCGCCTTCGAGTTCATGAACAGCGAGGTGTCGTCGGAGAAGCCCAAGGCGCTCCTCGTCGCCCAGGTCGCGGAGCGGCTGAAGGCCTGTCGCGAGCGCGGCGGCAAGATCCTTGCCGTGTGCGGGCCGGCGGTGATCCACACCGGTGCTGCCCCCGACATCGCCCGCCTGGTGCGAGACGGCTGGATCGACGTGCTGTTCGCCGGCAACGGCTTCGCCACCCACGACATCGAGTCGAACGTCCTCGGCACGTCGCTCGGCGTGTCGGTCGACGCCGGCCTGCCGGTCGAGCACGGGCACAGCAACCACCTGCGGGTCATCAACGAGGTGCGGCGCTGGGGGTCGATCGAGGCCGCCGTCAACGGGGACTTCATCACCGGCGGCGTGATGTACGAGTGCGTGAAGCGGCCGATCCCGTTCGTCCTCGGTGGCTCCATCCGTGACGACGGTCCGCTCCCCGACGTGCAGCGGGATGTCGTGGCCGCCGCCGACACCATGCGCGAGCACATCGCCGGGGTCGAGGTCGCGCTCATGCTCGCGTCGACGCTGCACGGCATCGCCACTGGCAACATCCTCCCGGCCGGCATCGAGACGTTCTGCGTGGACATCAACCACGCCGTGCTCACGAAGCTGGCCGACCGCGGCAGCCACCAGGCGCTGGGCATCGTCACCGACGTCGGCCTCTTCGTGCGCGATCTCTCCTCCGCACTGCCTTGACGCAGCTCTCGTGGGGCCGGCGGTACCTCATGTGCCCGCCGGAGCACTTCGGCGTCCTCTACGAGATCAACCCGTGGATGCACCGCGAGGTCGTCGTCGACGTCGACCGCGCGCACGCGCAGTGGGAGGGCCTCGTCACGCTGCTGCGTGACGCCGGTGCCGAGGTCGAGGTCATCGAGCCCCACGAGGGCTGGCCCGACATGGTGTTCACCGCCAACGCCGGCATCGTCAACGGCCGCCAGTTCGTGCCGTCGCACTTCCGCAACCCGGAGCGGCAGGGCGAGACGCCGATCTTCGCGTCGTGGTTCGACGAGCGCGAGTACCAGGTCGACCACCTGCCGGTGGAGCTGGATCACGAGGGCGCGGGCGACGCGCTGCCCTTCGGCGACGTGCTGGTGTCCGGCTACCGCTGGCGCAGCGATGCCAAGGCGCACGGCGTGCTGTCCGGCCTCATCGGCGCGCCGGTGCGATCGGTCGAGCTGGTCGACGAGCGCTACTACCACCTCGACATCACGTTCTGCCCACTCGACGACCGGCGCGCGCTGGTGGTGCCCGACGCGTGGGACAGCTACGGGCAGAAGGTCATGCAGCAGCTGGTGCCGGAGCCGCTCGTCCTCGAACCCGACGAGGCCGCGGTGTTCTCCGCCAACTCGGTCGTCATCGGGTCCAACATCGTGATGCCGGCGTGCTCAGCGCGGGTGAGGCGTCAGCTGGAGGCGTGGGGCTTCGACGTCGCGGTGGCCGACGTGAGCGAGTTCCTCAAGGCGGGTGGTGGCGTCAGGTGCTTGACGCTGTCGCTGGATGCCGTGCTTCGACACGAAGGGTCCACGCCGCCAACGCCCACGTGACGACGGCCAGCGCAGTGTGTACGACCTTGAACGCCACGCCCTCGTCGCCCAGCACGATGATCGGCACCCGCACCAGCCAGGCGAGCGACGCAGCCAGCGCCAGCAGGCGGCCCCACCGGCGGGGGCGGACGATGGCCATGATGGCGAGCACGGTGAGCACGACGGGCACCACGAACGCCAGCGCGCCCTCGTCGTCCTGCGCCGCGTTGCGGATGCGGGTGCCCCAGGTGAACAGGGTCCAGGCGGCGAGGGCGTAGGTGGCGGCGCGCACGGCGACGACCGTAGAGCGCGACCGGTCGATCGACGCACTCCGCGGCCTCCTCGTCGTCGCCCTGGTGTTCGTCGAGTGGCTGCTGCCGCCGGGCTACGAGTGGCTGCGGCACTCGCCGTGGGACGGCATCCGCATCGCCGACGTCGTGTTTCCCGGCTACCTGTTCGTCGTCGGCGCGTCGATGGCCGTCGGTCGAGAGCGCTCGTGGGCCCGCGTCGTGCGGCGGCTCGTGCTGCTCGTCGCGCTCGGACTCGTGTTCAACGCCTTCACGACGACCGACCCGCTGCGCTTCACCGGCGTCCTGCAGATGATCGGCGTGTCGGGCTTCCTGGCCGGCGTCACCATCCGCTTCGCTCGGCGGGTCGACGACGTGGCGCTCGTCGCCGGCGTGCTGCTCGTCGTCCACGGCGCGCTGCTGGCCCGCGCGTGGGACATCGACCGGTGGCTGTTCGCCGACGAGCGCCTCTACCGGCTGGGTGTGGCCGGCCACGATCCCGAGGGCGTCCTCGCCTGCGTGCTCGGCGCGACCGCGCTGGTGCTGCTCGGCTTCTGCGCGGCGCGGCTGCGCTCGTGGCCGTTCGCCATCGGGCTGCTGGCACTGGCGCTCGTCGCCTGGGCCGCGTGGGAGCCGAACAAGCGCGCGTGGACGCCGACGTTCACGCTCCTCATGGCCGGCGGCTTCGCCGTGGCGCTGCTCGCGCTGCGACCGGTGCGCCTGCCGCTGCTCGACCGGGTGGGGCGGAACGCGCTGCTCGTCTACCTCGCCCAGCACGCCGTCCGCGAGGTCGTCGAGCCGACCACCGACGAGCGGCTGCTCCTCGCGATCGGAGCGGCGGTCGCCTTCTCGGCGGCCGCCGCCCTGCTCGATCGCGTCGGCGTCCGGCTGAGGGTCTAACCCGCGGCGCCGGGGTCGCCCCAGGTGCCGTCCGGGTTCTGCATCAGCTTCTGGCCCTCGTCCTTGCCGTCGGCGCCGAAGTACTCCACCAGGTCGTCCTTGATGGCGTCCTCGGGGATGTCGGTGCGGGGGGCCTCTTCCTCGTCGTACTCGTCGTCGTGCTTCTTCGTGGGGGGCATGCCGGGTGGCTACCCAGGATCGACCTGGCTAACTTGACTGAACGGTCAAGAAAGATCCGAACCTGGGGGACGCATGGCTGACATCTCGCTCGAAGAGTTCAAGACGGAGGTCCTCGACTTCCTCAAGTCCAACGCCGACGAGAAGGCGCCCGAGGAGGAGTTCCAGTGGGGCAAGGGCCGCGACGCCGCCTCCCTCTTCGAGGAGGTCGACCGCGACAGCGAGGCCAAGCAGCTCGTGAAGGCCAAGGAGTGGCGGGCCAAGCGCTTCGACGCCGGCCTCGCCTACATCACCGGGCCCAAGGAGTACGGCGGCCGTGAGCTGACCCAGGCCCACGAGCGCCTCTACAACCAGCTCGAGTCGCGCTTCGAGGTGCCGGGCGGCGGGTTCTTCGGCATCGGCCTCGGCATGGTGGCGCCGACGATCCTCGCCCACGCCAGCGACAAGGCGAAGGAGCTGTACCTGAAGAAGCTGTGGCGCGGCGACCTCGTCGCCTGCCAGCTCTTCAGCGAGCCGGGTGCGGGCAGCGACCTGGCGTCGCTGCAGACCAAGGCCGAGAAGGACGGCGACGAGTGGGTCATCACCGGCCAGAAGGTGTGGACCTCCGGCGCCCAGTACAGCGACATCGGCGAGATCATCGCCCGCACCGATCCCAACCAGCCCAAGCACAAGGGCCTCACGGGCTTCATCGTCGACATGCACGCGCCCGGCGTCGAGGTGCGTCCGCTGCGGCAGATGACCGGTGGCGCGTCGTTCAACGAGGTGTTCTTCAACGAGGTCCGCGTCCCCGACGACCACCGCCTCGGTGATCCCGGCCAGGGCTGGACGGTGGCGCTCACCACGCTCATGAACGAGCGGGCGTCGATCGGCGCCGGCGGCGCCGGTGGTGGTGGCGGCGGCATCACCCGCCTGCTCGAGATGGTGAAGTTCTACGGGCAGGACAAGGACCCGCTCGTGCGCCAGGAGCTGATGAAGCTCTACATCGGGCAGAAGATCGCCGGCTACACGAACCAGCGGGCGATGGACAAGATCAAGGCCGG
>DASUCO010000058.1:0-2614 GCA_036275955.1 Acidimicrobiales bacterium
CTGGAACACGCCCACCGAGTCGGCCTCGCAGAGCATGTCGTAGACGGCGGGGTCCTGCGGGAGGGTGCCGAGGTCCACGGTGATGCCGTGGAAGTCGCGCACGAGGTCGACGACGTAGTGCAGCGACGACAGCATCCCCAGACCGAGCAGGTCGAACTTCACGAGCCCGGTCGCCGCGCAGTCGTCCTTGTCCCATTGCAGCACCGTGCGGTTCGGCATGCGGCCCCACTCGACAGGACACACCTCGACGACGGGGCGGTCGCAGATGACCATGCCGCCGGAGTGGATGCCCAGGTGGCGCGGGAAGTCCTCGACCTCGGCCGCCAGCGCGAGCACCGACTCGGGGATGTCGTAGTCGGTGGGCGTGCCGCGGACGTTGGTGTAACCGGTCTGGGCGTTGGCGCCGACCGGCACGTAGTGGTCGAGCTGCTTGCTCCACGCGTCGACCTGGCCCTGGGCGTGGCCGAGCGCCTTGCCCATGTCGCGCACCGCGCTGCGCGCCCGGTAGGTGATGACGTTGGCCACCTGCGCCGCGTTCTCGCGCCCGTGCTTGGCGTAGACGTACTGGATGACCTCCTCGCGGCGGTCGCTCTCGATGTCGACGTCGATGTCGGGCGGGCCGTCGCGCTCGGGTGACAGGAAGCGCTCGAACAGCAGGCCGAGCGTCACCGCGTCGGCATTGGTGACGCCGAGGGCGTAGCAGACGGCGCTGTTGGCGGCGCTGCCCCGCCCCTGGCAGAAGATGTCGTGGCGACGGCAGAACTCGACGATGTCCCACACCACGAGGAAGTAGCCGGGGAAGCCGAGGTGCTCGATCACGTCGAGCTCCTTGTCGATCTGCTCCCACGCACCGGGGACGCGCGGCGCGGCAAAGCCGTTGCACGGAGCTGGGCGCGGGCCGTAGCGGCGGGTGCCGCCCTCCTCGGTGAGCAGGCGCAGGTACTGCATCTCGTCGAGCCCGGGCGGGCACGGGAACGGCGGCAGGTTGGGTGCCACCAGGTGCAGGTCGAACGCGCACTCGAGCCCCAGCGCAGCAGCGCGCTCGACCACGCCCGGGTAGCGGGCGAAGCGGCGCGCCTGCTCGGCGCCGCTGCGCAGGCACGCGCCGGCGGTGGCCGGGAGCCACCCCTCGACCTCGTCGAGGCTGCGGCGACTGCGCACGGCGGCCAGCGCGGTGGCGAGCCGACGCCGGCTCGGCACCGCGTAGTGCACGTTGCCCGTCGCGACGACGTCCACGCCGGCGGCGTGCGCGACGCGCACCAGCGCGTCGTTGCGAGCGGTGTCGAGCGGCTCGCCGTGGTCGTGCAGCTCGACGGTGACGCGCTCGCGCCCGAACACCTCCACCAGCCGCTCCAGCTCGCGCTGCGCGGCGGCCGGGCCGTGCGCCAGCAGGGCCCGTGGCACCGCGCCCTTGCGACACCCGGTGAGGACCTGCCAGTGCCCGCCGTGCAGCTCGGCCAGCGTCTCGAGCGACGACTGCGGGTTCCCCTTGGTGCCGCCGCGCAGGTGGGCCTGGGCGATGGCGCGAGCAAGGCGGGCGTAGCCATCGGGCCCGCGTGCGAGCACGACGAGGTGGTCACCCGGCGGGTCGGCCTCGCCCACCGGCTGCTTGGTGAGCCCGAGGGTGAGCTCGGCACCGAAGATCGTGCGCAGGCCGACCTCGCGAGCGGCCTCGGCGAAGCGGACGATGCCGTAGAAGCCGTCGTGGTCGGTGACCGCCAGCGCCTCGAGCCCGAGCCGGGCCGCCTCCTCGGCCAGCTCCTCGGGGTGGGAGGCGCCGTCGAGGAACGAGAAGTTGGTGTGGCAGTGCAGCTCGGCGTAGGGAACGGTGGCCGTGCCCCGCACCAGCGGCGGCGGCTCGTACGGCGCCCGCTTGCGGGACCACGCTGGCCCGTCGCCGCCGTCAGCCCACGCCGGCGGCGGCTTCGGGTCCCACTCCCCGAGCCGGTGGTTCAGCTCCCGCCACGTGATCGGCGGGTTCTGATAGCCCATCCTGCCATCGTATCGAACACCTGTTCGGTCCTGCCACGCGCGACGGTGACGACGTGACCGACGACGCCGGCACGCCGCGAGCGGTGATCGAGCGGGCATGCCCCGCCGTCCACGTCCGCACGGTGGAGCGCATCGGCGAGGGGTGGGACCACGTGGCGTTCCTCGTCAACGACGAGCTCGTGTTCCGGCTGCCGTCCGCTGACGCGGAGACCAACGCCGACGCCGTCGCCGCCGAGGTGCGGCTGCTGCGGGCCGTCGCCGGCCGCCTGCCGGTGGCCACGCCAGAACCCGTGCACGTCGCGTCCGACGGGACGTTCTTCGGCTACCGGTACCTGCCGGGCGAGAGCATCGAGCAGCTCCTCGACGACGGCCGATGGCGACCGGAGACCGACGGCTCGCTCACCGAGCTCGTCGTTGACGTGATCGTGGCGATCGAGGACCTGATCCGACCTGAGGTGGCGAGCGCGATGGGGATCCGCCGCGCCGACGGACGCCGCTACGCGCAGGAGGAGCAGTGGGCGCTCGACAGCGGACACATCACCCCGGCCATGCGGGCGGTGCACGACGACGTCGTGCGCAAGCTGCCCGTGCAGTGGGCGGCGGCGATGCGGCGCCCGGTCTC
>DASUCO010000059.1:0-28776 GCA_036275955.1 Acidimicrobiales bacterium
CGGCGCACGTGATCGACGTCGTCGATCAGCATCACCTTGATCGGAGTGGCCATCGGCCACGGACACTACGACGAGAGGCGGTGCGTTACCTTCGGCGGCCGTGAACCTGGCCTCGATCGCCGACGGTCATCCCGACGACGATGTCGCCATCGTCAGCCGCGGTCGGCCCACGACGTTCGGCGAGCTCGGCCGTCAGGTCGCTGCGCTGCGGGGCGGGTTGGTGAGCCTCGGTGTGCAGCCGGGTGACCGGGTCGCCATCGCCTGCGCCAACAACCGGTACTTCGTGGTGTCGTACCTCGCCATCCTCGGCGTGGGCGCCGTGGCCGTCCCGCTCAACCCCACCAGCCCGACGCCCGAGGTCGAGCGCGAGCTCGACATGATCGACGCCCGGCTGGTGATCGCCGGGCCCTCCGGCGTGGCGTCGATCGAGCCCATCGACCGGCCCAAGGTGCTGCCAGACGAGCTGGACCGCCTGCTGTCGAGCGACCCGGCGCCGATGGTCGAGCGAGCCGCCGACGACCTCGCGGTCCTCATCTTCACGGCCGGGACGGCCGGGTCGCCCAAGGCGGCCATGCTCAGCCACGGCAACCTGCACTCGAACATCCGCCAGATCCAGGCCACCCCCGAGCGGGCCCTGCACCCCGACGACGTCAGCTACGGCGTGCTGCCGATGTTCCACATCTTCGGGTTGAACGTCGTGCTCGGCGTGTCGCTCTATGCCGGTGCCCGGGTGGTCCTCGCCGAGCGGTTCGATCCGGTGTCCGCCCTCGACTCGCTGCGCGATCACGGCGTGACGATCCTCGCCGGTGCGCCGCCCATGTGGCAGGCGTGGGCGTCGATGACGAAGGCCCCGGCCGACGCGTTCCGCACCGTTCGGATCGCCGCGTCGGGCGCCTCGCGCCTGCCGCCGGAGACGTGGGGCGCGATGCTGCACCGCTTCGACGTGCACATCGCGGAGGGCTACGGCCTCACCGAGGCGTCGCCGACGGTGACGTCGTCGGTCGGCAGCTCGATCGTGGACGGCTCGATCGGTCGTCCCATCCCCGGCGTGGAGATCCGGCTGGTCGACGCGGACGGGGAGGACGCGTTCCTCGGTGACCCCGGTGAGATCTGGGTGCGGGGCCCGAACGTCTTCAAGGGCTACTGGAACGACGAGGACGCGACCGCGGCGGCGCTCACGAGCGACGGCTGGCTGCGCACGGGCGACATCGCCGTCGCCGACGACAAGGGCAACCTGACCATCGTCGATCGCGCCAAGGACCTGATCATCGTGTCGGGCTTCAACGTGTTCCCGGCCGAGGTCGAGGAGGTGCTGCTGCTGCACCCTGCGGTGCGGGCCGCGGCCGTCGTCGGGGTCGAGCACCCGCACTCGGGCGAGGCGGTGAAGGCGTACGTCGTGGTCGAGGGCGACCAGCAGGTGGACGAGGAGACGCTCATCGAGTTCTGCGCCCGTCACCTCGCTCGCTACAAGTGCCCGAGCAAGGTCCTGTTCATCGACGACCTGCCCCAGGGCATGGGCGGCAAGGTGCTCAGGCGGACCTTGCGCTGGCTCGACTCGTAGCAAGGAACCCGGCGAACAGCACGCTGACGCCGACCGTCAGCGTGACGGCGAAGGCGTCCATCTCGCCCAAGACGCTGTTCAGGAGCCCGCTCGCGCTGAGGATCACCGTGCCGAGCGCGATCAGCGCGTTCCCCGCGACGCGCTGGCGGCGGACGATGCTCAACAGCGCGACGGCGAAGACGGTCAGCGCGCCGCCGGCGCTGCACGCGGCGGCGAGCACGCGCGGAAGGGCGCCGAGGACGTCGCTGCCCTGGGGGAGCTCGGTCGGCGTGATCGCGCCGACCGGGGTGATCGCCATGACGCCGGCGGCGAAGCCGAGGCCGACGGCGAGCACGCCGGCGGTCACGTGGCCGGCGCGCCGGCTCACGAGGTACACGCTGCCCAGTGCGAGCACGGGCACGTTGGCGATGGCCCCGAACAGGTAGAAGAGGCGGAACGACCACTCGTCCCACCCGAGCGCGGCGCCCAGCCACAGGGACAGCGCGCCGAGCGTGAACAGGCCGAGCGCGGCCGACCACGCCAGCTCCTGGGGGCGGCGGCGGGTGACCCAGCGCTCCAGGGTGGCCAGCGCGAAGGCCAGGGCGACGACCGTCGCTGCTGCCGCCACCGCCTTGGTCCCCGTGTCCACCCACTCATCATGGCGGCCGACTTCGTGCGCTTGTGAATCGGACCGGTATCTTCTGTGCATGGCAGAGGCGCCCCGCGACGAGGCCCGGCACATCCCCGAGGCCACGGTCGCCCGCCTGCCCGTCTATCTCCGGAGCCTCCTCGAGGTGGCCGCCGCCGGCACCGCCACCATCTCCTCGGAGACGCTGGCCGAGATGGCGGGCGTGAACGCGGCCAAGGTCCGCAAGGACCTCAGCTATCTCGGCTCGTTCGGCACCCGGGGCGTCGGCTACGACGTCCAGTACCTGCTGTTCCAGATGAGCGCCGAGCTGGGGCTCAACCAGGAGTGGCCGGTGCTCATCGTCGGCGTCGGCCACCTCGGCCACGCCCTCGCCAACTACCGCAGCTTCGGCGAGCGGGGGTTCCCGGTGGCGGCCCTGATCGACGCCGATCCGTCGCAGGTGGGCGAGCGCGTCGGCGACCTCGTGGTGCGCAGCATCGACGACCTCGACGACGTCGTGCGCGAGCACGGCATCGCGATCGCCGTCATCGCCACCCCGGCCGCCGCCGCCCAGGAGGTGGCCGACCAGCTGGTCGCGGCGGGCGTGCGCGCCATCCTCAACTTCGCCCCGGTGATGGTGTCGGTGCCCGAGGACGTGTCACTGCGCAAGGTCGACCTGGCGGTCGAGCTGCAGATCCTGAGCTTCTACCAGCAGCGTCAGGGGCTCCCGGCAGCGACGGCATGACGTCGTATCCGGTCAACCTCGTGGTCGAGGCGAAGCCGGTGCTCGTCGTGGGCGGTGGCCGCGTGGCGGTCGGCAAGGTGCGCCGGCTCGTCGAGTCCGGCGCGCGTGTGACGGTCGTCGCACCCGAGGTCAGCGACGAGATCGCGTCGATGGCCGGCGTCACCGTCGAGCGCCGTCCGTACGCCGAGGGCGAGGTTGCCGCCTACCGCCTGGCGATCACCGCCACCGGGACGCCGGTCGACGCCCAGGTCTTCGCCGAGGGCGAGGCCGCCGGCGTGTGGGTCAACAGCGCCGACGACCCCGCTCACTGCTCGTTCACGCTGCCGGCGGTGGCGCGGCGCGGCCCGATCTCGGTGGCGGTGTCGACCGACGGCACCAGCCCGGCCATGGCGTCGTGGCTGCGGGCCCGCTTCGAGGAGGAGCTGGGGCCCGAGTACGAGGTGCTCCTCGGAATCCTGCGCGAGCAGCGCGAGGCCCTACGATCGAACGGGACACCGACCGAGGGGCTCGCCTGGCGCGAGGCGCTCGACTCGGGGTTGCTGGACCTGGTCAGACAGGGACGGATCGTCGAAGCAAGGGAGCGCCTGCAGGCGTGTCTGTGATCGTCGTCGGAGTCAACCATCGCACCGTGCCGCTCGAGCTGCTCGAGCGTCTCGCGGTGACGGCCGACCGTCTGCCCAAGGCGCTGCACGACCTCGTCTCGCGCGATGACATCGCCGAGGCCGTCCTGTTGTCGACGTGCAACCGGACCGAGATCTACGTGCAGGCCGAGAAGTTCCACGGCGCCGTCGCCGACGTCCGCAACTTCCTGTGCGAGCTGGCGTTCCTGGCGCCCGAGGAGCTGAGCGATCACCTCTACACGTTCCACGACGCGGCCGCCGTCGCCCATCTGTTCTCCGTCGCCGCCGGGCTCGACTCCGCGGTGCTGGGCGAGAGCGAGATCCTCGGCCAGGTGCGCAGCGCGTGGGAGGTGGCGGCCGCCGAGGGCGCCGCCGGCTCCGCCATGCACCTGCTGTTCCGTCACGCGGTCGAGGTCGGCAAGCGCGTGCGCACCGAGACCGGCATCGGCCGCTCGTCGGTGTCGGTGTCCTCTGCCGCCGTCGCGCTCGCCTCCGAGCGGCTGGGTGGCCTCGAGGGCCGGCGCGTGCTCGTCCTCGGCGCCGGCGAGATGGGTGAGGGCATGCTCGTCTCGCTCGTCGATGCCGGCGTGCGCGACGTCCGCGTCGCCAACCGCACGCCGGAGCGTGCCTCCGCCCTCGCCGACCGGGTCGGCGGCCGTGCGATCCCGATGTCCGAGCTGGGCGCGGCGCTGGCCGAGGTCGACGTGCTCCTCACCTCCACCGGCGCCTCCGATCACCTGGTCGACGCCGCGTCGCTGGAGGCTCGCCCGAGCCAGCGCGAGCTGCTGATCGTCGACGTCGCCGTGCCGCGCGACGTCGATCCCAGCGCCGGCGAGCTGCCGGGTGTGACGCTGCTCGACATGGACGACCTGCGCGCGTTCGCCGACGTCGGGCTGGCCGAGCGTCGCCGCGAGATCGGCAAGGTGCGCGACCTCATCGACGAGGAGGTGGCGCGCTTCCGCGACGTCGCCACCGGCCGAGAGGTGGCGCCGCTCGTCGCTGCGCTGCGAGCCCGCGTCGAGGAGCTGCGCGTCGCCGAGCTCGAGCGCGCGTCGAAGGGCATGAGCGACGCCGACCGCGCCGCGCTCGACGCCGCCACCCGCAGCCTGGTCGCGAAGCTGCTGCACGAGCCCACCGTCCGCCTCAAGGACGAGGCCGGCACCGCCCGCGGCGAGCGCCTTGCCGAGGCGATCCGCGAGCTCTTCTTGAACTGAGACGAGGTCATGCGCTCCGTACAAAGCCAGCGACACTCCGCTCGACCTCGCTCAGTCCACCTCTGACATGACCACGCTCCGGGTCGCCACCCGGGGGAGTGCGCTCGCCCTCTGGCAGGCACGCCACGTCGCGTCGCTGCTTCGCGCCGCGCATTCCGGCCTCGAGGTCACCGAGGTCATCGTCGAGACCGCCGGCGACCGCAACCGCGAGATCCCGATCGCCGCGATCGGCGGCCGCGGCGTGTTCACCAAGGAGGTGCAGGCGGCGGTGCTCGACGGCCGCGCCGACCTCGCCGTGCACTCGGCCAAGGACCTGCCGTCGAGCGCGGAGCTGCAGCCCGAGGGCCTCGTGCTCGCGGCCGTGCCCGAGCGGGCCGATCCGCGCGATGCGCTGGTCGGCGCGACGCTCGACGCCATCCCGCCCGGTGGCACGGTGGGCACCGGCTCGGTGCGGCGGCGCGCCCAGCTCGCTGACCGCCGACCCGACCTCACCTTCGCCGACCTGCGCGGCAACATCGACACCCGCCTGGCCAAGGCACCGGACTTCGCCGCCATCGTCGTGGCGTACGCCGCACTGCAGCGGTTGGGGCGCACGGACGCCGTGGCCGAGGTGCTCGAGCCGACGGTGATGCTCCCGCAGGTGGCCCAGGGCGCGCTGGCCATCGAGTCGCGCCCGGAGACCGCGGCGCTGCTCGCCGCAATCGAGCACGCGCCGACGCGCCGCTGCGTCGATGCCGAGCGGTCGTGGCTGGCGACGCTCGGCGGCGGGTGTGACCTGCCCGCCGGCGCGTTCTGCACGGTGAACGAGGACGGCGCCCTTCGCCTTCGCGCCGTGCTGGCGACCTTCGACGGACGAATCGTCCTCCGCGACGAGAACGACGGTGACGGCGTCGCGCTGGCCGAGCGCATGCTGGCCAACGGCGGCGCCCACCTCCTCGAAGCATGACGGTGTACCTGGTGGGTGCGGGTCCGGGCGATCCGGGGCTGCTGACCGTGCGCGGCGCCGAGCTGCTGGCCCGGGCCGACGTGGTCGTCTACGACCGGCTGTCGGTGACCTCGCTGCTCGACCTGGCACCGCCCGACGCCGAGCGCATCAGCGTCGGCAAGACGCCCCGGGGACCGAGCACGCCGCAGGACGCGATCAACGCGCTGCTGGTCGAGAAGGGCGCTGCCGGGCTGGAGGTCGTGCGGCTCAAGGGCGGCGACCCGTTCGTCTTCGCTCGCGGCGGCGAGGAGGCGGCCGCGTTGGAAGCCGCCGGCGTGCCGTTCGAGGTCGTGCCAGGCATCACGTCGGCGATCGCCGTCCCCGCGTACGCCGGCGTGCCGGTCACGCATCGCGGCCTGTCCACGTCGTTCACGGTGGTCACCGGCCACGAGGACCCGTGGGCGGCCACCGAGACCGACTGGGAGGCGGTGGCCAAGGTGGGCGGGACGATCGTCGTGCTCATGGGCGTGGCCACCCGCGGCGCCATCGCCGAACGGCTCCAGGCGGGAGGACTCGCGGCCGACACGCCGGTGGCGGCGGTGACGTGGGGGACGCGGCCCGAGCAGCGCTCGCTGCGCACCACGCTGGCGGCGCTCGGCGACGCGCCGGTCGAGCACCCCGCGGTCCTCGTCATCGGTGCCGTGGCCGGTCTCGACCTGGCGTGGTTCGAGCGCCGGCCGCTGTTCGGTCGGCGCATCCAGGTCACTGGCGGACGCATCAGCCAGCCGCTGCGCGCGCTGGGCGCCGAGGTGATCGAGACGCCGGCCATCCGGCTGGAGGACGGCGACGCCGACGCGCTGCGGACGGCCGCCGCCACCCTCGGGTCCTACGACTGGGTGCTGTTCACCTCGGTCAACGCCGTCGAGCGCTTCCTGCCCCACCTGCGCGACGCGCGCGCCCTCACCGCGCAGGTCGCGGCCATCGGGCCGGGCACCGCCGACGCGCTGCGCGGCTGGCACGTCGAGCCCGACCTCGTGCCCGACGAGGCGGTGGCCGAGTCCCTCCTCGACGCGC
The DNA here is from genome assembly GCA_036275955.1 of Acidimicrobiales bacterium. GTDB lineage: Bacteria > Actinomycetota > Acidimicrobiia > Acidimicrobiales > CADCSY01 > DATLFP01. Next base: position 6,747 of record DASUCO010000059.1, read on the forward strand.
TGCCAGCGGGTCCGCACCGAGCGCTGCTGCCACGCGCAGCCGCGGCGCGCGAGGTCCTGCCCGATGGACTCCGCGCTCGAGGTTGGACGGTCGACGTGGTCGATGCGTACCGCACCGTCGCGTGCGCGCCGGCGGCCGTCGACGCCGACGCGATCACGTTCCTGTCGTCGTCCGCGGTGAACGCCTATCTCGACGCGAACGGGACAGATCGCCTGCCCGAGGTCGTCGCCTGCATCGGACCGGTCACGGCCGCCGCCGCGCGCGATCGCGGCGTGCGCGTCGACGTCGAGGCGGCGCAGCACACCATCAACGGCGTGATCGATGGGCTCGTGGCGAGGCTCGCCCCGTAGGATTCCGCCCGGTGGGCTACCCGACGCGACGTCTTCGTCGCCTTCGTCGCACTCCTGCGCTTCGTCGCCTCGTAGCCGAAGCGCGGCTCTCGGTCGACGACCTGGTGGCGCCCCTGTTCGTCAGGGAGGGCATCGACGAGCCGGCGCCCATCGCGTCGCTGCCGGGCGTCGTGCAGCACACGCGCGAGTCGCTGCGCAAGGAGGTCGCGCAGCTCGCCGACCTCGGCATCCCCGGTGTGATCCTCTTCGGCGTGCCGACGACCAAGGACGCGCAGGGGAGCGGCGCGTGGGACCCGAACGGGATCGTGCAGCTGGCGCTCCAGGACCTGCGCGACGAGGTCGGAGATCGTCTCGTCTTGATCGCCGACCTCTGCCTCGACGAGTACACCGACCACGGTCATTGCGGGATCGTGCGAGCGGACGGCACGGTCGACAACGACGCCACCGTCGAGCTCTACGCGCGCGCCGCGCTGGCGCAGGCGAGTGCCGGCGCCGACATCGTGGCGCCCAGCGGGATGATGGACGGCCAGGTGGCAGCGATCCGCTCCGCGCTGGACGGAGACGGCCTCGAGGACGTCTCCATCCTCGCGTATGCGGCCAAGTACGCGAGTGCGCTCTACGGACCGTTCCGCGACGCGGTCGACGTGACGATCGCCGGCGGTGGCGACCGCAAGGGCTACCAGCAGGACCCACGCAACGCGCGCGAAGCGCTGGCCGAGGTGCTGCTCGACATCGAAGAAGGCGCGGACATGGTGATGGTGAAGCCGGCGCTCGCCTACCTCGACGTGCTCGCTCGCGTTCGCGACGCGGTGAACGTCCCCGTGGCCGCGTACCACGTGTCCGGTGAGTACGCCATGGTCAAGGCCGCCGCTGCCAACGGCTGGATCGACGGCGACGCGGTCGCGCTCGAGCACATCACGGCGGTCAAGCGAGCGGGCGCCGACGTGATCCTCACCTACTTCGCCCGCGAGCTCGCCGAGCAGCTAGGAGCCTGATGCCGGGCTTCACCAACGACGGGTTGTTCGAGCGCGCGCAGCGGGTCATGCCGGGCGGCGTGAGCTCGCCGGTGCGCGCCTTCCGCGCCGTCGGCGGCACGCCGTACTTCGTCGATCGCGCCGAGGGCGCGTGGGTCATCGACGTGGAGGGCCGCCGGTACCTCGACTACGTGCAGAGCTACGGCGCGGTCATCCTCGGTCACGCGCATCCGGCCGTCGTCGCCGCGGTGCAGGCCGCGGCTGGGCGAGGCACGACCTATGGCGCGCCGACACCGGGCGAGGTGCTGCTGTGCGAGGAGGTCACGCGCCGCGTGCCCGGCCTCGAGATGGCGAGGCTCGTGTCCAGCGGCACCGAGGCCGGCATGTCCGCCATCCGGCTGGCGCGGGGCGCCACCGGCCGCGACGTCATCATCAAGTTCGCCGGGTGCTACCACGGCCACAGCGACTCGCTGCTCGCCAGTGGCGGCAGCGGCATCGCCGATCAGGGCATCACCGGCTCCGCCGGCGTGACGCACGGCGCCGTCGCCGACACGATCGTGGCGCCGTACAACGTCGTGCCGAAGATCGACGATCGCGTCGCCGCCGTCATCGTCGAGCCGGTGGCGGCCAACATGGGCCTCGTCCCACCGGCGCCCGGCTTCCTCGAGGGCCTGCGCGAGGCGTGCACCGCATCGGGCGCGCTGCTCATCTTCGACGAGGTCATCACCGGCTTCCGGATCGCGCGTGGCGGCGCCACCGAGCACTTCGGCGTCACGCCGGATCTCTGGTGCTTCGGCAAGGTGATCGGTGGCGGGCTTCCGGTCGGCGCGTTCGGTGGCCGTCGCGAGCTCATGGCGCACCTGGCGCCGCTGGGTGACGTGTACCAGGCGGGCACGTTGTCGGGGAACCCGTTGGCCACGGCCGCCGGTCTGGCCGTGCTGCAGCTGCTCGACGACACCGCGTACACGATGCTCGCCGGTCGGGCCGGCGAGCTGCAGCACGCGCTGGCATCCGCCATCTCGGGTGCCGGCCTGCCGGTGCAGGTGCCGCGCGTCGGCACCCTCGTGGGTCTGCACTTCAGCAACACGCCCGTCGTCGACTACGACTCGGCCAAGGTCGCGGTCGACAACGGGCTCTACCGGCGCTTCTTCCGGGCCATGCTCGACCGCGGGATCGCCATGGCACCCGGTCCGTACGAGACGCTGTTCCCGAGCCTCGCCCACACGTGGGACGAGATCGAGCGCACGGCCGAGGTGGCCGCCGAGGCGGCACGTGAGGTGGCGTCCGCCGCTGGGTAGCGTCGCCCGGGATGTCGCTGATCGCTCGAGAACGTCTCGGTTCGATCGCGAGCGCGGTCGATGACGCCCACGACGACCTCGTGGCGCGCGACGCCGCCAAGCGCATGTGGGCGGGGGATCACACCCTGTGGCAGGACGACCCGACGGAGGTCGCCGACCGGCTCGGGTGGCTGCACGTGCCCACTGAGCTCCGCGACGCCGACCTCGCGATCGAGCACCGCGGTCGCATCGCGCTGTGCGGCATGGGCGGCTCGAGCCTGTTCCCCGAGGTGCTGGCCCGCTCGTTCCCGTCGTCGACCGAGCTGCTCGTGCTCGACACCACCGACCCGGCGGCGATCGCGCGGGTGCCGGTCGACGGTACGACGTTCGTCATCGCGTCGAAGTCGGGCGGGACGATCGAGACGGCGTCGCAGCTGGCGCACTTCTGGGACGCCACCGGCGCCGACGCCTCGCAGTTCGTCGCCATCACCGACCCGGGCACCGCCCTGGCCGACCTCGCCCACGAGCGTCGGTTCCAGCGCGTGTTCGAGAACCGCGCCGACATCGGCGGGCGCTACTCGGCGCTGTCGTACTTCGGGCTCGTCCCCGGCGCCGCCCTCGGCCTCGACGTGGAGGACCTGCTGCTCGAGCCGGCGCGAGCCGTCGACGACGCCGACGGCGTCCGGCTGGCCGCCATCCTCGGCGCGGCGGCCAAGGCGGGACGAGACAAGGTCACGTTGCTGCTGCCGCCGGAGATCGCCACGTTCGGCCTGTGGGTCGAGCAGCTGGTCGCCGAGTCCACCGGCAAGCACGGCACGGGTCTCGTCCCGATCGTGGGTGAGCCACTGGGCCAACCCGACGTGTACGGCGACGATCGCATCTTCGTCGCCACCGTCGATGCTCCGGGGCTCGACGATCTCGTCGCCGCCGGCCACCCCGTGGTCGAGGTCGAGGGTGCGCTGGGCGCCATCGTCCTGCTCTGGGAGCAGGCCATCGCGCTGGTCGGCGTGCTGCTCGGGATCAACCCGTTCGACCAGCCAGACGTCCAGTCGGCCAAGGACGCCACGAACCGCGTGCTCGCCGACGGGCTGCCGGTGATCGAGACCGTCGCGCCCAGTGACCTGTTGGGGTCAGCGCAACCCGGTGACTACCTGGCGATCCTCGCGTTCGTCGACCCCGGTGACAGGGAGCTGCTGTCGCAGCTCGAGCGGGCGCGCGTGTCGCTGCGCGATCGGCTGCGCATCGCGACGACCATCGGGATCGGACCGCGGTTCCTGCACTCGACCGGCCAGCTGCACAAGGGCGGTCCCCCGACCGGCGTCTTCCTGCAGCTGTTGGGTGACGACGACACCGACGTGGGCATTCCCGGGAAGCCGTTCTCGTTCTCGGTGCTGAAGCAGGCGCAGGCGGCGGGCGATCTCCTGGCCCTGCAGGCGCGCGGCCTGCGTGCAGGTCGCGTCACCCTCGACGCGCTGATGGAGGAGGCGGGCAGGACATGAAGCTCGGGATGATCGGGCTCGGTCGCATGGGCGGCAACATGGCGCAGCGCCTGGAGCGCGACGGACACGACGTCGTGGGCTACGACCGCAGCGCGGCGGCGTCGGAGGTCGGCTCGCTCGAGGAGCTCGTCGAGAGGCTCGACGCGCCGCGCATCGTCTGGGTCATGGTCCCGTCGGGCACGCCGACCGACGAGGTCATCGAGACGCTCGCCGACCTGCTCAGCGAGGGCGACGTCGTGATCGACGGCGGCAACACGTACTTCCGCGACACCGAGCGGCACGCGCTCGTCCTCACCGAGCGAGGGATCCACTTCGTCGACGTCGGGACCAGCGGTGGCATCTGGGGCCTGCAGGAGGGCTACTGCCTCATGGTCGGCGCCACGTCGGCCGAGGTCGAGCTGCTGCGCCCGATCTTCGACTCGCTCGCCCCGCCCGACGGCTGGGCCCACGTCGGCCCGGTCGGCACCGGCCACTACACGAAGATGGTCCACAACGGGATCGAGTACGGACTCATGCAGGCGTATGCCGAGGGCTACGAGCTGCTGACGGCGGCCGACCTCGACATCGACAGCGACGCCGCGTTCCGGGTGTGGCAGCACGGCAGCGTCGTGCGCTCGTGGCTGCTCGACCTGCTCGTGCTGGCGCTCGAGGGCGATCCCGGGCTCGCCTCGTTCAAGGGCTACGCGTCCGACTCCGGCGAGGGCCGGTGGACCGTGAACGAGGCCGTGCGCCTCGCCGTCCCGCTCCCCGTCATCTCGGCCGCGCTGTTCGCCCGGTTCGAGTCGCGCAAGGAGGTCTCCCCGTCGATGAAGGTGATCTCCGCGCTGCGCAGCCAGTTCGGCGGCCACAGCGAGCAGGCCATCGAGCGGCGCCCGGCCGAGAAGGTGCAGGGGACCGAGGGCAAGGTCACGCCCGGGTGAGCAACGCCGACGCGCTGGTGCTGTTCGGCATCACCGGCGACCTCGCGTTCAAGAAGCTGTTCCCAGCGCTCTACAACCTGACCGCGCGCGGCTGGGACCAGCCGATCATCGGCGTGGCGTCGTCAGAGTGGGACGACCAGATGCTGCGCGAGCGGGCCCGTGCGTCGCTGGAGGCGAAGCAGATCGACGTCGCCGAGCGGGTGCTGCAGAAGATGCTCGATCGCATGACGTACGTGCAGGGCGACTACCGGGCCAAGGAGACGTACGAGAAGCTGGCGCAGCACCTCGAGGGCAGCGAGCTGCCGGTCATCTACCTCGCCATCCCCCCTGAGCTCTTCGACGACGTCATCGACGGACTGGCGGCCGTCGGCGCCAACTGCGGGCGCATCGTGGTCGAGAAGCCGTTCGGTCGCGACCTGCGCTCGGCGCGCGAGCTCGACGAGGTGCTGTCGCGGGCGTTCCCCGAGGAGCGCATCTACCGGATCGACCACTACCTGGGGAAGGAGTCGGTCGAGAACCTGCTCGTGTTCCGCTTCGCCAACTCGCTGCTCGAGCCGGTGTGGAACCGTCGCTACGTGCGCAGCGTGCAGATCACGATGGCCGAGCAGTTCGGCATCGAGGGTCGCGGGCGGTTCTACGAGGAGGTCGGCGCGCTGCGCGACGTCGTGCAGAACCACCTGCTGCAGGTCGTGTGCCTGCTGGCCATGGAGCCGCCGGTGGCCGCCGATGCGAACGCGCTGCGCGACGAGCGGGTCAAGGTGCTCAAGGCGATGCGCGACGTCGATCCCCAGCGCGTGGTGCGCGGGCAGTACGACGGCTATCGCCAGGAGGAGGACGTCGATCCGGCGTCCGCCACCGAGACCTACGTCGCCATGCAGCTGGAGATCGACTCGTGGCGGTGGGCAGGCGTGCCGTGGCTCATCCGCGCCGGCAAGTGCATGTCGGCGTCGGCCACCGAGGCCGTCGTGCGGTTCCACGCGCCGCCGCGGCTGCTGTTCACCCAGGCCGGGGTGGAGCCCGAGCCGGACGAGATCGTGTTCCGGCTCAGCGGCGACGAGGGCGTCACCATCCACCTCTCGGCCAAGGCACCCGGGGACGAGCTCAAGACGCGGGGCGTGGACCTCGACGTCAGCTTCGACAAGGCCCTGGGGACCCGACGCGACGCCTACGAGCGGCTGCTGGAGGACGTGATCGAGGGCGACGCCCGCCGCTTCGCCAGGGCCGACGCCGTCGAGGAGGCATGGCGCGTCATCCAGCCCGTGCTCGATCACCCGACACCGCTGCGGCACTACGCCAAGGGGGCGTGGGGTCCGGCCGCAGCCGACGTGCTCGCCGAGGACCTCGGCGGGTGGCACGACCCAGCGTGAGCGAGCGCCAGCGAGTGCACCTCGCCATGGACATCGGCGGCACCAACATGCGCGCCGCCCTGGTGGACGATCGCGGACGGGTCACCGAGCGCGAGGAGCGCTCCACGCCCGACCACTCGGACGTCGACGCGCTCATCGCCCTGGCCCGGTCGGTTCGCGAGCGCGGCAAGGTCGAGACCGCCGTGGTCGGCGTCCCCGGCCGCGTCGACTACGGGTCCGGCGCGCTCGAGTACGCGCCGAACCTGCCCGACTCGTGGCGCGACGACCTGAACGAGGCGGACCTCTCCAAGGCGCTCGACCTCGACGTCGCGCTGGCGAACGACGCCGATCTCGCCGCGGTGGGCGAGGCGTGGTTCGGCGCCGGCCGCGCGTACTCCGACGTCGCCTACCTGACGATCTCCACCGGCATCGGTGCCGGCGTGGTCACCGGCGGCTTGCTGGTGCACGGCCGGCGATCGGTGGCCGAGGTGGGCCACACGATCGTCGACGGTCGGGCCATGCTCGAGGGGCGGCCGGCGACCGTGGAGGACCTCGGCTCGGGGACGGCGCTGACCGACCTGGCACGCGAGGGCGGCCTGGCCGACAGCGGCAAGGCGCTCGTCGAGCTCGTGGAGGCCGGCAACGTCACGGCCATGCGCGTGTTCGAGCGCGTCGTCTTCTCGGCTGCCATCGGTGCGGTGAACCTCGCCCACCTCTTCACGCCGGAGGTCATCGTCGTCGGCGGCGGGCTCGGTCTGGTCGGGGACCTGGTGCTGGACCCGATCCGGCGCATGGTGGCGGAGCGGGGTCCGGTGGCGCTGCCGAAGCCGATCGACGTGGTCAACGCCGAGCTGGGTGACGACGCCGGACTCGCCGGCGCGGGCGCGTGGCAGCGCGCGTTCACGCCCCAGGCCGCGGGCCGCGTGTCGCGGAGTGCGTGACCGTGTTCGGCGAGGTCCGCGTCGTCGACGACGTCCCGGCCGCGTTCGCCGAGCTCGTCGTCGAGGAGGCACCGGAGTCGGTCGCCCTCTCGGGTGGTGGTCTCGCCGAGCGGTGCTACCAGGCGCTCGACGTCGACTGGCGCGGCGTCACCGTCTTCTTCGGCGACGAGCGGGTGGTGCCGGTGGGCGACCCCGACTCGAACGAGGGCATGGCTCGACGTGCCCTGCTCGATCGTGCCAAGCCCACGGTGATCCACTCGATGGTCGCGCTCGGTGCCGCCGCGTACGACGAGCTGGTGCGCTCGCTGCCGCCCATCGAGCTCGTGCACCTCGGACTCGGACCGGACGGGCACACGGCGTCGCTGTTCCCCGGCGCGTCACAGCTCGACGTCAGCGACCGCTTCGTCGTCGAGGCCGGCGACGACGCGCACCCGCATCCCCGCATCACGTTCACGTTCCCGGCCATCGCCCGCAGCCAGCTGGCCGTCGTCACCGTCGCCGGCACCGAGAAGCGCGAGGCGTGGGCGCGCCTGCAGGCCGGCGACGACGTCCCCGCCCAGCGCATCCGCGCCACCCGCGTCATCTGGCTCGTCGAACCCGACGTCCTCTGAACCGGTCAGCCGGCGGCGCGCGGCTCCGGGGCGTACTTCACCATCGCGGCGATGGTCTTGTAGACGGCCTCGGCCGGTCCGAGCTCGTCGGGCTTGAGCAGGTTGGCCATGATCGCCAGCGCCCACTCCATGAGCGTCTTGGAGTGCATGCCGACGCGCGTCAGCTCGCGCATGAGCGCCGGTCGCCCGATGAGCTGCACGAAGAGCCGAGCGACCTTGTAGTACAGCTCGAACTCGGCGTTCAGCGTCTGCTCGTAGCGCTGCAGCGCCAGCCCCGAGCGCGTGCGCAGCGCCTCGTCGAGCACGTCGGCGGCCAGGCGACCGGTCTCGTACGCGTAGTCGATGCCTTCGCCGTTGAACGGGTTGATGAGCCCGCCGGCGTCGCCGACCACGAGGAACGTCGGTCCCGACTTGGGTCCCACCGAGCCGGCCATCGGGAGCCGCCCGCCGGTGGGCTCGCCCACCTTCGTCTCGTCCGACAGGCCCCAGTACGCCGGTGCGGTCGCCGCCCACTCGGTCATCAGGTGGGAGGTGTTCACCGACTTCCAGTCGCGGAACGTCGAGAGCAGCCCGATGCCGACGTTCACGGTGCCGTCCCCCACCGGGAAGATCCAGCCGTAGCCGGGGAGGCTGTTGCCGGCGCGGTCGCGCACGTCGAGGGCGGACTCGATCCACGGGTCGTCGTGCATCGGGCTCTCGTAGTAGCCCCGGATGGCCATGCCCTGCGGGTAGGTGCGGTCGCGAGACGTGCCCAGCGCCCGGCCGAAGCGGGAGTTGGCCCCGTCGGCGATCACGACGTAGCGGGCCCGCACCTCCTCGGTGGCACCCGTGTCCTTGCGCTTGATCGACGCGCCCGCCACGAAGCCGCGGTCCAGCACCGGCGCCAGCGCCTCGGCCCCCTGCCACACCGTGGCCCCCGACTTCACCGCGTTGTCGGCGACCAGCTGGTCGAGGTCGCGGCGGCGGACGACGTACCCGTGCGACGGGTAGACGGGGTGGTCGGGCCAGCGCATCTCGATCGTGATGCCGTGTGCGACGGCGCGCAGCCCGTCGAAGCGGTGGTGGTCACGGGCGATCGTGTCCTCGAGGCCCATGTCCGCCAGCTGACGGACGGCCCGAGGCGTCAGCCCGTCGCCGCAGGTCTTCTCGCGCGGGAACGACTTCTTCTCCACGACGAGGACGTCGTGGCCGGCCTCGGCCAGCCAGTACCCGGTGGCCGCGCCGGCGGGGCCACCGCCGACCACGAGCACGTCGTAGGTGTGCGGGGCCACGCCCCCATGCTGCCGGGCGGAAGCCCGGAAGACCTACTTACGGGGTGGTGGTCTCGGCGCTCTGGTCGCCGGCGGCCGCGGGCTCCTCGTTGTCGAGGACCTCGCGCTCGTAGCGGACGACGGCGAGGATCTGCTCCTCGCTGAGCGTGCCGGCCCACGCCGGCATCTGGCCGAAGCCCTGCGACCGGGCGATGTGCTGCCCGCCGGGACGGTCCGGGTTGCCGTAGGGCGTGCCCTCGGGCGGCGAGCCGTTGGCGACGAAGTCGAGGTGGTCGGCGATGTCGGGGAACGTCAGGGTCACCGAGTCGGCCAGCGGCCGGCCGCTGCCGCCCTGGCCGGCGGCCCCGTGGCAGCTGGCGCAGCGGGAGGCGTAGATCTCCTCGCCCTCCGCCACCACCGGGTCGGTGATGGTGGCCTCGGGGGAGAAGAGCACGCCGGCGTAGATGAACGCCCACAGGAGGGTGACGGCGCCCACACCGGCCATCCAGCGAGGCAGCTTCTTGCGATCGAGCGCCGCCTGCACGTACGGCGGCGGCGGCGGGGGCGGGACGTACTCGACGACCGCCGGTGCGGCCGCCGCGGCCGGCACGGCCGCCGCCGTGGATGCGCCCCCGCCGTCGTCGCCGCCACCGCCACCCGAGGGTGCTGCCGCCGGGGCGGAGGTGCCGCCCAGTGCGGCGCGCCGCTCACGTGAGCGCTGCAGCAGGTGATCGGGGACTTCGGTCACGGGCACGACTCCGGCTATCAGGGGGCGCGAACCGCCAGAGACTAGGTGCCGCGGACGCGGGTGGTGCAATGCGGCCAGAGATGTGAGGACCCCTTTCTGCAGGTGGTAGACACCACGGCCGAGTAGGCCCCCGGACGCCCCCGTGCCTACAATGTGAGAACTTTCACGAGCCCCGGAGCAGCCATGGTCGCCTTCCTCACATCGCTTGTGATCACGGTCGGCATCACGGTTGCGGTGATGCTCTACGGCCGCCGCCGCCCGGTCGGCACGCCCATCACCTGGGGCGAGGCGATGTTCGGCTCGATGGTGGTGTTCGCCGCCATCTTCCTGATCTACGGCGTGGTGCCGCACCAGTGGCTGGCCTACGCCGACAACGAGCTCGGCTGGCGCAAGGACAAGATCGTGATGGGCCCCGGCGACATCATCGACAAGGGCCTGCCGTTCACCCTCACGTACGAGGCGATCCGCGACTTCATCGCCGCCGGCATCTACATCGTGGCTCTCGGCATCCAGATCGCGCTGTGGGCCATGTGGCAGAACCGCGGCAAGTCCAAGCCCAAGGAGATCGAGACCTCGGCGTTCGGGCGACCGCTGGTGAAGGGCACCTGATGGCCCGCACCGACGCCAACCCGCCGATGCCGGCGTTCCCCGGCGGCGAGTACGTCCTCCAGGAGATCGACAACGACACGCTGAACGCCAGCGTGAAGCCGAAGCAGTTCCTCCACATCGACCAGGCCGAGTGCATCATGTGCGAGGGCTGCGTCGACATCTGTCCGTGGAAGTGCATCCACATGCTCTCCACCGAGGCGGTGCAGGAGGCGATCAACACCGTCGAGCCCGGCCTCGACCCCGATGACCACGTGATCTTCGTCGTCGACGAGGACGTCTGCACCCGCTGCGCCCTGTGCGTGGACCGGTGCCCGACCGGCGTGATCATCCTCGGCAAGACCGGTGTGGCCGCCCGCGACGGCGACCAGCACCAGCGCGACAACAACCACGGCTACGCCTACGGCATGCGGTTCTAGGAGAACTTGTGGCGAGAACGATCGACGACAAGGCCCCCCGGCCCACCATGCAGCAGCGCATGACGAAGATGATGGAGACGGTCCAGGGCAGCCAGGCCTGGAACTCGATCTTCCGGCCGGGCTCGATCTTCCGGAAGGGCTACACGGACAGCCCCAGGAACCGCTCGTACGTGATCATGAACTCGGTGCTGTACCACCTGCACCCGGTGAAGGTGAAGCGCCACGCGGTGAAGGTGAGCTACACGCTCTGCCTCGGCGGCCTGTCGTTCTTCCTGTTCATCCTGCTGACCGTGACCGGCATCTTCCTGATGTTCTTCTACCGACCGACCGCCGCGGCGGCGTGGAACGACATCTACACGCTGCAGACGTCGGTGACGTTCGGCCTGCTCGTGCGGAACATGCACCGCTGGGGTGCGCACCTCATGGTGATCACCGTGTTCCTGCACATGGCGCGCGTCTTCTACCACGGGGCCTACAAGCCGCCCCGCGAGTTCAACTGGGTGATCGGCGTCATCCTGCTGACGCTCACCCTCCTGCTCTCCTTCACCGGCTACCTGCTGCCGTGGGACCAGCTGGCGCTGTGGGCGGTGACCGTCGGCACCAACATGATGGGCTACACGCCGGTGTTCGGCTCCCAGGTGCGCTTCGTGCTCCTCGGTGGCGTCGAGATCGGCTCCGACACGTTGCTGCGCTGGTACACGCTGCACGTGCTGTTCGTTCCGTTCGTGACCGTGATCTTCATGGCGATCCACTTCTGGCGTGTCCGCAAGGACGGCGGCATCAGTGGTCCGCTGTAGAGGGGGAGCGCGATGACCGAGATCCCCGATCACCTGCTCAAGCGAGCGGAGGAGGCCAAGGCCAAGGCCGCGGCCAAGAAGGCTGGCGCGGCAGCCGACGCGCCCGCCGCCGACGCGCCTGCGGCCGAGAGCCCCGGCGACAGCAAGATCCCCGCACACCTGCTCGAGCGCTCGAAGGCGGCCAAGGAGCGCGCCGCTGGCGGCGGCGGTGACGATGGCGGTGGCGGCGTCGCCACGCAGGCCCCGCCCGCGGCCACCGGTGGCGCGGTCGCCGTGCCCGGTGCCGCTCCGCTGCCGGCTGGTCCCGCCGGTCACACCCAGCGACTGCTGACCGTCGTCAAGTCCGGCTCCATCCAGGACGTCAAGGCGACGCCGGTCGACAAGGTGCACACGTGGCCGCACCTGCTGGTCGTCGAGTTCGTGGCGTCGCTGCTGATGACGGCGTTCACGCTCGTGTTCTCGGTGTTCGTGAACGCGCCGCTGCTCTCGCTGGCCAACTTCAACCTGACGCCGAACCCGTCGAAGGCGCCGTGGTACTTCCTCGGCCTGCAGGAGCTGCTCGCCATGTTCCACCCGATGGTCGCCGGCGTGACCATCCCGGGCATGGGCATCTTCCTGCTGATGCTGGCGCCCTACATGGATCGCAACCCGTCGGCCAAGCCGGAGGATCGCAAGTTCGCGATCAGCATCATGACGATCCACCTGATGTTCTGGTCGATCCTCGTCATCCTCGGCTCGTTCTTCCGCGGCCCTGGCTTCAACTTCGTCTTCCCCTGGGAAGCCGGACTGTTCTTCGACCTGTAGGCAAGAGGAGCTCTCATGGAATCCTCGACGATCATCGCCATCGCGATCGGCGTCCTCGTGGCGCTCGGCGTGCTCGTGCTGTTCACGACGGCCCGCCGTCGAGACGTGCACGGCGTGTCGCGCGAGACCGCGAAGAAGGACCGCAGCGACAGCCCGTTCCTCGGCGGTGAGGACGAGGTGCTCACCGGGCGCGACGTCGAGCGCGCCGCGGTGCTCGAGCGTCGTGGTGGCGGCACCGCGCTCGTGCCGGTGCAGTCGGCGCCGCCCGCTCCGTGGGTGCCGCCGGATCCCGAGATCGTCGGTGTCACGCGCCGTCAGTTCTTCAACCGCAGCATCGTCACGATGATGACGCTGAGCCTGTCGGGCTTCGGCGCTGCGGTGCTCGCGTTCCTCTGGCCCCAGCTGGGCAGCGGCTTCGGGTCGAAGATCACCGCCGGCAAGATCGACGACATCCTCGGCGAGATCCGCGACATCCGTCAGCCCAAGTACGTCTCCGAGGGCCGCTTCTACCTGGCGCCGTACCCGAAGGACGCGGTGCCGAAGGCGGAGGCCGCCGGCTACTCGCCGTCGGTGCTGCCGGGCATGGAGGCCGGCGTGGTGGCGATCTACCAGAAGTGCGTGCACCTGGGCTGCCGCGTCCCGTTCTGTTCCACCGCACAGTGGTTCGAGTGCGGCTGTCACGGCTCGCAGTACAACCGCGTCGGCGAGAAGAAGGGCGGGCCGGCGCCGCGCGGCCTGGACCTGTTCCCCGTCGCCGTCGACGGCGGGACCGTCACCGTCGACACCGGCATCATCGTCATCGGCATGCCCATCGGTACGAACACCACCGGCCAGGAGGCCGAGGGCCCTCACTGCGTCGGCGGCGCATCGGAGCACTGAGTTGACCTTCGCAGCAACCACCCAGCAGACGATCGCGATCGTCGTCTTCCTCGTCGTCATCGCGGGCTCGATCGCGTTCTTCTTCGCCAACAACCGCAAGGCCAAGCCCGAGGTCGGCTCGGAGATCGAGCTTGCGCCCAACCGCAAGGCCTACCTCGACGATGAGGAGCTCGAGGGCCCCCGTCTCGAGAAGGTGCTCCTGTGGGGCGTGCTCTCGCTGATGGTGATCGGCGTCGGGCTCCCGCTCTACTGGGTCACCGAGCCCAACCGGCAGGCGGGCGCCGTCGACTACTTCGACGATCGTCTCTCGGGCAAGACGTACCACCACGGCCAGCCGGTCGGCGGCGGTGCGCTGTTCGCCGTCACGGCCGAGGGCGGCTTCAACTGCGCCGGCTGCCACGGCGGCGATGCCGCCACCGGCGGCCAGAAGGTGCCGTACACGCTGACCGACCCGGTGACGGGTGACCTGCGCCAGGTCCAGTGGGAGGCGCCCGCGCTCGACACCGCGACGCTGCGCTACAGCGACGAGTCGCTGAAGGACATCCTCGTCTACGGCCGGCCGTTCTCCCCGATGCCGGCCTGGGGCATCGAGGGCGGCGGCCCCATGAACGACCAGCAGATCGACAACCTCATCAAGTACCTGCACCGGATCGAGATCTCCCGTGACGAGGCGCGCGCTCGCAACGACGCAGCGACCTTCGATGAGCGGGCCCGCCTGGCCGGCCTCGACGACGACCTGGCCGATCTCGGCAAGGAGCTGGCGAAGGCAGAGTCCGACGCCGACAAGGCCGACATCCAGGAGCAGATCGACGAGCTCACCGCCGAGATCGAGGGTGACGACGACACGCTCGGTCCGGCGCTGTTCAACATGAACTGCGCCCGCTGCCACACCAAGGGCTGGTCGTACGGCGACCCGCAGGAGCCGGGGGCTGGTGGCTTCGGCCCGCCGCTGTACAACACGACCGAGCAGTTCCCGGCCGAGGAGGACCACATCGAGTGGGTCACCAACGGCCGTCAGGACGGTGAGCGCTACGGCGAGGTCGGCCAGGCCAGCGGCCGCATGCCCTACTTCCTGAACATCCTCACCACGGAGCAGATCGAAGCCATCGTGAAGTACGAGCGTTCGTTGCGGCAGGGAGAGGGCTCATGACGCTCGCGTTCGAGCTGGCGTGGGACCCGCAGATCCGGGCCATCCTCGTCGTCGCCCTCGCCGTCGCGGTGCTGCCGGGATCGATCTACCTGATCCTCGGCACCAACCTGGGTGCCCGTCTGGGCTTTCTCGTCGCCATGGCCGGCGTGTTCGGCTGGATGACGATCATGGGCGCCATCTGGGCCGTGTACGGGATCGGCTACGTCGGCGACTCGCCGTCGTGGCACCTGCGCGAGGTGGTGCGCAGCGAGGATCCCCATGCGCTGACGTCGGCCGTGACCGAGGAGGCGCACGACCTGAGCACCTGGAAGGAGCTGCCGGCCGACGACCCCAAGCGGGGCGAGGCCCAGGCCGCGGCCAGCGCCAGCATCGCCGGTGACGAGGCTGCCATCCCGACGTTCGAGAAGGAGTCGGACTACGTCGTCGTCGATGCGTTCGACAAGGGCGGCCGCAGCAGCTCGTGGTTCGACAAGAACGTGCCGTTCCGTCACCCGCCGCACTACGCCATCATCCAGGTGCAGCAGGTGAAGGAGGTCGAGGTCGAGTTCGGTGAGACGCCGCCCAAGCCCGAGCCCGACGAGAGCCAGCCGGTGATCTCGGTGATCCTCGAGCGCGACCTGGGCGACAAGCGTCTGCCTCCGGTGCTCGTGACGATCGGCTCGGCCATCATCTTCGGCGTCACCTGCAACGTGCTGCACCGACGTGACAAGGCGGTCATGGCTGCGCGCCTGGCTGCCGCCGCGTCCTAGCCAAGACCCGCGCTCGGAGAGGAGGGGACCGTGGACGACTATCTCCCGCTGTTCGTGATGTTCGTCCTCGCCGTCGGCTTCGTGGTGATCTCGATCACCGCGTCGAAGCTGCTGGCCCCGTCCCGCTCGACGGTCGCCAAGGAGGCGCCGTACGAGTGCGGCATCGTCCCCAGCCGCGAGCCACCGGAGCGCTTCCCGGTCACCTTCTACCTGGTGGCGATGATCTTCATCGTCTTCGACATCGAGATCATCTTCCTGTTCCCGTGGGCGACGGTCTTCCGCGGGCTCGGCGGCTACGGCCTCGGCGTGATGGCGGCGTTCATCGTCCCGTTCTTCCTGTCGTTCGTGTGGGAGATCAGCCAGGGCGGGCTGGACTGGGGTCCGATCAAGCGCGGCCGGCGACTCGACGTCGCCGTGTCGGCCGAGCGCACCGGCATGACCACCGTCCGCCGCGTCGGCCTCGACGGCCGCGAGGGGGAGGCGGCATGAGCGACCAGCAGGGAACCGGTCTCGTCGTCAAGGGAAAGGGGCTGGAGGGGCTCGACCACAACTTCCTCACCGGCGCGCTCGAGGACGTCGTGAAGTGGGCCCGTCGCAACAGCGTGTGGCCGGCCACGTTCGGCCTCGCGTGCTGCGCCATCGAGATGATGGCCACCGGCGCTGCCCACTACGACCTGTCGCGCTTCGGGATGGAGGTCTTCCGGGCGTCGCCGCGCCAGGCCGACCTCATGATCGTCGCCGGCCGCGTCAGCCAGAAGATGGCGCCCGTCCTCCGTCAGGTCTACGACCAGATGATGGAGCCCAAGTGGGTCATCTCCATGGGGGTGTGCGCGTCGAGCGGCGGCATGTTCAACAACTACGCGATCGTGCAGGGCGTCGACCAGATCGTGCCGGTGGACGTGTACGCGCCGGGCTGCCCGCCCAACCCGATGACGCTCATCCACTCGATCCTCACGCTGCACGAGCTGATCCGCACGGGTGAGATCACCCAGCGCCGTGCCGGGACCGGTGCCGGCGCGGGCTACGAGCTCCAGGTCCCGTCGAGCGGCACCGTCGGCGTCACGGTCGGCGCCAAGTCGTGACCGAAGTGCGGCACGTTCCTCGCGACGCATGGGTCGACACCGTCCGGTCGCTGGCCGACGAGGGCTTCACCATGCTCGTCGACCTGACGGCGGTGGACTACCTGACCCATCCCGGCCGGGTGTTGCCGGACGACGTGACGCCCGAGCGCTACGAGGTCGTGGCCGGGCTGCTGAACCTCAACGAGCGCACGCGCGTGCGGTTGCGCACGCAGGTGCCGGCGTCGGAGCCGACGATCGCGTCGCTCTACGACGTGCACCCCGGCGCAGAGGCGCTCGAGCGCGAGGTGTTCGACATGTTCGGGATCGTCTTCGACGGTCACCCCGACCTGACGCGCATCCTCATGCCCGAGGACTGGGAGGGCCACCCCCTCCGCAAGGACTACGCCATCGGCCGCATCCCGGTGCAGTTCAAGGAAGCACCCAGGGCCCGATGAGCGTCGCCGAGACGTCCGAGGGCGCCCAGGAGATGGCGCCGCGCTCGACCGTGGACGCGGTCGAGCAGCTGCGCGAGTCCGGCGCCGTGCTCCGCCTGTCGGAGGCGGAGGCCGCCAAGCTCGCCGAGGCCGAGCCCGGCGAGGACGAGACGATGATCATCAACATGGGGCCGCAGCACCCCAGCACGCACGGCGTGCTGCGCCTCATGCTCGAGCTGCAGGGCGAGACCGTCGTCCGCACCAAGCCGATCGTGGGCTACCTCCACACCGGCATGGAGAAGACGGCCGAGGACCTGACGTACATCCAGGGCTGCACGAACACGACGCGCATGGACTACGCCAGCCCGTTCTTCAACGAGCTCGTGTTCTCGCTCGCCACCGAGGAGCTGCTCGGCGTCGAGGTGCCACCGCGCGCCACGTGGATCCGCATGCTCATGTGCGAGCTGAACCGGATGTCCTCGCACTTCCTGTTCCTCGCCACCAACGGCATGGACCTCGGCGCGGTGTCGATGATGGTCTACGGCTGGCGCGAGCGCGACCTGTTCCTGCAGTTCTTCGAGAAGACCACCGGCCTGCGGATGAACCACAACTACATCCGCCCCGGAGGCGTCGCCGTCGACCTGCCGGACGGCTGGCGCGACGACCTGGCGTCGATCCTCGCCCTGCTGCCCGACCGGTTGCAGGAGTACGACACGCTCATGACCGGCCAGCCCATCTGGCGCGAGCGGACGCAGGGCATCGGCGTCATCTCGCCCGAGGAGGCCATCGCGCTCGGCGCCACCGGTCCCATCCTGCGGTCGACCGGCGTGCCCTGGGACCTGCGCAAGACGCAGCCCTACTTGGCGTACGACCAGGTGGAGTTCGACGTCGTCGTCGGCACCTACGGCGACGTGTTCGACCGGTACGCCATCCGCCTCAACGAGATCCGCGAGTCGGCCCGCATCGTCGAGCAGATCATCGACCTCATGCCGAGCGGCGACTACCGCGTGCAGGACAAGAAGGTCACGCCGCCCCCGCGCGCTCGCATCGACGAGTCGATGGAGGCACTGATCCACCACTTCAAGATCTTCACCGAGGGCTTCAAGGTGCCCGAGGGCGAGACGTACGTCGCCGTCGAGTCGCCGCGCGGCGAGCTCGGCTGCTACCTCGTCAGCGACGGCAGCGCCAAGCCGTACCGCATGCACATCCGCGGGCCGTCGTTCGTGAACATGCAGACGATGCCCCACATGCTGCGCGGCGGCCTGGTCGCCGACGCCGTCGCCATCATCAGCTCGGTGGATCCGATCATGGGCGAGGTCGACCGGTGACGCAGCGAGCATTTGTCGACTTCGTCGCCAAGGATCCCACTGTGTTCATTCAGATCGTGGGCGAGGTCGACCGGTAGATGGCTCGACTCAACCCCCAGAACGTCGAGCTGGCGCGCGAGATCATCGCCCGCTACCCGCGCACGCGGTCCGCGCTGATCCCCCTCCTGCACGTCGCGCAGGAGCAGGACGGCTGGGTCACCGACGATGCGATGGAGCACATCGCCGAGCTCCTGCAGCTCACGCCGGCCGAGGTGCTCGGCACGTGCTCGTTCTACGAGATGTTCAAGCGCGAGCCCGTCGGCCGCTACGTGATCAACGTGTGCGAGGGCATCTCCTGCATGCTCATGGGCTCCGACGAGCTCTTGCACCATGCCGAGGAGAAGCTCGGCATCAAGGCCGGCGCCACCACCGAGGACGGCATGTTCACGCTCATGGGCGTCGAGTGCATCGCCGCCTGCGACGGTGCCCCGTGCCTGGCCGTGAACTACCGCTACCAGCTCGACGTCTCCAACGCTGGCTTCGACGCGCTGATCGACGACCTGCGCGCCGGCAAGCTGGCCGGCGAGATCCCGCCCCACGGCACCACCACCCGCGTGCGCCAGCAGACGCCGGCCCACCGCTGGTCGGGCAAGGGCGCCGACGGCCTCCCGAAGATCTGGGTGCAGCTCTGATGCGCACCGAGCCGATCGTCATGGCCCGCTTCGAGCAGGGCGACGCCCACACGCTCGAGGGCTACACCCGCACCGGCGGCTACGAGGGGCTCCGCCGTGCCATCGAGCTCGGGCCCGAGGCCGTGCACGCCGAGGTCGAGGCCTCGGGGCTCACCGGCCGCTCGGGCGGCGCCGGGTTCCCGGCGGCGCGCAAGTGGAGCCTCCTCGCGCCAGGCAAGCCGTCCTACGTCGTCGTGAACGGCGACGAGAGCGAGCCCGGGTTCGGCAAGGACCGCGTGCTGATGGAGGTCGATCCCCACCAGCTCATCGAGGGCTCGCTCATCTGTGCCTTCGCCACCGGCTCGGCCCAGGTGTTCCTCTACGTCCGCGGCGAGATGGCGCTGGCCCAGGAGCGGCTGGCCCAGGCGCTGACCGACGCGTACGCCGCCGGCCTCGTCGGCAAGGACATCATGGGCACCGGCGTCGACATCGACGTGGTGCTGCACTGGGGCGCCGGCGCGTACATCGTCGGCGAGGAGACGGCGCTCATCGAGTCGCTCGAGGGCCAGCGCGGCATGCCGCGGCTCAAGCCCCCGTTCTTCCCGGCGGTCAAGGGCGTCTACATGCAGCCCACGATCGTGAACAACGTCGAGACGCTGTCGAACCTGCCGTGGATCGTGCTCAACGGCGGCGCCGCGTTTGCCGCCATGGGCGTGAACCGCAGCCTGGGCATGCGCATGTTCACGCTCTCGGGGCACGTGAACCGGCCGGGCAACTACGAGGTCGAGCTGGCCTCGATGAGCTTCCGGGAGCTGTTCACCGATCCCGCGTACGGCGCCGGCATCCGCGACGGCAACCAGCTCAAGGCGTTCCTCGTGGGCGCCTCGTTCCCGTGGCTCTTCGAGGAGCACCTCGACGTCAAGCTCGACATCGACGAGGTGCAGCAGGCCGGCTCCATGCTCGGCTCCGGCCTCGTCGTGATGGACGACACGACGTGTGCCGTGCGGGCCGCGTGGAACCTGGTGCGCTTCTTCGCCCACGAGTCATGTGGCAAGTGCACGCCGTGCCGCGAAGGCACGTCGTGGCTCGAGAAGATCATGCACCGCATCGAGACCGGCACCGGCCGCGAGGACGACCTCGAGCTGCTGCTCGACGTGGGCGACAACATCACGCCCGGACTGGCCTGGCCGCCCAAGCAGACCACGATCTGCCCGCTGGGACCGTCGGCCGTCGCGCCGATCGTGTCGTCGGTGCACCGCTTCCGCGACGAGTACCTCCTCCACATCAAGGAAGGAGGCTGTCCGCGTGGCCGACACTGACCCGAAGGTCGACAAGACGACCGTCACGGTGACCATCAACGGCACGGCGATCGAGGCCAACCCCGACGAGCTCCTCATCGCGGCGGCCGAGCGAACCGGCACCTACATCCCGCGCTTCTGCTACCACCCGCGGATGAAGCCGGTCGGCATGTGCCGCATGTGCATCGTCGAGGTCGACACCGGCCGCGGTCCGGCGCTCCAGCCGGCGTGCATGCTCCCGGTGAGCGAGGGGATGACGGTCGACACCGAGTCCGACGTCACCAAGAAGGCGCAGGACGGCGTCCTCGAGTTCCTCCTCATCAACCACCCGCTCGACTGCCCGGTGTGCGACAAGGGCGGCGAGTGCCCGTTGCAGGACCAGACGCTTGCGTTCGGTCCGGGCGAGTCGCGCTTCATCGAGGAGAAGCGGCACTTCGAGAAGCCGATCCCGCTCAGCCCCCTCGTCTACATGGACCGCGAGCGGTGCATCCTCTGTGACCGCTGCACTCGCTTCTCCAGCGAGGTCGCCGGCGACCCGCTCATCTCGTTCATCAATCGCGGGAACGAGACCGAGGTCAACACGTTCCCCGACGATCCGTTCGCGTCGTACTTCAGCGGGAACACCGTGCAGATCTGCCCCGTCGGCGCGCTCACCGCGGTGCCGTACCGCTTCAAGGCCCGCCCGTGGGACCTCGACCAGGTCGAGTCGACGTGCACGACCTGCTCGGTCGGCTGCCGCGTCGCCGTGCAGTCGTCCTCGAACCGGCTGGTGCGCTACCTGGGCGTCGACGTCGACCCCGTCAACCACGGCTGGCTGTGCGACAAGGGCCGCTTCGACTTCGAGGCCATCGGCTCGGACGATCGGCTCGACACGCCGCTCGTGAACGGCACCGCCACTGACTGGTCCGACGCGCTGACCAAGGCCGCCGACGCGCTCGAGGCGGCGACCGTCGGCATCATCGGCGGCGCCCGCCTCACCAACGAGGACGCGTACGCGTGGTCGAAGCTGGCCCGCACCGTGATCGGCACCGACGACGTCGACTGCCAGCTGGGCGACGGCCTGCCGGCTGAGGTCGTCCTGGGCATGCCCCGGGCCACCATCGACGAGGCGTGCGCGGCCGACGTGCTGGTGCTGCTGACCGCGGACATCAAGGAGGAGCTGCCGGTCCTCTACCTCCGCCTCCGCGAGGCGGTGGTCGACAAGGGTCTGCAGATCGTCGAGCTGAGCCCGACCGAGACCGGCATGACGCGGTACGCCACGCGCTCGGTCCGGTACTCGCCCGGTCAGGCGGCGAGCGCCGTGCGCGAGCTGGACGGGCTGAGCGGCAACGTCGTCTGCGTGCTGGGGCGGCCGTCGCTCGCCGAGTCGGCCGACTCGGTCGTCGCCGCCGCAGCCGCGCTGCTCGAGAAGGCGCCCGGGGCCACGTTCCTGTCCGGCCTGCGCCGGTCGAACGTCCACGGCGCGCTCGACATGGGTCTCGCCCCCGGGATGCTGCCGGGCCGCGTCACGCTCGACGACGGCCGCGGGTGGTTCTCGTCGTGGGGCGACCTGCCCTCGTCGCGTGGGCGTGACGCCCGCGGCATCCTCGAGGCCGCTGCCGCCGGCCAGCTGCAGACGCTGGTGCTGCTCGGGGCCGACCCGCTCGCCGACTTCCCCGACCGCGACCTCGCCCGGCGCGCGCTCGATGGCGCCACCACCGTGGTTGCCATCGACTGCTTCCGCACCGAGTCGGTGACGAAGGCCTCCGTCGTGCTGCCGGCGTCGACGTACGCCGAGAAGGCTGGTTCGACGACCAATCTCGAGGGCCGCGTCAGCCGCCTCAACGCCAAGGTCACGCCGCCCGGCACGGCGCGCGACGACTGGATGATCGCCGTCGAGCTGGCATTCCGCATGGGTGGCGACCTCGGCATCGAGACGCTCGACGACATCTGGTCCGAG
>DASUCO010000060.1:0-3813 GCA_036275955.1 Acidimicrobiales bacterium
GTGTGCGGCGCGGCCAACAACCAGCTGGCCGAGCACGAAGACCGGTCCCGGATCGCCGACGCGGGCGTCCTCTACGCTCCCGACTACGTCGTCAACGCGGGCGGGGTGATCAACATCGCTGACGAGCTCCACGGTCACTACGACCACGACCGGGCGTTCGCCCGTGTGGCCGGCATCCGCGAGACCGTCGCCAACGTCCTGCGCATCGCGCGTGACGAGGACATCACGACCGCCGACGCCGCCGACCGCATGGCCGAGCGTCGCATCGAGGCAGCAGCGTCCTCATGACCGAGACCTTCCGCGGGTACCCCGTCGCCGAGCTCATCGAGGACCTGCGCACCGCGCACATCTCACGCGCCATCGACGACCGCGAGATGAACCTCCAGAAGCAGAGCCGGGTCTTCTTCCAGATCTCCGGCGCGGGGCACGAGGCGCTGCTGCTGGCGCTCGCCCGCCACCTGCGGGCCGGCTACGACTGGTTCTTCCCGTACTACCGGGACCAGGCGCTCGCCCTGGGCCTCGGCGTCAGCGCGCGCGACGTGCTGCTGCAGGCCGTCGGCTCGGCCGAGGACCCGTCGTCCGGCGGCCGCCAGATGCCGAGCCACTGGGGCAACCGCGACCTGCACATCGTCAGCCAGACGAGCGCCACCGGCACCCAGTGCCTGCCCGCCGTCGGCTGCGCCGAGGCCGCCCGCTACATCTCCCGTCGCCCGCACCTCCCCGGCTGTCACGCCGAGGGCAACGAGGTCACGTACGTGTCGCTCGGCGAGGGCGCCACCTCCGAGGGCGAGTTCTGGGAGAGCCTCAACACCGCAGCGACGCTCCACCTGCCGGTCGTCTTCCTGGTGGCCGACAACGGCTACGCCATCTCCGTGCCGGCGATCGACCAGCAGCCGGCACCGATCAGCGAGCTGGTGATGGGCTTCCGCGGCCTCGCCGTGCACCAGATCGACGGGCGCGACTACTTCGACGCGCGCCAGCAGGGAGCGGCCGCCATCGCACGCGTGCGCGCCGGCGAGGGGCCGGCGCTGATCCACGCCATGGTCACCCGGCCGTACTCGCACAGCGCGGCGGACACCCAGAGCAAGTACCGCACGCCGGAGGAGCTGGCCGACGAGGCGGCGCACGACCCGATCCTGCTGCTGCAGGAGGCGCTGGTGCGCGGCGGCGTGCTCACCCAGGACGAGGCCGACGCCATCCGCGAGGAGGCGCGCCAGCACGTGGCCGACGCCGCCAAGTCGGCGCTCGACGCGGCCCGGCCCGATCCGGGCTCGATCGGCGATCACGTGGTGGCCCTGCCGCACGTCGAGCGGCCCGACGAGTCGCAGCTGCCCGGGGACGGCGAGGTGGTGGCGTTCGGTGAGGCCATCAAGCGGACGCTGCACGAGCAGATGGCGGCCGACGAGCGCATCCGCGTGTTCGGCGAGGACGTGGCCGATGCCCGCGAGCTGATCCTGGCCGACGTCGAGGGCAAGGGCGGCGTGTTCGGCACCACCCACGGCCTGCAGCGCGCCTTCGGCCAGGCGCGCTGCTACAACACGCCGCTGGCCGAGGCCAACATCGTCGGCCGCGCCGTGGGCCAAGCCGTGCGCGGTCTGCGACCGGCGCCCGAGGTGCAGTTCTTCGACTACGTGTGGCCGGCCATGCAGCAGATCAAGACCGAGGCGGCCACCATGCGGTGGCGGTCGAACGGGTCGTACTCGTGCCCGATCGTCCTGCGCATCCCGATCGGCGGTTACCTCACCGGTGGCGCCATCTGGCACAGCCAGTGCGGCGAGTCGATCTTCGCCCACGTGCCCGGGCTGCTGGTCGCGTTCCCGTCGCGAGCGCGCGACGCCGCCGGCCTGCTGCGCTACGCGTTCCGGTGCGAGGACCCGGTGCTGTTCCTGGAGCACAAGCACCTCTACCGCCAGCCCTACACGCGCGACCCGTTCCCGCCGTCCGACTACGTGATCCCGTTCGGCTGCGCGTCGGTGGTGCGGCCGGGCGCCGACCTGACGATCGTCACCTACGGGGCGACCGTCGAGAAGTCACGCCAGGCCGCCATCGCACTGGAGTCGGAGGGGATCGACGTCGAGCTCCTCGACCTCCGCTCGCTCATCCCGTGGGACCAGGAGCGGGTGGCCGAGTCGGTCACGAAGACGTCACGGGCGCTGGTCGTGCACGAGGACGTGCTCACCTGCGGCTTCGGCGCCGAGGTCGCCGCCTGGATCGGCGAGCACTGCTTCGAGCACCTCGACGCGCCGGTGCGGCGCCTGGCCGCGAGCGACAACCACGTGCCCTACGAGCCCACCATGGAGAAGGCGACGCTGCCCCAGGTCGACGACATCGTCGTCGCCGCCCGGGACCTCGCGAAGTACTAGACGGCTCGCCCGAGGAACTTCAGGAACTCGGTCTGCTCGTCGTCGCCCGGCGCGGGATCGATCTTGGGGCCGAACACGCCGGGCTGGCGGATCATGGCGTCCATCGGCTTGAGGCCGCTGTAGGCCTGCTTCACCGCGTCGGCGTCGAGCGTCTCGTCGGCGCCGATCGCACGGGACAGGTCCCAGGTGTGCACGAGCACGTCGGTCGCCAGGAAGCGGCCGACGATCATCGACACCGGCATCTCGCCCATGGGACCAGGCGCCACCTTGTCGAGCGCTCCCGGCTGGGCCAGCGCCGCCTTCATCGCCGCGTAGGACGCGCGCCAGACCTCCTTGGGGTCGCCGCCGGCGTCGACCGCCGGCTCCTCTCCGGTGATGCTCTTCGCCACGTTGCGCTGGCTGCCGGTCACGTGGTCCACGACGTCCCGGGCCGTCCAGCCCTCGCACGGAGCCGGCTTGGACCACACGTCGTCCGGTGCCGCGTCGACGCGGGCACCGAACTGATCGGCGAGTGAGCAGTAGCGATCGACAACCTCTTCAGCCATGGCGCGAGACCGTACCGTGGTCGGCCGTGACGACTCTCGCGAACCGCGTGTACGACGCCGCCCACCTCACCGGCACCTTCACCCTGCGCTCGGGCCAGACGAGCACCGAGTACTTCGACAAGTACCGGTTCGAGGCCGACCCGGTCCTGCTGCGCGACATCGCCGCCGCGCTCGCCCCGCTCGTTCCCGACGGCATCGACGCCCTCGCCGGCCTCGAGATGGGCGGCATCCCGATCGCCACCGCGCTGTCGCTGGCCACGGGGATCCCGGCGCGGTTCGTGCGCAAGGAGGCCAAGACCTACGGGACCTGCCTCCTGGCCGAGGGCGGCGAGATCGAGGGCCAGCGCCTGCTGGTGGTCGAGGACGTCGTGTCCACCGGCGGGCAGGTGCTGATGTCGACCGCCGACCTGCGCGAGCGCGGCGCCAAGGTCGACACCGTGCTCTGCGTCATCGACCGGCGACCGGAGGGCAGCGACGTCTTCGCCAAGGAGGACCTCGAGCTGCGCGCCCTGTTCCGCATGGCGGACCTCACGCCCTCCCCCTGACCCCGTTGGTCAGCGGGCGAGGACCTCGGCCACCAGCGCCACGACCCGGTCGAGGTCGAAGGGCTTGGTGACGTACTCGGTGGCGCCCAGCGACATCGCCTTGGCGATGTCGGTCTCCTCGGTCTTGGCCGACAGGACGATCACCGGCGTCAGGTCGCCGTCGCGCTGCTTGCGCTCGAGCACGCCCCAGCCGTCGAGCACCGGCATCATCACGTCGAGCAGGACGAGGTCGGGGTGGTGCTCGGCCAGCCGCTGGAGCCCGGACTCGCCGTCGCCGGCCATGACCACGGTGTGGCCCTCGTCCTCGAGGCTCATCCGCAGCATCAGGAGGATGTCCGGCTCGTCGTCGACGACGAGGAC
>DASUCO010000061.1:0-5414 GCA_036275955.1 Acidimicrobiales bacterium
GTGCTCTACGACCTCGACGGCGACCCGATGGAGACGGCCAACCTCGCCGGCTCGACGCGCGAGAAGGAGGCGATCGACCTGCTGCGCGCGGCGCTGGAAGAGGCCGACGCGCCCAAGGAGCAGTACGAGCGTCTCGGGATCAGCTGATCATCGGGCGAGGAAGACCGACGCGGCGAGCGACGGGAGTCGGTGGTCATACGCGAACTCGGATCCCCACGCGGCGGCTGCTGCGGTGGTGCGATCGTCCAACCCACCGCGGCTGACGCCGAACGCCGACGCCGCGCCACGCCGCGCGACGGCCTCTGTGATCGGTCGCACCGGCACATCGGCGCGGGACGCCGATGTCAGGACGGCGTCGGTCATCAGCTGCGCGTCGGCGCGATCTGCCCAACGGATCGTCGAGAACCGCTGGGCGATCCACTGGAATGCCGAGCGCTTCGGGGCGACGACCGCGATGCCCACGAGCTCGCCGGCAGCACGCGCGTCGTCAACGACGGCCTCGACGATCGGATCGAGCACGTGCCGCAGCAGCACCTCGGTGTGACGGACCGCGGCGTCCACCAGGTCGGGTCTGTGGCAGCGGTCGCGGTGCGGCGTCATCGAGACGCGCGGGTCGACCGGATGCGTGCCGACCCGAACCGTCACCAGTCGTGGCGTCGACCCGCCGAGCGCCACGGCGCGAAGGACGCCAGGCTGGAGCCAGAGCCCGAGTGCAACCCGCACGATCAGACCGACGGCACGGTGGCCAGCTGGGAGGCGATGATCCGCGACTCCTCGGCGTCGGGCTCGTTGGCGAGCGCCGCCTCAGCGGCAGCGAGATGACGGGAGCGCCCGTCGGCGTCGCCGGCCACCGCGGATGCCCGAGCCATGCCCTCATGGGCCGACGCCAGTCGCCAGCCGGACCAGCCCCGCTCGGTGGCCGTCGCGAGGTTGCGCCGGGCGAAGAGCAGCGCGAGATCCCCGAGCCCGAGCAGGCACGCCGCGTGCGCCACCTGCCAGTCACCGGTCGAGACCTCCTCCGGCCCGCCGACCTGTCCCCAGTGCCAGCGCGACGTCATGGCCGACAGCAACAGCTCGACGTCGTCGTCGGGCGAGCGCGCCGCCCCCTTGTCGATCAGGTCCCAGGAGGCGTTGAACCGCTCGACGCCGATCTGACGGTGCACGTCGTCCGACACGGGCGCAACGGTAGGTTGCGCCGCCGTGAACGGCGCACCCTTCGATCGGTTCGTGAAGTTTCCGGAGCTCACCGAGATCCTGGAGGGGTGGGCGGCGTCGCACCCGGACCTGCTGCGGCTCGAGAGCATCGGGCGGTCGCACGAGGACCGCGACATCTGGCTGTGCACGGTCACCAACCACGAGACCGGTGACCACCGTGAGCGACCGGCGATCTGGATCGATGCCAACATCCACGCCACCGAGCTCACCGGCTCGACCGCGGCGCTGTATCTGCTGAACAAGCTGCTGACCCAGTACGGCAGCGACGACACCGTCACGCGAGCGGTGGACACCCGCACCTTCTACGTCGTGCCCCGCATGGGACCCGACGGCGCCGAGCTGGCCATGGCCGAGAAGCCCCGCGTCGTGCGGTCGTCGGTGCGCGAGTACCCGCGCCTCGACCAGCAGGACGGGCTCATCGCCCAGGACATGGACGGCGACGGACGGATCCTGTCGATGCGCATCCGCGACGACAACGGGACGTGGAAGCCGTCGTCGGCCGACCACCGGCTGCTCGTGCCGCGCGACCCGGTCGAGGTCGGACCCGGGCCGTACTACCGCCTGCTGACCGAGGGCGAGATCCAGAACTACGACGGCATCACCATCAAGCACGCGCCGGCGCTCGCCGGCCTCGACATGAACCGCAACTACCCGATCGAGTGGCGGCCCGAGGGCGAGCAGGTGGGCGCCGGTCCGTACCCGACCTCGGAGCCGGAGATCCGCGCTGTCGTCCAGGCCATCGTCGACCGGCCCAACATCTGCGCGTTCATCCAGTACCACACGATGTCCGGCGTGCACCTGCGCCCGTACGGCACGAAGAACGACGACGCGCTGCCGACGATCGACCTGCGCGTGTTCAAGAAGATCGGCGAGAAGGCGACCGAGCTCACCGGCTACCCGGCGGTGTCGGTGTTCCACGACTTCAAGTACGACCCGAAGGACGTCATCACCGGCGTGGCTGACGACTGGGCGTACGACCACCTCGGTGTGCACGCGTGGACGACGGAGTTCTGGAGCCCGCAGAAGGCGGCCGGCATCGACGAGTACAAGTTCATCGAGTGGGGGATCGACCACCCCTTCGACGACGACCTCAAGATGCTGGCGTGGAGCGACGAGCAGCTCAACGGCGAGGGGTTCGTCGACTGGTACCCCTACGAGCACCCGCAGCTGGGACCGGTGGAGCTGGGCGGGTGGAACACCGCGTACTGCCTGCGCAACCCGCCGCCTCACCTGCTCGAGGCGGAGGTGGCGCCCCACGCCGACTGGGCCATCTGGCACGTCCTCATCTCGCCGCTGCTGCGCGTGCGCGAGGCGTATGCCACCCGATTCGACGGCGACACGTGGGGCATCCGCGTCGTGGTCGAGAACGCCGGGTGGCTGCCCACCAACGTGACCCAGAAGGCGATCGAGCGGAAGATCGTGCGGCCGGTCGAGGCCGAGATCCTGCTGCCCGACGGCGTCGAGCTCATCGCCGCCCCCGGCGACCGCAAGAAGGAGCTGGGCCAGCTCAGCGGTCGCGTCATGAAGAACAACATGAGCCTGTTCGGCGGCGGCTCCGACAACACCACCGACCGGGCCAAGGCCGAGTGGATCGTGCGCGCCCCCGCCGGCACGACCATCCCCATCGAGCTCCGCCACCAGCGCGCCGGCACCGTCCGCACCGAGGTCACGCTCACGGACTGAGGACGCGCGATCCGGCAATCGGCGCGCGTCCCGTTGTGCCCCGATGACGTCGCTGAGCGACATCTACGGGGCACAAGGTCACGCCGAAGTGCCGTTCGGAGTCTTCCGCGGAAGACTCGGCGTGTTGCTCGTGTTGCACGTGTGCTCATGACCGACTCCGCGGAGTCGTCGTGCATGTTGCCCATGTCTTGATCGAGCGATTCCGCGGAATCGCTCTCACCCCGCGGCGAGCTGCTCGTCCTGGTGGGCGATGTGGGAGAGCTGGGACCACATCAGCACCACCAGGACGCCGGAGCCGACGAACGCGAACCAGAACGGCGCGGTCACGCCCCACAGGCCGGCGATCAGGCCGCCGAGGATGCTGCCGACGACGATGCCGCCCTGCACGCCGATCAGGTAGACGCTGCTGACCCGGCCCTGCAGCGCGAGGGGCACCGCTCGCTGGCGGATGCTGGTCGACGTCGTGCCCCAGACGAAGGCGTGGGCGCCGAACACGAACATGATCAGCAGCGCCAGCCACGGCGTGGTCGTCAGCGCCAGCGCCAGGTGGGTGAACGTCTCGATGATGAGCCCGGCGCGCATCAGGTCGCCCAGCGAGAAGCGCCGGCTGAGCGAGCCGTAGATGGCGGTGCCCAGCAGCCCGCCGACGGCCACCGCCGTCGACAGCAGCCCGAACCCGACCTCGCCGGTGCGCAACCGCTCGATGGCGTAGAGCACCAGTACCGACCACGCGGCGCCGTAGGTGACGTTGAACGTCACGATCGTGATCGACAGCGTCCGCACGGCGGCGTTGCCCCACAGCCACCCGAAGCCCTCGGCGATCTCGCGTCGGACGCGGGACCGGCTGGCCTTGTCGACGCCGTGGGCCGGGAGGTCCATGCGTCTCGCCAGCGCGGCCGCCACCAGCAGGCAGACGCCCTCGGCGATGAACGGCGTGGCGCGATGGGTGGCGAACAGCGCGGCGCCGAGCGGCGGCCCGACCAGCTGGTTGAACGTCACCATCCCGGCCATGATCCGGGCGTTGCCGATGGGCAGGTCGCGCGGCTCGACGATCATCGGCAGCAGCGTCGTGGTCGTCGTGTCGGCGAACGTCTCGAGCGTGCCCAGCACGAACATGGCGACGAGCACCGTCGTCACGTCGACGCGGTCCACCAGGATCATCACGCCGAGGCCACCGAGCACGGCGCTGCGCAGCGCCTGCACTCGGACGATGACGAGGCGCCGGTCCAGCCGGTCGGCGACGACGCCGGCGAGCAGCCCGAACAGCGGCCACGGCAGCCGCTGCAGCACCACCGCCAGCGCGACGAGGAACGGGTCCCGCGTCTCCGACGCCACCAGCAGCGGGGCCGCCGCCAGCGTCATCCCGTCGCCGATGTTGCTCAGCCACGACGACCCGAGCAGCCACCGAAACGACCGGCCGAGGCGCGGTGGTGCGATCGCGTCGGCCAGCCGGGTCACCCAGGGATTCTGGTCGGTGCCAGCGCCACCACCTGATCGTGGTGGATGCGGGGGATGACCCAGCGGCCGTGCCCGGTCCCGCGTGGCACCCACGTCGACTCGAAGTCGGACATCGGTGGCTCGCCCATCGACCGCCACTCGTCGACCGTCGCCTGGATCGACCGGTCGTCGTGGGCGGCGCCGGGCAGGATCCGCAGCGCGGTGAAGTAGGCGGCGTCCCAGCCGTCAGTCGGGGGCAGGTCCCACGGCGGCAGCTCGTCCTGGCGGCCGAGCATGCGCACGAACCCGGACCGACCGACTGGTCGCGACCGGTGGTCGGCGGCACGGACCAGCGGGTGCAGGTAGCCGTGCTTGAGCGGCACGAGCATGAACCCACCGGGCGCGAGCTGGTCGAACCACGCCGGCGACAGGTCGTTGCAGCCGACGGTGGCGACGACGCGGTCGTACGGCGCATGCTCAGGCACCCCGAGGTCGCCGTCGCCGTGCACGACGCGCACGTCGTAGCCGAGCCCCGCCAGCCGCTGCTGCGTCGGCTCGATCAGCGTCTCGTCGATGTCGACGGCGGTGACGGTGCACCCGATCTCGGCCAGCAGCGCGGCGTTGTAGCCGCTGCCGGCGCCGATCTCGAGCACGCGCATCCCCGGCTCGAGCTCGAGCAGCTGCAGCATGACGGCGACGATCCCGGGCGCCGACACGCTGGTGGTGACCTGTTCGGGGTCGAACCCCGGCACGGCGACGGCGCGGTCGACGTCGTGCACCAGGTCGAGGTCGGCGACGTGCGCCAGGAACTCGTGCCGCGGCACGCGCCGCATCGCGTCGAGGACCCGCCCGTCGCGCACGTCGTAGCCGGCGAGCGCAGCCACCATGCGTTCGCGGTGCTGCTCCGGCGTCGCCACGGCCCCACGGTACGGTCGGTCCATGACGCTTGCCGAGGCTGCCCGGCCCTTCGTCGACGAGCGGTGGGACGCCATCGTCCCCGTGCTCGAGGAGTACATCCGCATCCCCAACAAGTCGCCGGTGTTCGATCCGGCGTGGGAGGCGAACGGGCACATGGAGCG
>DASUCO010000062.1:0-2575 GCA_036275955.1 Acidimicrobiales bacterium
GGAGGTGGAGGGTAGTCGGCGCTACCCGGAACCCCGGTACTGCCTCAGGGCGCCGCACAGCGTCCGCCGGGAGCTACGGCGCGGCGTGGGGGCGGCCGCGGGCGGCGCGCTGGATCCAGGCCAGCACGGTGCGCACGGCCAACGCGAGGGCCATCAGGGGCACCAGGAGGCGCTGGAGGCGCCCACCGCTGCGCCAGGCGAAGGTCAGCATCGACCGGTGGTGGGCCAGGATCATCCGGTACGGCGTCTGGTCGGTGGAGCGGCCGATGTCGTGCGTGATCCGAGCGGCGGGTTCGTAGCCGGTGCGCCAGCCGGCCCGGCGCATGCGCCAGCACAGGTCGACGTCCTCCATGTACATGAAGTACGCCTCGTCGAAGCCGCCGATGGCGTCCCACGCCTCCCGGCGGACGAGCAGGTGGGTGCCGGCCACCCAGTCGACGTCGCGGGCCGAGGCGCGGTCCCAGTCGAGCATGCGGTACCGGCGGCTGAACCGGTTGTTCGGCCACAGGAAGTGGAGGAACGCGTGACCGGCGGCGTCGAGCAGGTTCGGGAACGCGCGGGCCGACGGGTACAGCTCGCCGTCGGGCGTGTCGATGCGGGGCCCGACGATGCCGAGACCGCGGTCGCGCTCGAGCGCGTCGACCAGCACCTTGGTGCTGCCCGGCTCGACGACGACGTCCGGGTTCACGATCACCACGTACGGCGAGTCGGTGCGGGCCACGCCGCGGTTGGCGCCCGCGCCGAAGCCGACGTTGGTGTCGAGCGACAGCAGCGTCACGTCGGGCTCGTGGTCGGCCACCGCCTGGGCGGAGCCGTCGCGCGACGCGTTGTCGACGACGACGATGTCGGTGATGCCGTCCGCCCGCAGCGACGCGATGCACCGCAGCAGCAGGTCGCGCACGTTGTAGCTGACGATGACGGCGCTGACGTCTGAGGTCACAGGACGGTCCTCATCCACGCCGCCGTGCGCTCGAGCCCCTCGCGCAGCTGGATCACCGGCTCCCACCCCAGCCGCTCGCGGGCGAGGGTGATGTCGGGCTTGCGCTGCGTCGGGTCGTCGACCGGCAGCGGCTCGAACACGATGTCCGACGACGCGCCCGTCACCTCGTTCACCAGCGTGGCCAGCTCGAGCATCGTGAACTCGTTGGGGTTGCCGATGTTGATGGGGCCGATCTCGTCGCTGTCGAGCAGGGCCAGGAAGCCGCGCACCTCGTCCTCGACGTAGCAGAACGAGCGCGTCTGGGTGCCGTCGCCGTAGATCGTCAGCGGCTTGCCGCTCAGCGCCTGCAGCAGGAACGTCGACACGACGCGGCCGTCGTTGGGCCTCATCTTCGGACCGAAGGTGTTGAAGATCCGAACGATCCGGACGTCGAGGCCGTGGTAGCGGTGGTACGCCATCGTCATCGCCTCGGCGAAGCGCTTGGCCTC
Organism: Acidimicrobiales bacterium; assembly: GCA_036275955.1. Classification (GTDB taxonomy): domain Bacteria; phylum Actinomycetota; class Acidimicrobiia; order Acidimicrobiales; family CADCSY01; genus DATLFP01. The sequence continues at coordinate 1,429 of DASUCO010000062.1, forward strand.
GTCGTACACGCCGCGCGGGCCGATGGGGTTGACGTGGCCCCAGTACGTCTCGACCTGCGGGTGGACCTGGGGGTCGCCGTACACCTCGCTGGTCGAGGCGAGGAAGTACTTCGCGCCCTTGGCCTTGGCCAGGCCGAGCGTGTTGTGGGTGCCCAGGCTGCCGACCTTGAGCGTCTGGATGGGCAGCTCGAGGTAGTCCTTGGGCGACGCCGGGCTGGCGAAGTGCATGACCGCATCGACGTCGCCCGGTACGTGGACGTACGTCGACACGTCGTGGTGCAGGAGCTCGAAGCGGGGATCGCCGATGATGCCGTCGAGGTTCGACTCGTTGCCGGTGATCAGGTTGTCGACGGCGACCACCTCGTCGCCGCGCGCCAGCAGCGCCTCGCAGATGTGCGACCCGAGGAACCCGGCCCCACCCGTGACCACGACGCGCATCAGGTGCGACCGACGCCCTCGTACTCGAAGCCGCGCCGGCGCACGAGCGGCGGCTCCAGCAGGTTCCTGGTGTCGACGATGCGGGGCGTGTTCATCACGCCTGCCACCTTGGCGAAGTCGAGCCAGCGGAACTCGTCCCACTCGGTGAGCACCACGAGCACGTCGGCGCCCTCGCAGGGCCCGTACGGGTCGAGGTGGACGTCGATGCCCTCGAGCGCGGGCTTGTCCTCGGTGATGGCCGGGTCGTACGCCCGCACGGTGGCGCCGCGCTGTTGCAGCCGCCGGATGACCTCGATGGCCGGCGAGTCGCGCAGGTCGTCGGTGCGGGCCTTGAACGCCAGGCCCCAGGCGGCGACCACCTTGCCGTCGAGCGAGCCGCCCACCATGCGCTCGACCTTGGTGGCCATGCGCTCGTACTGCTCGTCGTTCACGGAGATGACGCCGCGCAGCAGGTCGAAGTCGTAGCCGGCGTCCTCGGCGATCTTGACGAGCGCCCGCGTGTCCTTGGGGAAGCATTGATGCAGGATCAGGCCGCCCGTGACGACGACGGTCTCGGCGATCGGGACTTGCACCGAGTACACGTCGCCCTCGTAGTGACGCGTGGCGACGCCGGTGACGCGGACCCACGCCGCGTTCTTCGACAAGCGCCGGTAACCGGTCGGCGCGATGCGCTTCGCCTGGCGCGCGATGGATGACTCGATGGCGTGCA
>DASUCO010000063.1:0-9713 GCA_036275955.1 Acidimicrobiales bacterium
GCCGTCCCGGCGACCATCGCCGAGGTGGCGAGCACCGAGAGGCCGACCATGGCCAGACGAGTGGACTTCCGCATGTACGTGCTCCGTTCTCAGCCCGGGGGTCATCCGGGGACAGGACTGGTCTCGAATGACCAGGCCGTCAATGGCTCGGTCATTGCGCTAGACGGGTGATTCCTCGTTCGATGACGCGGTCCTCTGGGATTTCTTCGGTCGTCATGGTTTTGTCACACGCAGCGTCGACATCTCCACACGCATCGTCACAGTGGCCCGCAACCGGACATCTCCGACGAGTCGTCCGATGACGGGCACATCGGTCGGTGATCGGTACGCCAGCCGCGCCGTGACCCGGCTCCCGACCCCGTCACGACCCTCGGTCGTGACCGTCAGCCGGTCGGCGTCGAGGCGGGACCCGGCGAGCGCCCCCCGTCGGGCGGCTCCGGGGTCGACGGCCACCGCCGCCTCCCGGGCCGCCTCCCGGGCGGCGTGGGTCAACAGGACCTGATCGCGAGCGACCAGCGCCACCTGGAGCAGCGCGAGCGCGAGGAGGGCGAGCAGCGGGAGGGCCAAGGCCAGCTCGACTGCGGCCTGCCCGCCCTCGTCGCGCCGCGGCATCAGCTCTTCACCATCTTCACCAGCGAGTCGAAGATGGCGTCGAGCAGGCGCCCCACCTTGCCGCTCTGCTTGGCCCACACGGCCAGCAGCAGGGCGACGGAGGCGGCGCCGAGGAGCACGAGCGCGTACTCGGCGGTGGTCTGGCCGCGCTCGTCATCGAGGACGCGGTCGCGGAGGGACAGGGCGGCGACGTGCAGGCGCACGAGGATCGGGAGCATGGGGCTCTCCTTGCGTGGAAGGGCTACAGGCGCAGCGCGGCGATCGCGCCGGCGAGAAGCGGTGCGAGCGTGAGCAGCGCGAACGCCGGCAAGACGCAGCACACGAGGGGGAAGAGCAGCTTGACCGGCACCTTGCGGGCGGCCTCCTCGGCTCGCCGCCGGCGATCGGCGCGCACCTCGGCCGCCAGCCGGCCGAGCGCGTCGCCGAGCGGCGCGCCGTAGCGGGCGGAGGCGACGAGTGCCGCCGTCAGCGGCCGCACCACCTCGCCGGCGCGCTGGGGCACCGCGTCGAGCGCGTCACCGAGCCGTCGACCGAGCGCGGTCTCCTCGAGCACCAGCAGCAGCTCGTCGGCCAGCGGACCCGAGGCGCGTCGCGAGACGGCCTCGACGGCGAGCGGCACGGTCAGGCCGGACGCGACGGCGACGTGGAAGAGGTCCACGACCTCGGGCAGGGACCGGCGGATGGCGTCGGCGCTGCGCTCGCGCTCGCGACGCGCTCGCAGCACGGGAATCGCCCACGCCGCCAGCGCGACGACCGGCACCAGGGTGAGCGGCGCCACCATCGCCGCCGCGGCCGCGGCCGGCTCCCGCCACCTCGTTCCGACGAGCACGCGGCGCCGTCGATCCACGCGCGACGTCGTCGGTCGACACGACCAGGCGCCGACGAGGAGCAGCACCAGCCAGGCCACCGGGAGCAGCGTCATGCGACCGCGGCGGTCAGCCGTCGCATCCACAGCCAGCCGACGGCATCGAGGGCGAACCCAGACGCCAGGCACCCCAGCCCCAGCGGCGTGCGCAACAGGAACGACGCCGCGGTCGGATCGGTCGTGAACGCCAGCACCGAGAACGCCACGGGCGCGAGCACGATGACCAGGGCGGAGAGCCGAGCCTGCGACGACAGCGCGCGGACCTCGGCCGCGATCCCGAGGTTCGTGCGCAGGGTGGCGGCCACGCCGTCGACCGCCTGCGCCGACGCCCCGCCCGTCTCGGCGCCGAGCGACAGCGCCGCCACCGCGAGACGCACACCGGCGACCGGGCGGCTGATCGCCCACCGATCGAGCGCGTCACCGAGCGGGTCACCGGCGTCGAGGGCTCGACGCACGCGAGCGAGGTCGTCCGCGAGCGAGCCGGTTGCCGAGCCGGCCGCCTCGTCGACGGCGCGCCGGAGCGACGACCCGCTGCGCAGGGAGCGCGCCACCGCGTCCAGCACCTCGGGCAGGTCGCGCTCGACGGCGCGATCGGCGCGTGCGCGCAGCATCGGGGCCACCAGTCGTCCGACGTACCGTCGGGCCGACGGCAACACCGCTCGCACGCCGAGGCGGCGACGTGTCGCGGCGACGGCGGACGAGCGGACAGCCGCGCGCACGGCGACGAGGGCGCCCAGCATCAGCGCCGCGAGCACCATCACGAGGCCCTCGGCGGACGCGTGACGTCGTCGATGCGGTGCACGGCGCGCACGCGCTCGGCGTGCGGCACCACCTCGGCGACCGCGGTCACGCCGCGGCTGCCGTCGGCGCGGCGGGCGACCTGCACGACGAGGTCCACGGCGGACGCCACCTGTTCCCGCACGGCGTCGAGCGGCAGCGCCACGTCGCCGGTGAGCACCATCGTCTCGAGTCGCCGCAGCGCATCGGCGGGCCCGTTCGCGTGCAGCGTCGACAGCGAGCCCTCGTGCCCCGTGTTCATCGCCTGCAACATGTCGAGCGCCTCGGATCCGCGGACCTCGCCGACGACGATGCGATCCGGACGCATGCGCAGCGCGTTGCGCACCAGCTCGCGCACCGACACCGCACCCGTGCCCTCGGCGTTCGCCGTGCGCGCTTCGAGCCGAACGACGTGTTCACGCTCCAGCCGCAGCTCGGCGGCATCCTCGACGGTCACGACGCGCTCGCCCGGCGGGATGTGCGCGGCCAGGGCGTTCAGCAGCGTCGTCTTGCCGGCGCCGGTCCCGCCCGACACGAGCACGTTCATGCGGTGACGCACGGCCCAGACGAGGAGCTCGGCGACGGGTGGTGCGCAGATGGCGTCGAGCCGGACGCCGCGGACGGCGAAGCGGCGGATCGTGAGGTACGGGCCGTCGACCGCGAGGGGCGGCACCACGGCGTGCACGCGCGAGCCATCGGGCAGACGAGCGTCGACCAGCGGTGAGGCGCGGTCCACGCGGAGACCGAGGGGCGCGACGACCCGCTCGACCAGGTGCTCGATCGTCGACCGGTCGAGCACGACGGGGAGCCGCTCGAGGCGACCGCCGCGCTCGATCCACACCGGACCGGGGCCGTTGACCATCACCTCGGTGACGGTCGGGTCGTCGAGCAGCGCGTCGAGCGGCCCCAGCCCGCGAGCTCGCGCCGTGACGCCCCGCACCAGGTCGGCGAGCGCCGCACCGTCGAGGAGCGGCGCCTCCTCCCGCACGATCGCCGCCACCGTCGCACCGAGGTCGTCACACGCGACGCGCTCGTCGTCGAGCAGGCGCTGGTGGACGACATCGAACAGGTCATGCCGCATGGCGCAGCGATCGCTCGAGACGGCGGGGCAGGCGCACACCGAAGCTGCCGCTGTCGACGGCCCGCGCGATGGCGACGTCGACGCCGACCACCGCCCGCACCGGCACCTGCAGGACGTCCTCGACGTCGGCCGCGGTGAGGTCGCGCCCGGGCTCGTCCACGAGTACGACGCCGGACGGACGCAGCGGGAACGCGGCAGCGCGGCGCAGCGCCAGGTAGCAGGGACGCAGGACGAGCAGCGACGCGCTCGCGGCAGCGGCGATCGCCAGGCGCGTGCCGACCGGCATCGACCCGCAGTCGGCGACGACCGGCCGCCCGTCGGCACCGAGGAGCGCAGCCAGCACGTCGCCCCGACCCGGCGCGTCGACATCACGCGGCGCACCGGCCGGCAGGATGCGCAACCCGCCCGGGCCGGGGACCTCGAGGCGGGCCAGCGCATCAGCAGGCACGGCGTCGCCGGCCTCCAGCCAGTCGGCGATGCCGGGTCCGTCCGGCTCGGGGAGCCCGAGCACGGCCGGCACGTCGCCGGCGAGATCGGCGACCACCGCCTCCCCGGCGGTGCGAGCCAGCACGGATGCGAGCGCGACAGCGATGACGGTGGTGCCGCAACCACCCTTCGCCGACCAGCAAGCGACGAGCACGTGAACCTCCCCGGACGCGGGATGCATCGACGGAGGAAGTCCTCGCACGGTATTTCCGTTCGGGACGGAGGCGCAAGGGTCTGCTCGTAGGCTCCCGCGCATGCCTGCGGAAGCGGCGTTCTTCGATCTCGACAAGACCGTGATCGCGCGGGCGTCGATGATCGCCTTCGGCAAGCCGTTCCAGCGCGCCGGTCTGCTCTCTCGCCGTGTGCTCGTGCGCGCCCTGTGGGGCCAGCTCGTCTACCTCTGGATCGGCGCCAGCGAGAAGAAGCTCGTGAAGACGCGCGACGCGGCGTTGAAGCTCACGCGCGGCTGGGAGCAGGAGAAGGTGCGCACGATCGTGCGCGAAGCGATCGACGAGGTGATCGAGCCGATCGTGTTCGAGGAGGCGCTCGAGCTCATCCGCCAGCACCAGAGCGAGGGCCGGCTCGTCGCCATCGTCTCCGCGTCACCGATCGAGGTGGTGGAGCCGCTGTCGCAGCACCTGGGCGCCGACATCGCCATCGGCACCGAGGCGAAGATCGACGAGCACGGTCGCTACAGCGGCGAGCTGGTGCGCTACGCGTACGGACCGGCGAAGGCAGACGCCATCCGCGAGCTCGCAGCCGCGCGCGACATCGACCTCGCGGCGTCGTACGCGTACTCCGACTCCGTCACCGACCTGCCGATGATGGAGCTCGTGGGCCACCCGGTGGCGGTGAACCCCGATCGCCCGCTCCTGCGCGTCGCCACCGAGCGCGAGTGGGAGGTCGTGCGCTTCGTGAAGCCGGTGCGGCTGCGCGACCGGGTGCCCATGCCGACGGCGACGCAGACCGCGGCCGGGGGCGGCGTGGGCGCGCTGGTGGCCGCCGCCGTGATCGTCTGGTTGCGGCTCCGGCGCGAGCCGCCGAGCCCGCCGCCGGGGCGGCTGGCTCGGCTCAGACGTCGCGCAGCTTCTTTGCCGCGAACGCGCCGAGGGAGAGGAGGAGGATGAGCAGCAGGAGCTTCTTCACCCTCGGCACGTTACGGGTCGAGCCGGTCTGACGCTCCTGGCTCAGCCGGCGACGACTCGGCGACGCAGCTGCTGCAGTGCCAGGCCGAGGCCGCCGAGGACGGTGGCGCCGACGAGGCCGGCGTCCAGCGCGCCGCCCGTGCGGGGCAGCGTGCCGCCGAGTGCACCGGGACCGTCGGTCTCGTCGTCGTCGTTCGGGTCGTAGGACCCGGCATTGCCGGCATTGCCGTCGGTGTGGCAGCCGGGATCGGCGCTGTCCGCCAGCGTGTCCTCGGGATCGGTGTTGTCGACCGTGTCCGAGCACTCCGGAGCGTCGGCCTCGCTGTTGTCGTTCGGGTCGTACGTGGCGCCGTTGGCCGCATCACCGTCGGTGTGGCAGCCCGGGTCCTCGGCGTCGGCCAGGGTGTCCTCGGCGTCGGCGTTGTCGACGGTGTCCGAGCACTCCGGCGGGTTGCCGCAGGTGCCGGCGCCGACCTCGGCGTGGCCGATGGTGACGTTGGCGACTGCGTCGCCGGCGATCGAGATCACGAGCGCGTCGACGGCGATGCCGCCACCCTCGAGCTCGGTCACGACGTTGCGGCTCACGTCGACCACGGCGTTGAGGCCGGACTCGTCGAGGACGGCGCCGATGGCGTCGATGAGCTCGGTGACCGGGGTGTTGAGCGGGATGTCCTCGCCGCCGACGTCGAGATCGACGATCTCGCTGGTGGCGGAGTAGGACACCGCGCCGGCGCGGCACACGGCCACCGCCTCGGCCCGCACGACGGACGCCGCCACCAGGGAGACGCCCTCGCCGGCGGCATCCAGCAGCACGTCGAGACCCTCGATGAGGGCGACGCCCCGGGCGTTGTACGGGCCCTCGACCTCCTGCTCGACCACGGTCAGCTCCGACGCCAGGTCGGACGCGCTGTGCACCTCGGCCTTCGAGTCAAAGGTGCCGCTCAGCGCGATCGGCTCGGCGCCGACGGGGATCACGGGGCCGGGATCGTTCTCGTCCTCGGCGCCGGGCGGCAGCGTGGCCGTCGCCAGCGGCATCGGCTCGATGACCTCCGAGCCGCCGACCGACACCGTCGTCGCGTACGCCGACGCCGAGCCGGCACTCACCGGGTCGGCCAGCGCAGGCGCCGCCTGGGCGACCACGAGTCCGGCGAGCACGCCTGTCACTGCCAGCAACCGCTTCATTGTCGAGTCCTCCGCGCGTAGTCCGAACTGACTAGTCACCCTCAGGACGGCGGCGAACGCTGTCGATGACGCGACTCGTCAGGAAAACCTGGGCCACCGTTCCCCGAAGCGTGGCGATCCATGCACCGAGCGCGGCGGAAGGCCTCAACCGCGGAGGGATCGGTCAGGGTCCACCCCACCAAGCTCGTCCGCGGTGCGGGCGTCGTCCTCGTCGTGGCGACCGGGAACGATGCCCAGCCGGCGGTCCCGGGCGTCGGCCGCCAGGGAGGCGACGACGGCACCGGTGATGACCAGGGCGATCACGCTGAGCGAGACGTAGGTCGGGAGGTGCACCTCGAACGGCTCGCCGATGAGGAGCATCTTCACGCCGACGAAGGCCAGGATCACGCCGAGACCGACGTTGAGGTACCGGAACTTGCCCTGCATCCCGCCGAGCAGGAAGTAGAGCGAGCGCAGACCCAGGATGGCGAACGCGTTGGCGGCGAAGACGATGAACGGCTCCCGACTGACGGCGAGGATGGCGGGGACGGAGTCGACGGCGAAGACGACGTCGGTCGCCTCGATGAGCACGAGCACGGCGAACAGCGGCGTCGCCAGGCGCTTGCCGGTCTTCTTGGTGAAGAGCTTCTGGCCGTCGTACTCGTTGGTCGTCGGGAACAGCCGGCGGACGAGCCGCATGGCGATGTTCGCGTTGTAGTCGACCTGCTCGCTCTCGTCGTGGTGCGCGATCTTCCACGCCGTGTAGAGCAGGAACGCACCGAACACGTAGAGGATCCACTCGAACCGCTCGATGAGCGAGACCCCGGCGAAGATGAAGATGCCGCGCAGGACGAGGGCGCCGAAGATCCCCCAGAACAGCACCCGGAACTGGAACTCGCGGGGCACGGCGAAGAACGAGAAGATCACCGCCCACACGAAGACGTTGTCGATCGAGAGGCTCTTCTCGATGAGGAAGCCGGCGAAATACTCGCCACCGGCCTGACCGCCCTGCCAGACGAGCAGCACGAGGCCGAAGGCGAGCCCGATCGAGATCCAGATGGCGGACTCGATCGTCGCCTCCTTGATGCTGATGACGTGCGCGGTGCGGTGCACGAGCAGGAGGTCGATCACGAGCATCGCCACGATGGCACCGACGAGCCCGAGCCACGCCCACGCGGGGACGTCGAAGCTGGCGAAGTCGTCGGTCGCCCTGGTCGCGGCGAGGTGGAGCGAGCTGGCGAGGTTGGCGGTCATCGTGTTCTCCGGTCGGTGAGCGGGGTGGTGGTGCGACGGCGCCCGGCCTCGAGCACCTCGGCGCTCGGCGGGATCGAGGGCGCCGCAGCGAGGCGATGGACGAGCAGCCACCGGAGGCCGGTGATGGCGACGCCGAGGGCGACGCCGGACACGCCTCCGAGGATGAGCTGGACGCCGGTCACGGCCGACCACACGGGTGGACGGCGCGCGCGAGCGCGAGAGCGGACATGGCGGACTCCTGACGTGACGAGACGAGTGGGTGTGCGCGCGACGTCTGGCGACGGGCGCGGAGCTCGGTCAGTCAGTCGTTCGGTGGACCTCGGAGGGCGAGGTGTGGCGTGGCGAGGACGTCGCTGGGCCGACGGGTCCGCGGCCGGACCCGTCGCCGGGTGCGCAGGGAGGACGGCCGCCGCTCCTGGCGGTGCAGGACGGCGCGCGCGGCGACCCGCAGGTTGCGGCGGGAGGTCTGTGACTCCTCCTCGGCCTTCTCGGTCTCCTCCGCCGCGGACTCGGTCGGCGCGGTGGCCGAGGCGACGGCCATCGTCGCTCCCGGGCCGAGCAGCAGGGCGAGGGCGGCGAGCACCGTGGCGAGCGCGCCGAGCGCGCGCTGGGCGCGCCGCGACGGCGTGGACGGCTCATCCCACTGGATGCTGCTGGGCATGACGCTCCGGTTGGCTCGGTGAACGGTCAACCGAAGGTCTCTCCCGCCCCAGATGGGACCACGATCCCCGGGCCCGAAGGCCGAGATGACGTTGATCGTGCAGACGGGGATACTCCCCTTCGACCGTCCCAGCGTACCGACCGCCCGATAGGTTCCGGCGCGGAGGCGTCAGCTGACCTGGTGGCAGCCCCCGCCTTCAAAGCGGCCTGGCGCTCGTCGGTGAACAGGCGCGATTCGCGTTTCCGCAGGTCAGCGGCGGTGAGCTGTGTCGCCCGGTGTCGGCGCGTGACGGCCCGTTGCCGCGCGTTCGCGGAGTTTTCGCGGCCCACACAGCGATCGCCGCGACACCGAGGGGCCGCGCCAGTGCGCAAGGAACTACATCGTGCGCATCCCCGATCCCACGGACAGCCGTAGTCGCATCATCACCCTCACCCCTCGTGGACGTGAGCTCGACGCCGAGCTCGGGACCGAGCCGGTCCTGCCCTCGCCGATGCTCAAGCCGGGACGCCACTACCGCCGCGTCAACCACATCGTCGGTCTCGGTCGGCATCCGATGCGGCCTCGAGGGCCGGTCCCGCAGTCCTTCGCGGCCCTCAGCGTCGGAGCGGTCAACCACCGGTGCACACACTGGCCAGACACGCCCATCGCCTTCGCGACATGCGCCGCCGGCACGGCACCACGAACCAAAGCACTCCCGAGCTCGAGCTCTCCGGGAACGCACCCGCGCCTACTTCGCTTCGACGCACCGCCGAGGGCCTCACCAAGCGTGAGGTGATCCGCTGCGTGAAACTACATCGCTCGAGAGGTCTTGAACCCACTCCCACGTGACCAGCAGCCGGTACTCGCTCGAGCCGCTCGACACGACATAGGAGCATCGAGCGCTACGACTCAAACCCTACGACGGACATTCACCTCAGCGACCCCCGTCCTTCAACCGGTCGCCGCCAGTACCGATACGAGGCCACTCCGATGACGGCTCCGACCGCGGCGACGAATGCGCTGGCCCAAGGGTCGGCGCTACCCCGCCCTGCGATCAGTCCGGAGATGCCAAATATCGGCCAACTAACCCCGACGAAGAGCGCTGGCGCGACGATCCACCAATCGGCCAGTGACAGGGGCCGACGGGGTTTGCGGCTGCGAGTTGTCATGGCTGCTACCGCTCTCGAAAGGTGAACGCCAGAGCGGCGCCGAGCAATACAGCAACGGCTGCCAAACCGGCGCCTACTCCGGCTGCGCTCAATGGGTCCTTGTCCTCGACGATAAGGGAACGCGCTGAGCCCATGACGAAGAACACCGCCGCGAAAGCGCCCCACCGAATCATCGACTCAGAGAACTCATCGTCGACCCCAGGTGTCAAGCACGCACGCACCATCGAGGTATGTGGCCACTCCAGTCACAACGGGAATGAAGCGTCCAATCCTAGGAATGAGCCGTCCGAGTCGCTGGGCGACGGAACCAAAGAAGGAACTACCCGTTTCGCGAGCGGCCTTCTCCGGATTATGTCCCCAGGTTGACCACCAACCGGCGCGAATCCAACCGAATGACGACGCCCCTCGAATGATCTCTCCGGAGGTGCCACGGCACATTGGATGCGGCTCTGTGTGCGAGTAGCCGGATCCGTCCACGAAATTGCAAGGGCTGTTCGCGGCGTACGTGTAGTGCTGGTCGATG
>DASUCO010000064.1:0-9783 GCA_036275955.1 Acidimicrobiales bacterium
AGACGCGGGCGGCGGCGATGAGGCTGCGCAGGAGCGGCTGGCCGTCGGTCGAGCCAAGCAGCTCGTTGCAGGCCCGCTCCGGGTGGGGCATGAGCCCGACCACGTTGCGGCCCTCGCTGCACACGCCGGCGATGTCGTCGATGGACCCGTTCGGGTTGTCGACGTAGCGGAGCACGACGCGGTCCTCGTCGTGCAGCTGGCGGAGCGTCTCCGGGCTGCACGTGTAGTTGCCCTCGAAGTGGTTGATCGGGATGCGCAGCACGCTGCCGACCTCGGCCTCCGACGTCAGCGCCGAGCGGTTCGTCTCCACCCGCAGGCCGACCGTGGTGCACAGGAACTTCAGGCCGCGGTTCTTCTGCAGGGCGCCGGGGAGCAGGCCGGCCTCGGTCAGGACCTGGAAGCCGTTGCAGATGCCGACGACGGGACCGCCGTCGGCCGCGAACTTGGCGACAGCGCCCATGATCGGGCTGAACCGGGCGATGGCGCCGGGACGCAGGTAGTCGCCGTGGGCGAACCCGCCGGGGACGACCACCGCGTCGGCGTCGCCGACGGTGTCGTCGCCGTGCCACAGCAGATCCGCATCGCCACCGAGCGATCGGATGGCCTCGATGGCGTCCTGCTCGCAGTTGCTCCCCGGAAACAGGACGACACCGATCATCGGGCGGCGGCGACCTCGTGGATGGTGATGTCGGCGTCCTCGATCACCGGGTTGGTCAGGAAGCGGTGGGTGACGTCCTCGACCTCGGCCCGGCACGCGGCCTCGTCGGCCGCCTCGCACGTGAAGCGGATGGCCTTGCCCACCTTCACCCCGCTGATGCCGTCGAAGCCCAGATGCGGCAGCGACCGCTCGATCGTCGAGCCCTGGGGGTCGGCGATGCCGGGCCGCAGCTTCACCTCGACGAGGACGGAGAACGTCGCCACGGCGCCAGTCAACCAGCCCCGCCGGGCCAATCGGCGAACGACCGGCCGGAGATCTTCTCGTACGCCTCGATGTAGCGAGTGCGCGTCGCGTCGATGACCTCGGGCGGCATCGGCGGCGCCGGCGCCGTCTTGTCCCAGCCGAGCGACTCGGCGTAGTCGCGCACCGGCTGCTTGTCGAACGACGGCGGCGTGCGCCCGAGCGTGACCTGATCGGCGGGCCAGAAGCGCGACGAGTCCTGCGTGAGGATCTCGTCGCACACGCACAGCTGACCGTCGATGAAGCCGAGCTCGAACTTGGTGTCGGCGATGACGATGCCGTTGAGCAGCGCCCGCTCGGCACCCATGCGGTAGAGCTCGAGCGACGCCTCGCGCGCCAGCTCGGCCACCTCCTTGCCGACGATCCCGCACGACTCCTCGTACGTGATGTTGACGTCGTGCTCGCCCATCTCCGCCTTGGTCGACGGGGTGAAGATCGGCTCCGGAAGCTGCTGCGACTCCTGCATGCCGGCCGGCATCGGGATGCCGTTGACGGTGCCGCGCGACTGGTACTCCTTCCACGCCGACCCGCTCAGGTAGCCGCGCACGATGCACTCGATCTTCAGCATCTCGGCCCGCTTCGCCAGCGTGACCCGCCCGACCCACTCGTCGGGGATGTCGGGCACGTCGGTGGCGACGACGTGGTTGGGCAGGACGCCAGCCAGCTCGTCGAACCAGAACGTCGACGTGGCGGTGAGGATGCGGCCCTTGTCGGGGACCGGCTCGCCGAGCACGACGTCGAAGACGCTCAACCGATCGGAGGCGACGAACAGCAGCAGGCCGTCGCCGGCGTCGTAGATGTCGCGGACCTTGCCGCTGTAGATGTGCTTCAGGTCGGTCACAGGATTGGCTCCGGGGAGTAGGCGGCGGCGTCGGGGTGTCGAGCCACGACGTCGCCGATCTGACGGACGATCTCGTCGACCTGGCGGCGGGCGTCGCCGACGAAGTCGAGGGGGTCGGTGAGCAGCGCCTGCAGCTGCGCCTCGCTCAGCGGGAAGCGGTCGTCGCGGCCGAGGCGCTCGACGAGGTCGTTGCCCTCGGCGCCCTTCTCGCGCTGGGCCAGCGCCACGGCGACGGCGTGCTCCTTGATCACCTCGTGGGCCGCCTCGCGGCCCATGCCGGCCTTCACCGCAGCGACGAGGAACTTGGTGGTGGCGAGGAACGGCAGGTACCGCTGCAGCTCGCGCTCGATCACCGCTGGATAGGCACCGAACCCGTCGAGCACCGCCATGGTGGTGAGCAGCACGCCCTCGCACGCGAAGCACGCGTCGGGGAGGATCACGCGCCGCACCTGCGACTCGCTGACGTCGCCCTCGTTCCACTGCTCACCGGCGATGCCGGCGGCCATCGTCAGGTGGCCCCGCAGCACGTGCGTGAGGCCGTTGATGCGCTCGGACGAGCGGGTGTTCATCTTGTGCGGCATGGCCGAGCTGCCGACCTGGCCGGCGGCGAACCCCTCGGTGGCCAGCTCCTGCCCGACCATGAGGCGGATGGTGGTGGCGAGCGACGACGGACCCGACGCCAGCTGCACCAGCGCGGCCACGACGTCGAGGTCGAGCGACCGCGGGTACACCTGGCCCACCGACGTGAACCGCCGGTCGAAGCCGAGCTCGGTGGCGATGCGCTCCTCCAGCTGATCGAGCTTGGCCGTGTCGCCCTCGAACAGGTCGAGCTGGTCCTGGCTGGTCCCGACCGGGCCCTTGATCCCTCGCAGGGGCAGCCGGCGCAGCAGCTCCTCGAGCCGCTCCAGCGCCAGCAGCGTCTCCTCCGCCGCCGACGCGAACCGCTTGCCCAGGGTCGTGGCCTGGGCGGCCACGTTGTGCGAGCGCCCGGCGATGACGACGTCGGCGTACTCAGACGCGTGCCACGACAGCCGGACCAGCACGGCGACGGTGCGGTCGCGCAGCAGCTCGAGCGCCTGGCGCAGCTGCAGCTGCTCGGTGTTCTCCGTGGCATCGCGCGACGTCATGCCCTTGTGGATGTGCTCGTGGCCGGCGAGCGCGGCGAGCTCCTCGATGCGCGCCTTGACGTCGTGCTTGGTGACCCGCTCGCGCGCCTCGATGGACGCCAGATCGACCTGCTCCAGCACCCGCTCGTAGTCCTCGATCACGCCGTCGGCCACGTCCACGCCCAGCTCGCGCTGCGCGCGCAGCACGGCCAGCCACAGCCGGCGCTCGAGCACGACCTTGTGCTCGGGCGACCACAGCTGCTTCATCTCGGCGCTGGCGTAGCGCCCGGCGAGGACGTTCGGGTTCGTCATCAGGCGAGCTTCTTGGGCTCCCAGGTCGCGCGGTCGGCCTCGAGCTTCTTCTGCAGGTCCTCGTCGGTCACCGCCAGGATCTGGATGGCGAGCAGCGCCGCGTTCTTGGCGCCGTTGATGGCCACCGTGGCCACCGGCATGCCGGGCGGCATCATCACCGTCGAGTGCAGCGCGTCGGCACCGTTCAGCGCCCCGCTCGCCACCGGGATGCCGATGACGGGCAGCGTCGTCTTCGACGCGCACACGCCGGCCAGATGCGCGGCCATGCCGGCGGCGGCGATGACGACCCCGAAGCCGTTGTCACGCGCGCCGCTCACGAGCTCGGCGACCTTCGCCGGGTTGCGGTGCGCGCTGGCCGCCCACCACTCGTGCTCGACACCGAACTGCTCCAGCGTGTCGATCGCCGGCTGCAGCTTCTCGGCGTCGTTGGCCGACCCCATGAGAACAAGGACCTTCATCAGTACTTCGCTCCGATGTCTCGTCGATACGTCATGCCCGGCCAGGAGATCATGCCCACCGCCTCGTACGCGCGCTGCCGTGCCTCCCGCAGATCACTGCCCAGCGCAGTGACGTTCAGCACCCGACCCCCGGCGGTGACGCCGCCGGCGCCGACGCCGGCGGAGAAGACGGTGACGTCGCGCAGCGCGTTGGCATCGTCGAGTCCCTCGATGCGATCGCCCTTGCGCGGCGCGTCGGGGTAGCCCTCGCACGCCAGCGCCACGGTGACGCACGCCCGGTCGACGAACCGAGGGGTCGTGCGCAGGTCGCCGGCTGCGGCCTCGGCCATCAGCGCGATCGGGTCGGACTCGAAGAGCGGCATGAGGCACTGCGCCTCGGGGTCGCCCCACCGCACGTTGTACTCGACGATCTTCGGTCCCTCGGCAGTGAGCATCGGGTTGCTGTAGAGCACGCCGCGGTAGTCGATGCCGCGAGCGCGCAGCGCGTCGATCGTCGGCTGGATGCACCGCTCCAGCACCTCATCGACCACGGCCTTGGTGGCGATGGGCACCGGGGCGACCGACCCCATGCCACCGGTGTTCGGACCGACGTCGCCGTCGCCGATGCGCTTGTAGTCCTGCGCTGGCGGGACCACCACGGCGCGCTCGCCATCGCACACCGCGAACACCGAGATCTCGGGACCCTCCATGCACTCCTCGACCACGATGCCGCCGCCTTCGAGCTTGGCGCGGGCGTCGGCGATGGCCTCGTCGAGGTCGGGCGTGACGAGCACGCCCTTGCCGAGCGCCAGGTAGTCGGTCTTCACCACGTACGGGCCGGGCAGCGAGCGCAGGAACGACTCGGCCGGTCCGAGCTCGGCGAAGGAGCCGTGTCGTGCCGTGGGCACCCCGGCCTCGACCAGGAGCGCCTTCATCCACTGCTTGCTGCCCTCGAGCTGCCCGCCGTCGGCGTTGGGACCGAAGACCAGCTTTCCGGCGGCGCGCAGCCGATCGCCCTGGCCGGAGACGACGACGTCGTCGCTGCCGAGGATGTAGAGGTCAGCGTCGTCAGGCTCGTCCGGACGCGAGAACGGGTTGCCGGCGTTGCCGGGCACCGTGCACGCGTCGTGCCCGAACCGGGCCGCGGCCCACGTGAGCGCGTGCTCGCGACCGCCGGGCCCGAGCACGCACACCTTCACCGGGTGATTCTCGCAGACCCTTGACGGTTGAACAGTTGTTCAATACAACGTTGAACATGCGTTCAGCCGAGGCGATCGTGACCGCGGCCATGGGCCGCTTCGCCCGGGACGGCTTCGCCACACCGCTGCGGGCCATCGCCGAGGACGCCGGGGTGTCGGCGCCGCTGATCGTCCACCACTTCGGCTCCAAGCAGGGGCTGCGCGATGCCGTGGACGACCACGTGCTCGCGCTGGTCGACGAGAAGCTGCGCCGGTTCGAGACCGGCGGCTTCGCTGCCGCGGCGGCGCTCGTGCTGCCGCTCTACGAGCAGGGCGACCTGCCCCGCTACCTCCGGCGGACGCTGGCCGAGGGCGGACCGGCGAGCCGCCGGCTGCTCGAGTCCTTCGTCACCACGACCGAGAAGGCGCTGGCCCACCTCGGCCTGGCCGAACCGCGCATGACCGCCGGCCTCCTCGTGAGCCACTCGCTCGGCGCCATCCTCCTGGCCGACCCCATCGGCGACGCGGTGGGCGTCGACCTGTTCA
This sequence comes from Acidimicrobiales bacterium, assembly GCA_036275955.1. Taxonomy (GTDB): domain Bacteria; phylum Actinomycetota; class Acidimicrobiia; order Acidimicrobiales; family CADCSY01; genus DATLFP01. The sequence goes on from DASUCO010000064.1 coordinate 5,379, forward strand.
GCGCCGACGGCATCGCCCGGTGGGCCGCGTCTGCGATCGGCATCTACCGCGGCGACCTGGCACCGCTGCTGTCGTGACCGCCGCCATCGAGACCCGGGGCCTGGCCAAGCACTTCGGCTCGGTGCGCGCCGTCGACGGCATCGACCTGCGAATCGAGCCCGGCGAGGTGTTCGGCTTCCTCGGTCCGAACGGCGCCGGCAAGACCACGACGATCCGCATGCTGGTCGGCCTGCTGCGCCCGACCGCCGGTTCGATGGTGGTGCTCGGAGGCGACCCCGCCGACCCGGCGAGCCGCAGCCGCCTGTCGTACCTGCCGGGGGACCTCCAGCTGGACCCCAAGATGACCGGCTGGCAGCACCTGGAGCTGTTCGGCGCGCTGCGCGGCCGCTTCGACGAGCGCCGCGCGCGCGACCTGTGCGGACGGCTCGACCTCGACCCGACGCGGTCGTGCGGCGAGCTCAGCAAGGGCAACCGCCAGAAGGTCGGGATCGTGCAGGCGTTCATGGCCGACGTCGACCTGTTCGTGCTCGACGAGCCGACGTCGGGCCTCGACCCGCTGCAGCAGCAGCTGTTCAACAGCCTGCTCGCCGACGCCAAGGCCGGTGGCGCCGCGGTGTTCCTGTCGAGCCACGTGCTCCCCGAGGTCGAACGGGTCGCCGATCGCGTCGGCATCATCCGCAACGGCCTGCTGGCCACGGTCGCCACCATCGACGAGCTCCGCCGCAGCGTTCGCCAGCGCCTCACGATCACGTTGGCGTCTCCGCCGGCGGAGGATCTCTCGGCCGTCGCCGGCGTCGTGCACGCCGAGGTCGTCGGCGTGAACGTGCACGTGCTGATCGAGGGGCCGGTGCAGCCGCTGCTCGATGCCCTCCGGGACGCGACCGTCGTCCGCATCACGAGCCACGACGACGACCTCGACGACCTGTTCCTCGGGTTCTACCGGTGAGCGCGCTGTTCGCCGGCGTCGTGCGGGACCGCCGTCGGGCGTGGCTGTGGTGGGTCGGCGGCCTGGTCTCGATGAACCTGCTCCTCGTCAGCGCCTACGGCTCGATCCGCGACCAGGCCGGCATCGACGACGTGCTCGACGACATGCCCGAGAGCATCCGCGCGCTGATCGGCGGCGACACCGGGCTCAGCCTCACCTCGCCGGCCGGCTACCTGAACGGACGCGTGTTCGCGAACACGCTGCCGGTGCTGCTGGCGATCTTCGGCATCGGGTTCGCGGCGCGAGTCCTCGCCGGCGACGAGGACGCCGGCCGACTCGAGGTGGTGCTCGCCCACCCGGTGCCACGTCTGCGGGTGCTCGCCCACCGAGGCGCCGCCGTGCTCGCGATGCTCGTCGCGCTCGGCGCGGTGTCGACGCTGTCCCTCGTCGCGCTCGCACCCACGACCGGCCTCGACGACGCCGGCCTCGTGAACATCGTCGCGGCCAGCGCCGGTGCGCTCCTCCAGGGGGTGCTGTACGCGTCCGTCACCTACGGAGTCGGTGCGTGGACCGGCCGCCGCGCCGTCGCCGTCGCCGCCGGGTCGGCGGTGACCGCCGGCAGCTTCCTCCTGCAGAGCCTGGCGACCACCGCACCCGCGCTGCACTTCGTGCGCTGGCTGGCGCCGGCGTTCTGGTTCGTGCACGCCAAGCCGATCGTCGACGGGTTCGGGCCGATGCTCCTGCCGGCGCTCGGCGCGCTGGCCGTGTCGGTCGTCGCGGTCGGGATGGGCGCTTGGCGCTTCCGCAACCGCGACATCGGCGCCGCGTAGCGAGCTACGCGACGAAGACGGTCTGGCGGCGCTCGGGACCGACGCTGATGTGGGAGACGGGCACGCCGGCCTGGTCGGCGAGGAACAGGACGTAGTCGCGCGCCTTGGCCGGCAGCTCCTCGAGCGTGGTCGCCTTGTCGATCGGCTCCTGCCAGCCCGGCAGCGTCTCGTAGATCGGCACCGCCTTGTGCAGGTCGGTCTGGTGGTACGGCATGTGCTCGAACCGCTTGCCGTCGACGTCGTAGGCGACGCACACCTTGATCTCCGGCAGCGGGTCGAGGATGTCGAGCTTGGTGAGGAAGATGTCGCTGAGGCCGTTGAGGCGCGCCGACTGGCGCATCATCACCGCGTCGAACCAGCCCGGACGGCGGCGGCGCTTGGTGTTCACGCCGTACTCCCGACCGCGGGCGACGATGTCGTCGGCCAGCTCACCGAACAGTTCGGTCGGGAACGGACCGGAGCCGACGCGCGTCAGGTAGGCCTTCGTCACGCCGATCACGCGGTCGATGTCCTTGGGCCCGACGCCGGCGCCGGCGCACACGTTGCCGGCAACCGTGTTCGACGACGTCACGAACGGATACGTGCCGTGGTCGAGGTCGAGGAACGTGGCCTGGGCGCCCTCGAACATGACCTGCTTGCCGTCGCGCAGGTACGAGTGGATGAGGTCGACCGAGTCGACGATGCGGGGCTCGAGGCGGGGCGCGTACTCGCCCAGGTACTTGTCGCAGATGTCCTCGGCGGTCGGCCCGATGCGGTTGTACACCTTGGCCATCACGGCCAGCTTCTCCTTGAGCACGACCTCGAGCTTCTCGCGGAAGATCTTCGGGTCGAGCAGGTCCTGCACGCGCAGGCCCACACGGAACGCCTTGTCGGCGTAGGCCGGGCCGATGCCGCTCTTGGTCGTGCCCAGCTTGTTCTTGCCGAGGTGGCGCTCGTAGAGGACATCCATCTCCTGGTGGTACGGCAGGATCAGGTGGGCGTTGCCGCTGACGACGAGGTTGCTGGTGTCGATGCCGCGCGACTCGAGCATGTCGATCTCGCCCAGGAAGATGCCGGGGTCGACGACCACGCCGTTGCCGATGACGTTCTTGACGTGCGGGTGCAGGCTGCCGCTGGGCACGAGCCGCACGGCGAAGGTTTGCTCGCCGGCGACGATGGTGTGACCGGCGTTGTGGCCTCCGTGGAAGCGCACCACCATGTCCGCCTCGGCGGCCAGGATGTCGGTGAGCTTGCCCTTGCCCTCATCGCCCCACTGGGTCCCGACCACCACCGTGCCTGGCACGTGAGAGCACGCTACTCGCTGGAACGCCGAAGCCCGCTTCGATTGCTCGCCGTTGCGTCGGGTCAGCTGAAGACGAGCTCGCCGCCGGCGGCGTCGACGGTGACGGTGTCGCCGTCGGTGAAGGCGCCCTCGAGCAGCTGCACCGCCAGCTTGTCGGCCAGCGTCTGCTGGAGCAGCCGCTTCAGCGGGCGCGCGCCGTAGGCCTCGTCGAAGCCCAGCTCGCCCAGCAGCGCCTTGGCCGCGTCGGTGACCTCGAGCGTGATGCGCTTGGCGGCGAGCCGCTTGACCAGACCCTGCAGCTGGATGTCCACGATGCGGCGCAGGTCCTCACGCGTGAGCGACCGGAACCGCACGATGTCGTCGATGCGGTTGATGAACTCCGGCTTGAAGAACTCGCGCGGGTCGCCCGGCAGGTTCGACGTCATGATCAGGACGCAGTTGGTGAAGTCGACGGTGCGGCCCTGGCCGTCGGTGAGGCGGCCGTCGTCGAGCAGCTGCAGCAGGACGTTGAACACGTCCGGGTGCGCCTTCTCGATCTCGTCGAGCAGCACGACCGCGTACGGGCGCCGGCGCACCGCCTCGGTCAGCTGCCCGCCCTCGTCGTAGCCGACGTAGCCGGGCGGGGCGCCGATGAGCCGAGCCACCGAGTGCTTCTCCATGTACTCAGACATGTCGATCCGCGTCATGGCGCGCTCGTCGTCGAAGAGGAAGTCGGCGAGCGATCGCGCCAGCTCGGTCTTGCCGACGCCGGTTGGCCCGAGGAACAGGAACGAGCCGATGGGTCGGTGCGGATCGGACAGACCGGCGCGCGAGCGGCGGATGGCGTTGGCCACCGCCCGAACCGCGTCCTCCTGACCCACGACGCGCTGGTGGAGGACCTCCTCCATGCGCACGAGCTTGGCGGTCTCGCCCTCCATGAGCCGCGTGACGGGGATGCCCGTCCACTTGCCCACGACCTCGGCGACGTCCTCCTCGTCGACCTCCTCCTTGAGCATCCGCTTGGCCGACTGCAGCTCGTCGAGCTTCTTCGACGCCTCGTCGACCTCGCGCTCGAGCTCGGGGATCTGGCCGTAGCGGATCTCGGCGGCGCGCTCGAGGTCGGACTCGCGCTCGACCTCATTGCGCTTCGCCTCGAGCTCCTCCTTGAGCCGGCGGATCTCGGCGATGCACTCCTTCTCCGCCTCCCAGTGGACCTTCATGGAGGCGGACTGCTCGCGCAGCTCTGCGAGCTCGCGGTCGAGCGCGTCGAGGCGCTCCTTGGACGCGGCGTCGCTCTCCTTGGCCAGCGCCACCCGCTCGATCTCGAGCTGGCGGATGCGGCGCTCCACGACGTCGACCTCGGTCGGCATCGAGTCGATCTCGATGCGC
>DASUCO010000065.1:0-21076 GCA_036275955.1 Acidimicrobiales bacterium
TGGAAACGCCGTCACCCTGATCGGCAACCTGACCCGCGACCCCGAGCTGCGCTACACGCCGGCCGGCGCCGCGCAGGTGAGCTTCGGCCTCGCGGTGAACCGCCGCTGGCAGAACCGCCAGACCAACGACTGGGAGGAGGCGACCTCCTTCTTCAACGTCGTCGCTTGGCGCGACCTGGCCGAGAACATCGGCGAGTGCTTCTCCAAGGGCATGCGCGTGATCGTCACCGGCCGGCTCGAGCAGCGCTCCTGGGAGACCCAGGACGGCGAGAAGCGGTCGGTGGTCGAGGTCGTGGCCGACGAGGTCGGCCCGAGCATCCGCTGGGCCACGGTCCAGGTCACCAAGAACGAGCGCCGCGGGGGCGACTTCGACGGTGGCGGCGGCGGCGGTGGCGGCGCTCCGGCGTCGCGTCCGGCGTCGAACGAACCCCCCGCCTACGACGAGGAGCCCTTCTAGATGGCACGCAAGGCCAAGGCCACCCGCGAGCGCACGCCCAAGGGCAAGGACGCCGGGAAGAAGTTCAAGAAGAAGGTCTGCGTCTTCTGCCAGAACAAGGTGGACTTCGTCGACTACAAGGACGTGAACCTGCTCCGGCGGTACATGTCGGACCGCGCCAAGATCCGCGCCCGCCGCGTGTCGGGCAACTGCGCCCAGCACCAGCGCGACGTGGCCACCGCGATCAAGACCGCTCGTGAGGTGGCGCTGCTGCCGTACACGGTCCGGGTCACGAGCAGCCGTGGCGGCGGCCGCGACCGGGGCGACCGCGGTGATCGCGGCGACCGTGGCGGTCGGGGCGAGCGCGAGCGGGATCTCGAGCTCGACACCTCGCCGCTGGCCAGCGACCTCGCGGCCGAGGCGGACGTGGACGAGCTCGACGACGACGTGGTGGAGGCGGCCGAGGCACCGGCCGCGTTCGGCAACGAGATCCAGGGCACGCTCGAGGGCGGTGACGACGAGTGAAGGTCATCCTCCGCAGTGACGTCGACGGCGTCGGCAAGAAGGGCGACATCATCGACGTCGCCGATGGCCACGCCCGCAACTACCTGATCCCGCGCGGCCTGGCGCTCAAGTCCAGCAAGGGTGCGGAGTCGCAGGCGGCGGCCATGCGCCGGTCGCGTGACCTGAAGGACTCGGCCGATCGCGAGGCGGCCCAGACCATCGCCACCCGCCTGGTGCCCCAGACGATCAAGCTGACGGCCCGCGCCGGCGGCGAGGGGAAGCTGTTCGGGTCGATCACGACCCAGGACATCGCCGCCGCCGTGCACGAGCAGGCCGGCGTCGAGCTGGACAAGCGCAAGCTGCACCTCGACGAGCCGATCCGCGAGCTCGGCACCCACCACGTGACCGTCAAGCTCCACGCCGACGTGGAGTTCCCGGTCACCGTGGAGATCACCAAGCAGTAGGTCCCGTCGAGATCTCGTCGTGCTGCGGGGCGCAGGGCGCCTCCCAGTGCGACGAGATCTTGCGCGTCTGGCATCCCCGTCGCTGTCGCGCGCCGTTCGTACAGTCGGAACGGTGTCCGATCTGCTCTCGCTCCAGACCGTGCGCGACCAGCTGGCGCAGCTGCTCGCCAGCATCGACGAGTCGATCCGCCTCGAGGAGGCCCGCCTGCGGCTGAACCCGGACGAGGTCCTGGTGCGCAAGCTGGAGAACGCCGAGACGTTCGGGCGCAACCTGGCCATGGCCGAGGGGTTCGCCACGCCGGAGGACGAGGCCGAGCTGCGGCGCTTCCTCGCCGCCGAGTACGGCGGCACCGCCGCACTGGTCGAGCGGGCCGTGGCCGGCGCCCGCTCGACGTGGGCCAGCCGCCGCGCGTCGTGACGCCGCCGGCGAACGCCGGATGACTGTCGCGCGCCCCCGGATACTGGGTGTGGAGATGTCCGCCCCTTCTCCACACCCTTCTCCACCGAAGAACCCGCGTTACCCCCGAGGAAATCTCGGTCGTCCCCTTCCTCCTCACATGGCCTCGCCCGCAACCTGAAGCACCGATGTCCGTCGCCGAGCTGCCCTCCCCGTTCGACCGCCCGACCCGTCGGCCCGAGGGTCGCGTCGCGCCCCACAACCTGGAGGCGGAGGAGTCGCTGCTGGGGGCGATGCTGCTGTCGCGGGAGGCGATCGCCGCCGCGTCCGACGTGCGGCTCAACGCCGCCGACTTCTACCGCCCGGCCCATGGTCACATCTACGACGCCATCCTCAACCTGTACGGCGCCGGCGAGCCGGTGGACCCCGTCACCGTCTCCGACGAGCTGTCGCGGGCCGACTTGCTCGACATGGTGGGCGGCTCCGCCGCGCTGGTGGGCATCTCGGCCCGCACGCCGGCCACGTCGAGCGCACCGCACTACGCCCGCATCGTCAGCGAGCACGCGCTGCTGCGCCGGCTCATCGGCGTGGCCGGCGAGATCGCCGAGATCGGCTACAGCCTCCCGGACGACGTCATCTCGGCCGTCGACCGCGCCGAGTCGATGGTGTTCGACGTCGCCCAGCACCGCGACACCGACACGACGCGGCTCATCAAGGACCTGCTCGACGACAGCCTCACCAGGCTCGAGGAGCTCTACGAGCGGGGCGAGTCGATCACCGGTCTCGCCACCGGCTACGCCGGCCTCGACGAGCTCCTGTCGGGCCTGCAGCCGTCGACGCTGAACATCGTCGGCGCCCGTCCTGCCATGGGCAAGTGCGTCACCGCCGACACCCTGCTGGTCGACCCCGCCACCGGCGCTCGCGTCACCCTGGGCGAGCTGGCCGCCCGTGGCGACGTCGAGGTCGTGACGCTCGACGACGACCACCAGCTGACGGTTCGCCGCCCGAGTGCGGTGATCGACGACGGCATCAAGCCGGTGTTCAGGGTGCGCCTGCGCACCGGTCGCGAGATCCGAACCACCGCGGCGCACCCGTTCCTCACCTGCACGGGGTGGAAGCCGCTGGCCGACCTGCACATCGGGACGCGAGTGGCCGTGCCGCGCGAGCTGCCGATCTTCGGCGACGAGCCGGTGGCCGAGGAGCGCCTCGTCGCGCTGGCGGCCAAGGTCGGGCACGGCTGCGTGGACCGCGGGGTGCCGGCCACCGCGTTCCGGCTCCCGGCCGATCAGCTGGCCCGCTTCCTGTCCCTGGTGCTGGCTGACGCCACGCTCGACGCCGGCGCCCGCCCGGAGATCACCTACCGGGCCGCGTCCCGTGCCGTCGCCGGTGACGTGCAGCACCTGCTGCTGCGCTTCGGCATCAACGCTCGCCTGAAGCGGCGCGGGCAGTGGGCCGTCACGATCTGGCACCCAGAGGAGATCCGCCGGTTCGCACGCGTCATCGGTCTGCCCGACCGGGCCGGCGACCTGCAGCAGGTGGCGCGCCGGGCCTGGTCCATCGTCCAGCAGCACGCGCTCGACACCGAGACGATCGAGTCCCGCGACGAGGTGCTGGCCGCTCGGCGTGCGTGGCCCAGAACGCAGTCGTCGCGCACGTCGCCCTCGACCGTCGGTCCCCGCCCGCGCTCAGGTCGGCTCACCGCCGTCTACGACGACCAGCGACTCGCCATCTCCACGCCGTCGGCCATCTGGTGGGACGAGGTCGTCGGCATCGAGCCCGACGGCATGGAGCAGGTCTACGACCTCACCGTGCCGGGCGAGCACAACTTCGTCGCCGCCGACGTGTTCGTGCACAACACCGCGTTCGGCCTCGGCATGGCGACGCACGTGGCGGTGCGGGAGCACAAGCCGGTGCTGTTCTTCTCGCTCGAGATGGGCCACCACGAGCTCACCGAGCGCGTGCTGGCGGCCGAGGCGCGCGTCGACAGCAAGAAGCTGCGCACGGGCAAGCTGACCGAGCCCGAGTGGGGGAAGATCAGCCACGCCATCGGCCGCGTGGCCGAGGCGCCGCTGTACATCGACGACAACCCGCACGCCACGGTGATGGAGATCCGGGCCAAGGCGCGGCGGCTGAAGTCGAAGCTGGGCGAGCTGGGCCTGGTGGTCATCGACTACATGCAGCTCATGAGCGGCAGCGCGCGAGCGGAGAACCGCCAGGTCGAGGTGTCGGAGATGTCACGAGGCCTCAAGGTGCTGGCCCGCGAGCTGGAGATCCCGGTGGTGGCGCTCAGCCAGCTGAACCGCGGCCTCGAGCTGCGGGCCGACAAGCGGCCGATGCTGGCCGACCTGCGCGAGTCGGGTGGTCTCGAGCAGGACGCCGACGTCGTCATGTTCGTGTACCGCGACGAGGTGTACCACCCCGACTCCAACGACAAGGGCCAGGCTGAGATCATCGTCGCCAAGCACCGCTCGGGACCCACCGGCGTCGACCGGCTGGCGTTCCTCAACAGCTACGCCAAGTTCGAGAACATGGCGAAGGGGATGTAGGGCGGCACTGCAGCAACGCAGCACGGCGGTTCGGCAAGGGGGGAACGTGGAGATCGACGAGCTCGGGGCGGACGCCCGCATGGACCGGCTGCCCTTCGAGGTGCGGTGGCCCACCCAGCGCGGGCTCGAGCTGTGGCGCAGCGGCGACCTGGCCACGGCCAAGTCGAGCCTGGAGATCGCGCTGGCCACCGCAAACGAGATCGGCTCGCACTTCGGCGTGTTCCATGCCCTGCACCTGCGGGCGTGCGTGGCGTTCACCGAGCGCGACTACGTGCTGGCGCGCCGGCTGCACAACGAGGTGCTCCGGCGCTGCCACGAGATCGACTTCCTGGGCGGCATGGGCAGCTCGCTGTGCGACCTTGCGATGATCGACCTCGTCGAGGGCGACGCCGATGCCGCGTGGGTGCGGTACGAGCGAGGCCTCGCCTGCTACGAGGAGGGCGGCTACCTCGACCACGCCGCCGCGGCGCGCGAGATGTGGGAGCAGGCGGCGGCTTCCTAGGTTGCCGGAGGCTCCTCGAAGACGACCTCGACCTTCTCGAACCCGAGCGAGCGCAGCAGCGCGGTGAGCATCTTGCGGGTGTTGCGCTCGGCGCGGTCGCGCAGCGCGCTCTGGTCGGCGGCGGCCCGCAGCTTCTCCTCGGCCAGCTGGTACAGCTCCTGCTCGCCGGTCGGGTTGTCGCTGAAGATGCCGCCGATGCGGTCGAGCACGCCGCGGTCGCGGTTGACGACGTAGGAGCGGTCGGGGTCGACGTCCACGTCGACGATCTCGGCCGCCGGCAGGGTGATCGTCACCGTGTCGCCGTCGATCTCGACCGCGTCGTCGCCCAGCGAGCCGAAGTCGACGGCGCCGTCGACCGAGCCGCCGGCCAGGAACGTCACCCGCTGCCCGGCGAGGAACGACGGCACGAACCGGACGTCCTCCTCGACGTCGATCAGCACCTGCAGCTCGGCCGACGCGGCGCGGTACTCGCTGAGGTCGCTGAGGCGCTCGAGGAGCGCAGGCTGGCTGCGGTCGACGGTCTCGCTCTTGAACGGGTTGGGCAGGAAGTCGAACAGGTCGACGGCGCCGACCACGAACAGGGCGATGATGACTCCGGCGGCGATGACCACCACCCGCTTGATCGCGGCGCGCACCTCGTGTTTCTACCGTTGATGCAGCCGGGTTCAACTAGAACCGCCACATGGAGCTCTCCAAGTACGGCGTGTGGACCGTGGCCCTCGACCTGCAGCCGGCCCCGGTGGCGCGCGAGGCGGCGGCCGAGATCGAGTCGCTCGGATGGGGTGCCATCTGGATCCCCGAGGCCGTGAACCGCGAGGTGATGGCGAACTCCATGCTCCTGCTCGGCGCGACCGAGCGGATCGTGGTCGCCACCGGCATCGCCAACCTGCACGCACGCACGGCGATGGCGATGTCCGGCGGGCACAAGACGATCACCTCGGCCCACCCCGATCGCTTCCTGCTCGGCATCGGCGTCAGCCACCAGGTCGCGGTCGAGGGCTTCTACAAGCAGACCTACGACAAGCCCCTCTCGACCATGCGCAGCTACCTCGACGGCATGGACACGGGCCTGTTCTTCGCGGCGCCGCCGCCGGTGGAGCCGGTGCGGGTGCTCGCCGCGCTGGGCCCGAAGATGCTCGAGCTGGCGCGGGAGAAGGCATCCGGCGCGCATCCCTACTTCGTGCCGGTCGAGCACACGCCGATCGCGCGCGAGATCCTCGGCGCCGGGAAGATCCTGGCCCCGGAGCAGGCGGTGGTGCTGGACGCCAACCCGGAGACGGCCCGGGCGACGGCGCGCGCCCACATGCAGACGTACCTGGGACTGCCCAACTACACGAACAACCTGCGTCGCCTCGGCTGGGGCGACGACGACCTCGGCAACGGCGGCAGCGACAAGCTGGTCGACGCCATCGTGGCGTGGGGCAGCACGGACGAGGTGGTGGCTCGCATCAACGCGCACCACGACGCCGGCGCCGACCACGTGGCCGTCCAGGTGCTCACGGCTGACCCACGCGCGCTGCCGATGCCGCAGTGGCGCGAGCTCGCATCTGCGCTCAACCTGGGGTAGCCGGTCGGGCAGACTGCACGCCGTGCGTTCGAAGGCGACGGTGCCATGGCCGCGCGGGCTCTGCAGGCCCTGCGACGGGCCGCGTCGGCCGTCGGCGACGCGCGCGCCGGCCGCCAGGCGCTGACGGCGCTCGCACTCAACTCGAGCACCAGCTTCGTCGCCGGCGCCTTCCTGGGTGCGGTGAGCGCCACCTTCGCCAACCGCCCCGGTCTGCTCGTCCTCGTACCGGCGGCCATCGGGCTGCGGGGCAACATCTTCACGCCGGTCGGCAGCCGTCTGAGCACCGCGATCCACACCGGCACGTTCAACCTGAGCCGGAATCCGCGCTCGGTGCTGGGCCAGAACGTGGTGGCCGCGGTGGTGCTGACGATCGCGGCGTCGGTCCTCCTCGGCGTCGTGGCCAAGGTGATCGCGGTGGCGCTCGGCCAGACCGGCTCGGCGCCGGTGGCTGACTTCGTCGTCGTGTCGACGGTGGGCGGCATCCTCGCGTCGGCGGTGGTGCTGGCGTCGACCGTCGGCATCGCCGCCGGGGCCGTGCGCTACGACTGGGACCTCGACGACGTGAGCGCACCGCTGGTGTCGACCTTGGGCGACGTGCTCACGCTGCCCGCGCTGTGGCTGGCGGCGGGCCTCACCGGGATCGCCATCGTGACGCCGTCGATCGCGCTCGTGGGCATCGCCGCTGCGGTGGTCGTGGTCGTGCTGGCCCTGCGCGCCTCGCTCGACGAGCTGCCGCGCATCGTGCGCCAGTCGATGCCGGTGCTCGTGCTCGCCGGCGCGGTGAGCGCGCTCGCCGGCGTCGCCATCGAGCGCCAGCTGGCGCCGTTCACCGAGCACCCGGCGCTGCTGGTGCTGCTCCCGGCGTTCCTGAGCAGCTGCGGCGCGCTGGGCGGGATCCTCTCGGGCCGGCTCGGCACCAAGCTCCACCTCGGCCTCATCGAACCGGCCACGATGCCGAGCCGGCTGGCGCGCCGCGACATCGGCGCGGCGCTCGCGCTGGCGGTGCCGGTGTTCGCGTACGACGCGCTCGGCGCGACGCTGATCGCCACGCTCGTGGGTCACGAGACACCGGGTGTGCTCACGATGCTCGCGGTGACCATGCTCGGCGGCCTCGTCGCCGTCGCCTTCGTCGTGCTCGTCGCCTACTACGGCACGATCGCGTCGTTCCGCGTCGGCCTCGATCCCGACAGCTACGGCATCCCGATCGTGACGTCGACGGTCGACTTCACCGGCGCCGTCGCCCTGGTGCTCGCCATCGTCGCCGTCGGCCTCGCCTGAGTCGAACGGGTAGAGGGAGGGCGTCTTGAGGAAGCGGAGGTTCTCGAAGGTGCCGCCGAGGACCTGCGTCGGGTCGGCGCGCAGCCAGGTCTCGAGGAACGTGGCGTAGACGCTGCGGAAGTCGACGTGGGCGATCGGGCACCCGTGGTTGCTGAGATGGCCGAGGTGCATGGGCTGGCCGTAGAGGCCGCCCTTCACGCCGGGGCCGACGGCGATGATGTCGCTGCCCTCGCCGTGGTCGGTGCCGCCGGAGGCGTTCGCCTCGGGCCGGCGGCCGAACTCCGACACGGTGAGGATCGTCGCCCGCTTGGCGAACGTCGGCGACAGCGTGGCGAAGAACCGGTCGATGCCGGCGTCGAGCTCGGCCATCCGCTGCGCGTGCTGGCCGGCCTGGTCGGAGTGGTGGTCGAAGTCGCCGTACTCGACCTGTACCACGCGCACCCCGAGGTTGGCGTTGATCAGCCGGGCCGCGAGCGTGAGCTGGTTGACCAGCTTGCTGTCCTCGAGCTCGGTCGCGTAGATCGGCGCCACGACGCCGGCCAGGTCGACCGCGGTGCGGCCGGCCTTCCCGAGCGCGTCGGCCCACGCGCCGTTGCCGGTCGGTCCGGCGCCGAAGTCGCGCAGGCAGTCGAGTGACCGCTGCACCCACGGCTCGCGGTTGACGGCGAGGTTGTCGCCGCCCTTCACCGGCAGCGCCGTGCCCTTGCGCTGCGCGCCCTGGAACGCGAGTGGCACCGAGTGACCGAGCACGACCGCCGACAGGTCGTCGGCCTTGGCGTAGCCGTCGAGCCAGCGTCCCAGCCAGCCGGTCGTGGGATGGGCCTCGGACGCCTGACCGGCCATCCACCGGGCCATGGCGGTGAAGTGGCTCATGTCGGGCTTCAGGTCACCGACGCCCTGGAGGAGGGCCACCTGGCCGGCCTTGTACCGCGCCGCCAGCTTGGCCAGGTTCGGGTGCAGGCCGACGCCCTTGGCGACGGGCAGCGCGGCGCCCTCCTCGATGGCGAGCGTGCGTCGCTTGTCGCGGTAGAGGCCGTCGTCGACCGGGATCACCGTGTTCAGCCCGTCGTTCCCACCGGCCATGAGCACGAGCACGAGCACGCCGTCGTTGGGTCCGATCGGCGTCGCCGCCTCGGCCACGTCGGCCAGCCACGCCGGCAGGACCGCGGTCGCGCCGGCGGTGGCGACGGTCGCCTGCAGGAACCGGCGGCGCGTCATGGACGCGCGGTCGGTGGGTAGCGGCGAGGACAGGGCGCGGAGCGCCTCGTAGGTCTCCAGATCCCTCATGCGAGCTGCATCTCCGGGCACATCAGTCCGAGCAGGAGCAGGTTCGGTCGCTCGGCCCAGCGGTCGGTGGCGCGCTCGCGATCGACGTAGCGGCGCAGCGCGTAGGTCGTCGTCGGGCCGGCGCGGTCGATGCCGAGCTGGCGGAGCACCGCCTTCACCGAGTCCTCGGGCGAGAGCTCGCGCAGCTGGGTGAGGAACGGTCGCTTGTCGACCTGCCAGCGCACGTAGTTGGCCCAGTGCAGCCGCGCCCACGTCGCCGACGACGAGATCCAGTAGCCGTTCGGCCGCCAGCCAGACACGTTGGGCGGACCGAACGGGACCTGGCCCATGGCCTCGCAGAACCACTCGGGGTGGGCGTCGGCGGCCGACAGCTCGAGGCCCTTCATCGTCGCGACCATGTACTCGATGGGCGAGCGAACGAGCCCGCGCTTGGCCTTGACGGAGTAGAACTCCGGCCGCAGGAAGATCGCCTTGACCAGCGCCTTGATGTCGAGCTGGCTGGCCAGGTACGGCTGCACGCTCGCATCGACCACGGCCCGCTCGGGGTTCGGGTAGGCGAAGAAGCTCCAGAGCCTGGTGGCCAGGAAGCGAGCGGAGGTCTCCTTGGACCGGCCGAGGAGGATCTCCTCGATGACCTGGGGTCCGGTCCACGCCTTGGTCCTGCCGAAGAAGACCTTGGCGCCGGCGTCGTGGTGGTCGGCCCGGAAGCGGTACTTCCAGGTCTTGCGGTCGATGCCGTGCCCGGTCCACGCCCGTGCCGCGCTGACGACGTCCGTCTGGTTGTACTGGTTCACGCCGAGGGTGAACAGCTCCATCAGCTCGCGGGCGAAGTTCTCGTTCGGCGCGCCCTTCCGGTTCTCGGTGTTGTCGAGGTAGACGAGCATCGCCGGGTCGATGGCCACGGCCTGCATGAGGTCGACGAAGCTGCCCAGGCCCTTGGTGCGGAACAGCTGGTTCTGGTCCCACATCGCCTGCGCGAACCCGACCTTGTCCTGGGCCGAGCAGAGGTGGCCGTGCCAGAACAGCGTCATCTTCTCGGCCAGGGGCGAGCGGGTGGTGCGCATGCGCTCCAGCCACCACTGCGTCATCGACACCCACTGCTTGTACTGCCCGTCCTCGGGGCCGACGCCGGCCGGCTTGACCACCGGCGGCGCGGCGCTGACGTCGAGGATGCGGTCGACGATGGCCCGGATGTCCAGCGGCGCGAGCGCGGCCACCTCGGCCGCCGTCCCGCCGAAGCCGGCGCGGCGGAGCAGGTGGGCGACATCGCCGTTCGGCGTGGGCATGACTAGTGCTTTCGGTCGGGGGGCTGGTCGGCTTGAGTGACGAGACGGCGGGGTCGGCCCGTACGGTGGGCGGCCGTGCCGACCGAGCGACGCGCCGCCATGACTGTCGCGTCAATCGCGGTGCTGTGGGGGTCGGTCGGCGCCGTGGTGCGCCAGGTCGACCTCCCGGCGGTGGCGCTGGTGTCCGCCCGCATCTGGATCGCGGCACCCTCGATCGCCCTGTTCCTCGCCGTCACCGGGCGCGAGCAGCCGTGGCGGTGGCGACCCAACCGCCACCTGCTGCTGAACGGCGTGGTCCTCGCTGCCCACTGGGTGTCGTTCATCGCCGCGCTGCAGCGAGCGCCGATCGGCACCGTCCTGCTCATCACCTACCTGGCCCCGGTCGGCATCGCCGCCTTCGCGCCCGCCTTCCTGGGCGAGGTGGTGCCGGTCCGCACCAAGGCGGCGCTGGCCGTCGCCGTCGCCGGCATCGCCCTCATCGCTGCCCCCGCCGTGGACGGCGCGTCCGCCGACGGCATCGCACTCGCGTTCCTGACCGGCGGGCTGTACGTGCCGCTGGCCCTGCTGAACAAGTCGCTCAGCGACGAGCACGGCGGCGTCCAGCTGGCGCTCTACCAGCTGCTCGTGGCCGGCGCCGTGCTCCTCCCGTTCTCGGTGCTGGCCGACTGGGGCACGCCGAGCATCGACTGGCTGTGGCTGGGCGTGCTCGGCGTCGTCTACACCGCGTTCGCGTTCGCCACCTACCTGGACGCGCTGGAGCGCCTGGCCGCCACCCGTGCCGCGGTGCTGCTCTACCTCGAGCCGGCCAGCGCCGTGCTCTTCGGGTGGCTCGTGCTGCACGAGGACCCGACCCTGTCGATGCTCGTCGGCGGGCTCCTCGTCGTCGGCGCGGGCATCCTGGTGGTCCGCGAGCCGATGGCGCCCGAGGTGCCCCCTGTGCCGACCGAGACCGAGGTGACCGATGCTGCTGGGTGAGGACCTCCTGCCGCTGCTGGTGCTGGCCTTCGGGGCGGCGATGGCGGTCGGGAGCGGGTTGGCGCTGGTGCGCCCGCCCGAGCGGCGGGGCGACGGCGAGCTGGAACGTCCGCCGCTCGCCCGCAGCATGACGATGATCGCCATCGGCGTCGTCGCCTCGCTGTGGGCGATCGCCAGCCTCGTGGCCGGATGAGGGTCGCGTGCACCACGTGGGAGGGCGGCGGCAACGTCGCCGTCTTCCGGGCGCTGAAGGCGCGCCTCGAGGCGCGCGGCCACGACGTCGCCCTGCAGGTCGGCTGGGACGCACCGCCACTGGTGGACGGCGACGTGCTGCTCGTCGACCACATGACGACCAACGCCGGGCTCGAGGCGGTGCTCGCCTCGGGCCGGCCGTCGGCCACGATCGTGCACACGCTGTGGTCCTTCGTGCCGAAGCTCGAGGGCACGTTCGCGTCGGCCGGCTACCTCGACCTCCTGGCCCGGTTCCGGGTGCAGCTCGTCTTCTCGACCCGCGAGCTCGACGGCGTCGACCCGCCGGACAACGTCCGACACGTGGGTCCGGTGCTGGAGCCCGAGGGCCCCGATGCCGGCTGGCGCCCGCCGGACCGCTCGCTCGTGGTGGTGAGCATGGGCACCACCGACATGGGTGAGGTGCCGGTGCTCCAGCGCATCCTCGACGGCCTGTCCGAGCTGCCGGTCGACGTGGTGGTGACGGTGGGTCGCCACGTCGACGCCGGTTCGCTGCGGGTCCCGGCCAACGCGCGGGTCACCGGGTTCATCCGGCACGCCGCCCTGCTGCCGCACGCCGACGTGTTCGTCGGCCACGGCGGCCACGGCGGGATCATGGCCGCCGGGGCGTTCGGCGTCCCCATGGTGCTGGTGCCGCTCGATCGCGACCAGCCCCACAACGCGGCGCGGGCCGAGGCCATCGAGGTGGCGCGCGTCGTGCACCGTGACGCCGAGCCCGACGCCATCCGCGCCGCCGTCGAGGCGGTCCGCACCGGCGAGCGCGAGCGGCTCGGCGCCGTCCGCTTGGCCAACGCCATCGCTGGCTACGGCAACGCCGCCGTCGAGCTGGTGGAGGCGCTCGCCCGGTGAGCGAGCCCATCTCCTCCGGCAGGTCTGCTGAGTCCTGGGATGGCGAGCGCTACCAGCGTCGCTTCGACGAGCTGGCGGCCGCCGGGCAGGACGTGCACGGCGAGGCGTCGTTCGTGGCGGCGTACGAGCCGGCGTCGGTGCTCGACGCCGGCTGCGGTAGCGGACGGGTGGCGATCGAGCTGGCGCGACGGGGCATCGAGGTGGTGGGCGCCGACGTCGACCCGTCGATGCTCACCACCGCTCGTCAGCGCGGCCCGGCGCTGACCTGGATCGAGTCGGACCTCGCCGCGCTCGACCTGGGGCGCACCTTCGACGTCGTCGTCATGGCCGGGAACGTGCCGATCTTCACCCCGCCGGGCACGCACGCGGCGCTGGTGGCCGGCTGTGCCCGGCACGTCGGCGGCGTGCTCGTCGCCGGCTTCCAGCTCGACCGCGGCTACGGCATCGGCGACTACGACGCGCACTGCGCGGCCGCGGGACTCGAGCTGGTCGAGCGGTTCGCCACGTGGGATCGCCGGCCGTTCGCCGGCGGCGACTATGCGGTGTCCGTGCACAGCAGGCCTGCCGCAGGGGATGGACGCCGGCAATCCCGAGGTCCCGCTCGCCCGTAGGAGAGGCATGCGACGTCTCGTCCTGGTCCTCGTGCTCGTGCTGGCCGCGTGCGGTGACGACGACGATGTGGCGCGTGCGGGCGACGACCGCGAGTCGGCCACCACGACCGCCGCCGCCGCCCCCGACCGGCCCTACGGCAACCCCACGACGACGACGTCGACGACCGAGCCGACGGCGGCCGGCGGGGACGCCGACGCCACCACGACGACGACCCGTTCGTCCGGCGGGGCCGCCGCCACCACGACGACGTCGCGCTCGGGCGCCGCGCCGGCGCCCACGACCACCGCCGCGCCGGCGCCGACGACGACCGCCGCGCCGGCCACCACGACCACCACGGCCCGCCCGGCCACGACGACGACGACGGCACCGACGACCACGACCACCGCGGCCCCGCAGTCCTCGACGCGATCGGTCACCGTCAGCGGCTTCGCGTTCAGCCCGAGCAGCATCTCGGCGCCCGCCGGGCGCATCACGTTCAACGCCTCGAACGGCGACAGCGCGGCGCACACGTTCACCATCCCGGGGAGCGACGTGAACATCCCGCTCGGACCCGGCGGGAGCGGCTCCGGTTCGGACACC
This sequence comes from Acidimicrobiales bacterium, assembly GCA_036275955.1. Lineage (GTDB taxonomy): Bacteria > Actinomycetota > Acidimicrobiia > Acidimicrobiales > CADCSY01 > DATLFP01. The sequence continues at coordinate 13,532 of DASUCO010000065.1, forward strand.
TTCACCGCCGGGAGCTACGACTTCCGCTGCAACATCCATCCGAGCATGACCGGGACGCTCACCGTCTCGTAGACGTCGCCGCGGCGTACGGTGCTGCCGTGCAGCAGGTCAAGACGTTCTGTCGTGTGTGCGAGCCGTCATGCGGTCTGGTGGCTGACGTCGAAGACGGGCGGCTGGTGGGCCTGAAGGCCGACTTCGACCACCCGGTCACCAAGGGCTACGCCTGCCACAAGGGGATCGCCACGCTCGACATCCACGACGACCCGGACCGCCTCGACACGCCGATGCGGCGGGCCGCCGACGGCACGTGGGCGGCAGCGTCGTGGGACGACGCGATGGGCGAGATCGCCACCCGCCTCCGCTCGATCATCGAGCGCGACGGCGTCGAGGCGGTGGCGATGTACACCGGCAACCCCATGGCGTTCAACGCGCTCGGCCAGGCCGCCACCGGCTCGCTCGCCATGGGGCTCGGTCTGCGCCGCACGTTCAGCAGCGGGACGCAGGACTGCGCCAACAAGTTCGTGGCCAGCCAGGCGGTGTTCGGCACGGCGATGGTGCACCCCATCCCCGACCTCGATCACACCGAGCTGTGCCTGATCATCGGCGAGAACCCGCGCGTGTCGCAGTCGAGCTTCTTCTCGGTGCCCAACGTGATCAACGTGCTGCGCCAGGCGTCGTCGCGCGGCGCCCGCATCGTGTTCGTGAACCCGCGCCGGATCGAGACGCCGGAGCGGGGCGTGGGCGACACCGTGCTGATCAAGCCCGACACCGATCTGTACTTCCTCGCCGCGCTGCTGACCGAGATCGACCGGCTCGGCGGGTTCGACGAGAACGTGCTGCGCCGGCACGCCACCCACGTCGAGGAGCTGCGGGCGTTCATCGCGCCGTACGACGCGGAGACGACGAGCGCGGTCACCGGCATCGATCCGGACGTGACGCGCGAGCTGGCCCAGGCGTGGGCGTCGTCCGGAGCGGCATCGGTGCACGCGTCGACCGGCGTGAACATGGGGCGGCAGGGCACGCTCGCCTACTGGCTGGTGCAGATGCTGTCGTTCGTCACCGGCAACCTCGACCGCGAGGGCGGCAACCTCAAGAGCGACGGCTTCTACCCCAACGCCCGGGCCGGGGCCGGCGTCCCGGAGCAGATGTACACCGAGACCGAGTGGGGCACGCTGCGCCGCGGCTCGCTGCCGGGCAACCTCATGGCCGACGCCATCCTCGACGCCGAACTGCCGGTGCGAGCGATGATCGTCGTCGCCGGCAACCCGCTCCTGTCGATCGGTGGGGGCGAGCGCCTGCGGAAGGCGTTCGAGCAGCTCGAGCTGCTGGTCTGCATCGACATCTACCGCAACGCCACCGGCGAGCTGGCCCACTTCACGCTGCCGGCCACCGACCAGTTCGAGCGCGACGACCTCAACGTGGTGAACATCGGTCTGTCGTACCGGCCGTTCGTGCAGTACACGCCCCAGGTCGTCGAGCCGGCCGGCGAGCGCAGGCCCGAGTGGTGGATCTGCCATCGCCTCCTGCAGGAGCTGGGCAAGCCGTCGCTCCTCGACGACGCGCAGCCCGACCTGTGGGGCAAGTGGCGCCACATGATGCAGAAGGGCTCGGGCATCGACCTCGACGCGCTGCGGGCCGAGCCATCGACGGTGGTCGAGCTGCCCGCGCCACAGCCCGGTCGGTTCTTCGACGACCAGGTGCTGACGGCCGACGGGCGCATCGACTGCTGTCCGCCGGTGTTCGCACCGGCGCTGGCGCGCGCGCACGAGCTGTTCGTGGCGATGGCGTCCGAGCCCGACGGCCTCAAGCTCATCACCCGGCGCGACCGCTGGATGATGAACTCGTGGTTCCGCAACATCGACCGCCTGCAGCGTGCCGGGCGCGACGACAACCCGCTCTACATGCACCCCGACGACGCCGCCGCCCGTGGCCTCGACGACGGTGCGACCGCCCTGGCGTCCAACTGCCACGGCGAGGTCGAGGTGACGGTGCGCTTCGATGCCGAGCTGCGACCCGGCGTCGTGGCGATGGCGCACGGGTGGGGCAACGAGCGGACCTCCGGCATGTCGCGCGCCCAGGGTCGGCCGGGCGTCAACTGCAACGTGCTCCTCCCCGCCGGCGCCGGGAGCTTCGAGCCGCTGTCGAGCCAGGCACACATGACGGGCGTCCCGGTCGAGGTGGCACCGGTCAGTCGGTAGCGTCACCGCTCCATGGCAGACCACGGCGAGGCGCACCTCGGCACCAGCGCGCTCGCGCTGGGCGCGCTCGGCGTCGTGTTCGGCGACATCGGCACCAGTCCGCTGTACGCGTTCCGCGAGGCGTTCGAGCACCAGGACCTCGGCGTCACCCACACCACCGCGCTGGGCGTGGCGTCGATCGCGTTCTGGGCGCTCGTGATCATCATCTCGGTCAAGTACCTGGCGCTCGTCATGAAGGCCGACAACAACGGCGAGGGCGGGATCCTCGCCCTCACCGCGCTGGTGATCCCGCGCTCGCGTCCGGGCCGGCGGACGGCGGCGCTGGTGATGCTCGGCGTGTTCGGCACCGCGCTGCTCTACGGCGACGGGCTGATCACGCCGGCCATCTCGGTTCTCTCCGCGGTGGAGGGCTTCAGGGTGGCCTCGTCCGCCTTCGACGATCTGGTGATCCCGATCGCGGTGGCCATCCTGCTCGGGCTCTTCCTCGTCCAGCGACGCGGCACCGGCAGCGTGGGCCGCGTCTTCGGCCCGGTGATGGTGGTGTGGTTCGGCGTCCTCGGCGTGCTGGGGCTGCTGCAGGTGATCGATCACCCGGAGGTGGTGCAGGCCATCAACCCGGTGAACATCCTCTACCTGTTCCAGGCCGAGCCGATGAAGGGCTTCCTGGCGCTCGGCAGCATCTTCCTGGTCGTCACCGGCGGCGAGGCGCTCTACGCCGACATGGGCCACTTCGGGCGTCGCCCGATCGCCATCGCCTGGTACGGCATCGTGCTCCCGGCGCTGCTCCTCAGCTACTTCGGCCAGGCCGCGCTGCTGCTGGGCGAGCCCGAGGCGGTGCACAGCCCGCTGTACGAGATGGCGCCCAGCTGGGGCATCACGCCGCTCGCGCTGCTGGCGACCATGGCGTCGATCATCGCGTCACAGGCGCTCATCTCCGGCGCGTTCTCGCTCACGGTCCAGGCGGTGCAGCTCGACTACCTGCCGCGCGTGCGCATCCTGCACACGTCCGCCGGCCACCAGGGCCAGGTGTACGTGCCGCTCGTCAACTGGGGTCTCATGGTCGGCAGCATCGGCCTGGTGATCGGCTTCCAGTCGTCGAGCAACCTGGCCGCCGCCTACGGCATCGCGGTGACGACGACCATGGTCATCACCTCGATCCTGTTCTATGTCGTGGCCCGAAACCGGTGGGGCTGGTCGACGCCGAAGGCGCTGCTGATCGTGGCGCCGTTGTTCCTCGTCGACATGGCCTTCCTTGCCGCCAACGTGCCGAAGATCCCGCATGGCGGCTGGTTTCCGCTCGTCGTCGCGGTGGGCCTGCTCGTGCAGATGGCGACCTGGCGCAAGGGCCGCGACCTGGTCGCAGCCGCCATTCGTCGCGGCGAGCGCCCGGTCAAGGACGTCCTCGCCGAGCACGCGGACGTCGTGCGCGTCGACGGTGTCGCGGTGTTCCTGTTCAAGGACGAGGGTCAGGCGCCACCTGCGCTCGTGCACAACCTGCTGCACAACAAGGTGCTGCACCGCGAGACGATCCTGCTCTGCGTGCGCACGGCCGACACCCCGCGGGTGGCGCTCGCCGATCGGGTCGCTGTGCACCGCCTGCAGGGCGGCGTGCACCAGGTCATCATCTGCTTCGGCTTCATGGAGGAGCCGAACGTGCCTGCCGCTCTCGCGCTCGTCGACATCCCCGGCGTCCGCATCGAGCACGATGACGTGACCTACTTCGTCGGCCGGGAGGCGGTGCTCTCCATGGACGAGATCCCCGGCATGCACCCCATGCTCGAGAAGCTCTACATCCTGTTGCACCGTGGGGCCGACAGCGCCACGCGGTTCTTCAACCTGCCGGCCGACCGCGTGTTCGAGGTCGGCGCCCACGTCGAGATCTGAGTCACCGCGCGTCGCTCGGCACCGGGCACGACGCGCCGCCCAGGACCACCGGCGTCACCCACGGCAGCGGCTCGAGCCGGTCGGCGCCCCAGTGCGCGTGGCGGGCGTAGTCGGCCACGACCGCAGGCGCGGCAGCGAGCGCCTCGGCGTAGTACGCGTCGAGCACCCGCTTGGGATCCTCGGCCTCGCCGCCGAAGGGGTGGACCTCGACGTGGACGTGGGGCGCGCCGCCGGCGGCGTTGCCGCTGTCGCCGACCGTGCCCACCGGGTCGCCGAGGCCGACGCGCTGGCCGTCGGTGACCGTCGCCTGGTCGAGGTGGGCCAGGTACCAGTAGGTGCCGTCGTCCTGCACGACCTTCACCGCCAGCCCGCCGACGGTCCCGTGCGAGATGCGGGCGGTGCCGATGGCCGGTGACTGCACGACCGTGCCGCGAGCGGCGAACACGTCGGTGCCCTCGTGCACGTGGAACTCGGGCGTGTGCCGCGGGAACAGCCAGTCGTGCGACCACGTGGCTGCGCCCGCCACCGGGAAGCGCCCGAAGCCGGCACGGGCCGCGGGTGCCGGGAGCCCGGCCAGCGCGGCCACCAGCTCCCGGGTGGAGCCGGCCGATGTGCGGGGATAGGCGTCGATCATCGCCTGGACGTCCGGCGGCACCGCGCCCGGAGCCAGGGTGGTCGAGGTCGTCGTGGTGCTGCTCGTCGTGACGGCCGGTCGGGTGGTGGTGGTCGAGCTCCGCGTGCCGGGCAGCGTGGTGGTCGGCCGGGTCGTCGTCGTGGACGACGAGGAGCTCGAGGTGGACGACGGCGTCGTGGTCGTCGTGGTCGAGGACGTCGTCGCGGCACGGCTCTCGGCCAGCGTGGGCACGGCGAGGGCGAGCAGCGCAGCCACCGTCAGCACGGCGCCCGCGCCGAGGCGCGTGGAAGCAAGTGACACGTCGGGGGACCTTCCGCCGGGGGGTCTCGGACCCCGGCACCGTAGCGGGTTCGTAACACGTTCGTCATGAAGTCGAGCCGGGGCGGAGGGGCCGTCGGCCGTCGGCCGGGGGCAGTGCCGGTCGATCACGATGCCTGAGGACCGTTCGACCGCAGCCCGAATGGGAAGGGTGACGCACGGTGCAGGTGTCGGTCACGATCGGTCCGGTCCCGACGGCCTCCGCGTGGGCCTGGATCGGCGCCGCCCGCGAGACCATCGCCGTGCTGCGGGCCCGCCCCGAGCTCGACGTCCCGATCGACGTCGTCGACGCGCTGGCCGGCTTCGTCGACGCGTTCGAGGCCCACGCCCGCTCCCATCCCGACGTGTTCGAGTGGTCGGAGCCGGTGGAGGCCGAGGTGGTGCGCACCCTCGGGCTGCACTGGGCCCGCATCGTCAGCGTGACCCGCTCCGGTCGGGCCCCCGACCTGTCGACGGCTCCGCCGGAAGGCGAGGCGTTCTACGGCGCGCTGGCCACCGGCATCGCCGACGCCCTGGCGGCCGAGGACATCGGGGACGCGTTCGCCGAGGCGGTGCCGACGTTCGACGCCGCACCGCACCAGCCGCCGCCGGCGACGCCGATGCGGGTGGTCGTCGTCGACGACCAGTCGGACATGCGGATGCTGCTGCGCATCTGGCTCGAGGGCGACCCTGGCTTCGAGGTCGTGGGTGAGGCGGCGAACGGACGTGACGCGCTCGAGGTGGTGCGGGCCACCCGACCTGACGCTGTCGTGCTCGACCTCGAGATGCCGGGCCAGTCGGGGCTGGAGGCCCTGCCGCACCTGCTCGACGCGGTGCCCGGCCTCGCCGTCGTCGTGTTCTCGGCCGACGACGAGATCGACGCCGCCCTCGCCGCCGGCGCCGCCGCCTTCGTGTCGAAGGGGCAGTCGATCAGTCGCGTCGTCGATGCCCTGCGCGACTCGGTGTTCCGCCGCAGTTGACGGTACCGTCACACGCGTGACGACGATCGACAAGGACGCGCTGAAGGAGAAGTACCGCCAGGAGCGCGACAAGCGGCTGCGCCCGGACGGCAACGAGCAGTACCTGCGCCTGACCGGCCAGCTGGCGCACTACCTCGAGGACCCGTACACGCCGGTCACCGAGCGCGAGCCGAAGACCGACCACGTGACCGTGGCGTTCATCGGTGGCGGCTTCGCCGGTCTGGTGACGGGTGCCCGGCTCAAGGAGCAGGGCATCGACGACGTCCGCATCATCGAGAAGGGCGGCGACTTCGGCGGCACCTGGTACTGGAACCGCTACCCGGGTGCGCAGTGCGACACGGCGGCCATGGTCTACATGCCGCTGCTCGAGGAGACCGGGCACATGCCCACCGAGAAGTACACGCACGCCCCGGAGATCCTCGAGCACTGCCAGCGCATCGGGAAGCAGTTCGGTCTCTACGACAACGCGCTCTTCCACACCGAGGTGACCGACCTGGAGTGGGACGACGCGCGCTCGGTCTGGGTCATCCGCACCAACCGCGGCGACGAGTTCACCGCGCAGCACCTCGGCATGGGCACCGGCCCGCTGCACGTACCCAAGCTCCCCGGCATCCCCGGCATCGAGTCGTTCACCGGCCACTCGTTCCACACCAGCCGGTGGGACTACGACTACACCGGCGGCGACCCGACGTCGCCCATGGACAAGCTGGCCGACAAGCGCGTCGCCATCATCGGCACCGGCGCCACCGCCGTGCAGTGCATCCCGCACCTGGCGCGCGCGTGCAAGGAGCTCTACGTCTTCCAGCGCACGCCGTCATCGGTCGACGTGCGCGCCAACGAGCCCATCGATCCCGAGTGGTTCGCCGAGATCGCCACGCCGGGCTGGCAGCAGCGGTGGCTGGAGAACTTCACCGCCAACCAGACCGGCCAGCCGGTGGAGGACGACCTCGTCAAGGACGGATGGACGGACATCTCTCGCCGCATCCGCTCGAAGATCATGGCGCTGCCGCCGGAGGACTTCACGCCCGAGAAGATGATGGAGGCGTTCGAGGACTCCGACTTCGAGAAGATGGAGGAGATCCGCGCGCGGGTCGACTCGATCGTCGAGGACCACGACACGGCGCAGAGGCTCAAGGCGTGGTATCGCCAGCTGTGCAAGCGGCCGTGCTTCCACGACGAGTACCTGCAGGCGTTCAACGAGCCGGGCACCACGCTGGTCGACACCGACGGCAAGGGCGTCGAGCGGATCACCGAGACGGGCGTGGTCGTGGCCGGCACCGAGTACGAGGTCGACTGCATCATCTACGCCTCGGGCTTCGAGGTCGGTACGGAGTACACGAGCCGCGCCGGCTACGACCCCAAGGGCCGCGACGGCGTGCGCCTCTCGGACTACTGGGCCGAGGGCATGCGGACCAAGCACGGCATCCACGTGCACGGGTTCCCGAACCTGTTCATCGTCCAGCCGACGCAGGGCGCCAACCTCATCTCGAACGTGCCGCACAACCTCACCGAGAGCGGCAGGACGATCGCCGTGACCGTCAAGCACGCCCTC